>CAZOEC010000001.1:0-105186 GCA_964578635.1 uncultured Pseudomonas sp.
GGAAGTCATGGCCCCACTGCGACACGCAGTGCGCCTCGTCGATGGCGAACAGGGCAATGTCGAGGTTCTGCAGAAAGCTCAGCATGCGCGGTTGCACCAGCCGTTCGGGGGCCAGGTAGAGCATCTTGATCTCGCCGCGCTGAATCCGCTCGGCAATCAGCCGCTGCTCGTCGGCACCCAGGGTGGAGTTCAGCGCCACCGCGGCCACGCCCAGCTCATCCAGGGTGGCGACCTGATCGTCCATCAGAGCGATCAACGGCGAAACCACCACCGCCAGGCCTTCACGCAGCAGGGCCGGGACCTGGAAGCACAGCGACTTGCCGCCGCCGGTCGGCATCAGCACCAGGGCATCGCCGCCGCCGGCCACCCGCTCGATAATCGCGCCCTGACGGCCACGGAAGCTGTCGTAGCCGAAAACGTCTTTCAGGATGCGTTGTGCGTGATCGAGCATGGTGGGTCTCCAAAGCGAGCGGCGCATTATACGCAACTGCTCGCCCTGGCAGGCTTTGCATCTGTAACAGCGTCAAGACCGGCGGTGCCCGTGGTTTTAGCGCGAGCTATGGCCGCTCAAGTCGCGCTAGACTAGAATCCATCCTCGTTTACTCTTTCAAGGTAGCCCCCCGATGTCCTTCGCCGAGCAACTCTCCCGCCTGCAAGCCTTCCTCGATGCTGATGAGCTGCATGAAGAGGCACTGGATTACATCGCCGCCCACGGCTACCTGACCGCGCTGTCGATCTGCCCGGACCAAGTGCCCGAGCGTGAATGGATCGACGCGCTGTTCTCCGAGCCACCGCATTACCGCAGCGACGCCGAGCGCGAAGAAGTCGAAGCAACGCTGGTGCAGCTGCAAAGCCATATCGCCCGCCAACTGGCCAGCGACGATGACCCGGAAGTGCCCTGCGAACTCGATCTGGGTGAAGATCCCGACGATTCCGACCTGCGCGGCTGGTGTATCGGCTTTATGGAAGGGGTGTTCCTGCGCGAAGCCGCCTGGTTCGACGACGCCGAAGACGAAGTCAGCGAGCTGCTGCTGCCGATCATGGTCGCCTCCGGCCTGTTCGACGAACAGCCCGAGTTCGCCGAAATCGCCCAGGATCGCGACCTGGTCGACAGCATGGTCGAGCAGATCCCGGAACTGCTGACCGCCCTGTTCCTGCTGTGCAACGCCCCGGAAGAGAAGCCGGCGCTGCTCAAGCCGCGCCATCATTAAGATCGCGCCATAGGCATGGCGCGGGATATCCGCATACTGCGCAACCCCGCTGCGCGCTACGCCCTGCTGGCCATCGGCTGGCTCAGCGTGGCGCTCGGGGTGATAGGTATTTTCCTCCCGGTACTGCCGACCACGCCCTTCCTGCTGCTGGCCGCAGCCTGCTTTATGCGCAGCTCGCGGCGCTTCTACCTGTGGCTGGTCAACCACCGCCAGCTCGGCCCCTGGATAGTCGACTACCTCGAAGGTCAGGGCATCCCGCTCAAAGGCAAGGTCTACGCCATCGGCCTGATGTGGCTGAGCATCGGCATCTCCAGCTACCTGGTGCCGCTGTTCTGGGCACGCCTGTTTATGCTGACCAGCGCCGTGCTGGTGAGCATCTATATTCTCAAGCAGAAGACCCTGGCCAGGCCTGCAGACCCGACCCGGCGCTAACCCTCTTCTCGCGCCCGGCAGAATGCCCAAGTAAGGCCTAGACTTTCCCCATCTTTGACCGAGGCGCGGTACATGCAGCCACGTCAGCCCACCCATGGATGGCCGAAACGCCTGCACAGGATGCTGCTGCTCGGGCTGGTGTTGCTGGTCGGGCTGAGCAGTGCCCTGGCCAACTGGGACTTCGGCCTGATCCTGAGCAATGCCGAAAGCCGCTACGGCAACCTGGGCGCAGCCAGGCAGCGGATCCAGGCCTGGGAGGCGCTGATCAAGAGCAGCGATCAGCTGACCGAGCAGGACAAGCTCAGCGAGGTCAACCGCTTCTTCAACCGGCAGATCCGCTTTGTCGACGATATCCGCCTGTGGAACGTCAACGACTACTGGGCAACGCCCATCGAGATGCTGATCAAGGGGGCGGGCGATTGCGAGGATTACTCCATCGCCAAGTATTTCACCCTGCGCCGCCTCGGCATCCCCAGCGACAAGCTGCGTATCACCTACGTCAAGGCGCTCAACTACAACCAGGCGCATATGGTGCTGACCTACTACGCCAGCCCCAGCGCCGAACCCCTGGTCCTCGACAATCTGATCAACCAGATCAAGCCGGCCTCGCAGCGCAAAGACCTGCTGCCGGTCTATGCCTTCAATGCCGAGGGGCTGTATTTGCCCGGCTCCAGCAGCAAGAAGAGCGACACCAAGAAGCTCTCGCGCTGGCAGGACATCCTGAAAAAAATGCGCGCGGAGGGCTTCGCCATCGGCGAAGGCTAGGAGGAACACCATGTCTTTACTCAAGCAGCTATTTCTCGCCATCTGCCTGTTTCTGGTGGTGGCCTTTACCGGCAGCTTTATCGCCGGGGTGGAGAGCTCGCGGGAACAGCTGATCAGCCAACTGCGCTCCCATGCCCAGGACGCCGCCACCGCCCTGGGGCTGTCGATGACGCCCCATGTCGACGACCCGGCGATGATCGAGCTGATGGTCAGTTCGATCTTCGACAGCGGCTACTTCACCAGCATCCGCGTGGTGCGCATCCCCACCGACGAGGTCATAGTCGAGCGCAGCAGCGACGAAGTCACGGACAGCGTGCCGCCCTGGTTCAGCGAGCTGGTCAACCTGCAGCCCCAGGGCGGCGACGCCCTGATCATGCGCGGCTGGGAACAGGCCGCGCGGGTCGAAGTGCTGAGCCACCCGCAGTTCGCCCTGGCCAAACTCTGGGACAGCGCCATCGGCAGCCTGCTCTGGCTGCTGCTGTGCGGCCTGGTCAGCGCCATTCTCGGCGGCTGGCTGCTGCGCACCCAACTGCGTCCGCTGGACAATATGGTGCAACAGGCCCAGGCGATTACCCGCCGCGAATTTATGACCCTGCCCAAGGTGCCGCGCACCCCGGAACTCAAGCGGGTGGTCACCGCCATGAACCAGATGGTGGAAAAGCTCAAGACCCTGTTCGCCGAAGAAGCCGCACGTAGCGAGAAACTGCGCGAGGAAGCCTACCAGGACAGCATCACCGGCCTGGCCAACCGCCGCCTGTTCGACATCCGCCTGGCCAACCAGCTGGTGGTTTCCGAACAGCACGCTGAAGGCTATCTGCTGCTGTTGCGGGTCAACGACCTGGCCGGCCTCAACCAGCGCCTGGGCGGCCAGCGCACCGATGCCCTGATCGCGGCCATCGGCGAACTGCTCAAACGCCTGCTCGGCCAGGCCACCCGCGCCGACTGGCTGGCCTCGCGCAGCCGCGGCGGCGAATTCAGCCTGCTTGCCCCCGGCCTTGGTAGCGAAGAAGCCGACCTGCTCGCCGGCGAACTGCACAGCGGCCTGGAGAGTCTGCGCCAGACCGGCGCGAGCGATTGCACCCCGGTGGCCCATATGGGCATCGCCGCCTTCCGCCCTGGCGAGGAGGCCAGCCAGGTGATCGGCCGTGCCGACCAGGCCCTGGCCCAGGCGCAGAATGACCCGAGCCGCGACTGGGTACGCCTGGACGACTACAACGCCCAGCCCAGCCAGGGGCTGCATGAGTGGCGGGCCTGGATCGACGATGCCCTGCGTCAGGGCAAGCTGCAGCTGTATTTCCAGGCGGTGACCCAGTGCGCCGACCGCAGCCGGGTGCTGCACCACAAGGTCCTCGCCCGCCTGCTCGACCCACAGGGCGAGGCCATCGCCGCCGGGCGCTTTTTGCCCTGGATCGAACGCCTGGGCTGGACCGCACGCTTCGACCTGGCCATGCTCGAACACAGCCTGATACACCTGGCCGAGCACCCGCAACCACTGGCGCTGAGCCTGTCGGCGACAACACTGCGCGAACCCAACAGCCTCAAGCGCCTGTTGGAAATACTCAGGCAGCACCCGCAGCAGGCCCCCCTGCTCACGCTGGAAGTGGATGAGCGCCACCTGCCGCCGGCCGCCGAGCTGGAAAGCCTCAGCCAGTCCATCCGCGCGGCCGGTTTCAGCCTGGGCCTGCAGCATTTTGGCGGGCGCTTCAGCCTGATCGGCAACCTGACCCATCTGGGCCTGGCGTACCTGAAGATCGATGGCACCTATATCCGCGCCATCGACCTAGAAAGCGACAAACGCATGTTTATCGAGGCGGTATTTCGCGCCACCAACAGCATCGACCTGCCGCTGATCGCCGAAATGGTGGAAACCGAGGGCGAGCTTGCAGTGCTCAAGGAACTGGGCCTGTACGGAGCCATGGGCCGCCTGCTGGGGGCACCGATGCCGTGGTCAGATAAACCGTAGAGCGGCCCATGGCGGCGGTCAAGCGCACCTCGTAACCCGGATAAATCCGGGAAATCTATGGCGATCGACCAATTACGTGTTGGATGGGTGCTTGGAGAAGAATGGGACTGCTTGCAGAGGCCGCAATAGGTAGGGTGCGCCGTGCGCACCTGGGCCGACTGCGGACTCTTGGTGCGCACGGCCTAGCGGCTTCGCGTTCCCCTACAAAATCAGGCCCCCTCACACTTATGCAGCGTGCGCCTGAACGCAACACAGAGCGGGGACATAGCCAAATCCATGCCCCCCATCTACTCCCGAACTGCATCCGGGCTAGCTGCTGGGCAGCTCAGCTGGCAAACAGATAACCTTCCACATCCATACCCGCATCACGCATCTGCGCCAGTTTGTACCTCAGGGTGCGCGGGCTGATGCCCAGGCGTTCGGCGGCTTCCTTGCGGCGGCCGCGCTCGGCACGCAGGGTGTCGATGATCATCTGAAACTCATGCCGACGCAGATCGTCGCCCAAAGCACCGACTTCGGCCGACGGCATCTCCACCGCCGCGCTAGCCGCATTGGGCACCACCGCCAGCATCGGCTGCTGCGGCACCGACGACAGTGCCGCGCCGATGGGAGCCGACAGGCACAGGTCCTGGGGCTGGATCAAACCGCCCTGCTGCAGGATCAGCGCCCGCTGAATGGCATTGTCCAGCTCGCGCACGTTGCCCGGCCAGGCATGGCTGACCAGGCTCTGCTGCGCCTGGGCCGACAGGCGGATGGGCGCGTGATTCATCTTCTTCACGTACTTGGCCAGCAAGCGCTCGGCCAGTGGCACTATGTCCGCCGGGCGCTCGCGCAGGGGTCGCCAGGCCAGAGGGAATACCGACAGGCGATAGTAAAGATCCTCACGGAAGCGCCCCGCCGCCACTTCGCCGGCCAGGTCGCGGTTGCTGGTGGCCAGCACGCGGATATCCAGGGTGATCGTCTTGCGCGCGCCAACCCGTTCCACCTCACGCTCCTGCAGCACCCGCAGCAGCTTGGCCTGCAGGCCCAGGGGCATTTCGGAAATCTCATCGAGCAGAATGGTGCCGCCCTCGGCCATCTCGAACTTGCCCGGGGCACTGGCGATAGCGCCGGTAAAGGCGCCCTTTTCATGACCGAAGAGCGTGGCCTCGAGCATATTGTCGGGAATCGCCGCACAGTTGATCGCGATAAAGGGCTTGCTGGCCCGCGGCGATTGCTGGTGCAGGTAGCGCGCCAGCACTTCCTTGCCGGTACCGGACTCGCCGCTGATCAATACGGTGGAATCGCTCTGCGCCACCCGCTTGGCCAGTTCGAGCAACTGCACGCTGGCCGGCTCAACCGCCACCGGACCATCCTGCTCCGCCGCGCTCAGACGGCCCAGCGCATGTCGGTCGACCAGCGTCAGCAGGGCTTTGGGCTCAAATGGCTTGACCAGATAATCCGCCGCCCCCTGGCGCATCGCATCCACCGCCCGCTCCACTGCGCCATAGGCGGTCATCAACAGCACCGGCAACTGCGGTTGGCGCTGGCGGATCTGCGCCAGTAACTGATGGCCGTCCATACCCGGCATATTCACGTCGCTGACCACCAGGCCGAAGGGTTCTTCGGCAATCGCCAGCAGGGCCGCTTCGGCACAGTCCACCGCACGAAAGGCATGCCCGCCCAGCGACAGGGTATCGGCCAGCGCCTCGCGCAAGGCGCGGTCGTCTTCGACCAGCAAAACTTTGGCAGCCATCGCTGTTTACTCCTGAATCAAGGGGTGCGTCGCGCCAAGCAGCGGCAACGTCAAAATGGCGCAGGTACCGCGTCCCGGACGCGAGCGCAGTTGCACATCGCCCTGATGCGCGCGCGCCACAGCCTTGACCACCGCCAGGCCGAGCCCGGTCCCCGTGGTCTTGGTGGTAAAGAAGGGTTCGCCGAGGCGCGCCAGGGTGGCGCGGTCGATACCCGGCCCATCGTCGCTGATGCACAGACGCAGGGTTTGCCCGCGGCTGTACAGGTGCACCTTGAGCCGCGCCTCGCGCCCGGCGGCCTGGATGGCATTTTCAATCAGGTTGAGCAGGCTGCCGACCAGGGTATCGCGGTTGCACAGCAGCTCGCCTTCGCGGCTATCGCACTGCCAGCGCACCTGCATGCCCTGCACATGGGGTTCGGCGGCAGCACGCAGCGCCTCGAATAACGCCCCAGGGGCGATGCGATCCGGCAGGGGCAACTCGCCCCGGGCGAAGATCAGCATGTCGCGCACCTGGTGCTCGAGTTCGTGCAGGCGCTCTTTCAGGCGACCGGCAAAACGCTGCTGCTGCTCGACCGGCAGCACCTGCTCAGTCAGATGGCTGGCATAGATCAAGGCTGCCGACAGTGGGGTACGGATCTGGTGGGCCAGGGAGGCGACCATGCGCCCCAGTGCGGACAGACGTTCATGACGGGATAACTGATCCTGTAGACGGCGGGTTTCCGTCAGATCGGTAAGCAACACCAGCTGCCCGGGCTCGGCGCGCAACGAGCGGGTGGCAATCGACAAACGCCGCCCGTCCTTGAGGGAGATTTCATGGCCGTCGTCTTCGCGCGGGGCAAAGTTGCGCGCAATCACCTGACGCCAGAGCATGCCCACCAGGGGTTGTCCGAGCAGGTTGCGCGCCACCGGATTGGCTTCCCGCACCACCCCCTGGCCATCGATGACGATAACCCCGCCCGGCAGCAGATCCAGCAGGCTCTGCAAACGGTTAGCCAGGCGCTCCTTCTCGGCCAGTTCCTGCATACGCTGGGCGCTGACCAGGGCCAGCTGCCCCTTCAGCTCGGTAACCCGGGCTTCAAGCATGCTGTAGGAAGAACTAAGCTGGGTCGACATCTGGTTGAACAGGGCAAAAGCCTGCTCAAGCCCCTCACGGCTGGCCTGCTCGACCGGCGCGGGAGCCGCTTCGGATTGTTCGGGAGTTTTAGGGTGGGTGTTCATCATTCTCTCTCGCGCAGCGAGCCGTCATCAGACAGTCAGTTGCAAGAGAGATAGCAATACCCGTGCCTAAAAAATAATCTTTATATTTCAATAACTTAAAAAACAAAGCCGAAGACAGTGTCAAACCTTCGGCTTTATCGGGGTGGCAAACGCCAAGTCACTGACGATTTCGCCGGCATGCTGGCCTTAATCGTCCAGGCCATCCTCGTCGCGGCGGCTCATACCGTACTTGCGCATTTTCTCCACCAGGGTCGTGCGGCGAATGCGCAGACGCTCGGCGGCTCGTGCCACCACACCACTGGCATCATCGAGTGCCTGCTGGATTAGGCCCTGCTCCAGGTTGCCCAGGTAGTCCTTCAGGTCCAGCCCTTCGGGCGGCAGCATGGCCATCGAGTCGACACCCGGCAAGCCGGCCATCAGGGTGGCGCGCTCATCCAGCTCGTCGCGCAGGCTGGCCACCAGGCCCTCGTCTTCGTCATCGACATGACGAAACTTCTTCGGCAACTCGCCCACGCCGATCACCCCATAGGGATGCATGATCGCCATGCGCTCGACCAGGTTGGCCAGCTCGCGCACGTTACCCGCCCAGTCGTGCTGACACAGCGACATGATGGCGGCGGAGTTGAAACGGATCGAACCGCGCTTCTCGAACTCCATGCGCGAGATCAGCTCGTTCATTAGCAGCGGGATATCCTCGATACGCTCGCGCAGCGGGGCCATCTCGATCGGGAAGACATTCAGGCGGTAGTACAGGTCTTCGCGGAAAGTGCCGTCCTCGATCATCTTCTCGAGGTTCTTGTGGGTGGCGGCAATGATGCGCACATCGGCGCTCTGGGTCTTGTTGCTGCCCACCCGTTCGAAAGTGCGTTCCTGCAGCACACGCAACAGCTTGACCTGCATGGGCAGCGGCATATCGCCAATTTCGTCGAGGAACAGGGTGCCGCCATTGGCCAGTTCGAAACGCCCGGCACGGCTGGTAATGGCCCCGGTGAAAGCCCCCTTCTCATGACCGAACAGTTCGCTCTCCAGCAACTCGGCCGGAATTGCGCCACAGTTGACCGGCACAAAAGGCGCTTCGCGACGCTTGGAGTGGTAGTGCAGGTTACGCGCCACCACCTCCTTGCCGGTGCCAGACTCACCCAGAATCAGCACGCTGGCCTCGGTATCGGCGACCTGCTGCATCATCTGCCGCACCTGCTGGATCGCCCGACTGGTGCCGACCAGGCTACGAAACAGGTTGGTCTCGCGCTGACGGCCACGCTCACGGGCCTGGTCATACATTTCCCGGTAGACCTGGGCGCGGTGCAGGGAGTCGAGCAGCTTGTTGTAGCTCAGGGGCATATCCAGGGTCGCCAGCACACTGCGGCGCTGTTCCTCCGGCCATTCAGGGGCCACCTGCCCATCGATCAGCAGCGTCGGCAGGAACTCATCCCAGGCCGCCACCTGCTTGAGCATCTCCAGTATGCCGCCCTTGACCTGCACTTCGCCCAACAGCACGCTCAGTACACTGCGGTTAGACTCAAGCTCGGCCACCGTTTCACGCCAGCTAGCGCTGTCACAGGCCAGATAGTCTTCACCGAGAAAACTCAGGATCACCGTCAGGTCTCGACGGCGCTCGTTGTTATCGTCAATCAGGAGAATCTTGGTTTCACGCCACATAATATTTATCGAATCCTGGAGTGAAAAAATGCGCCTGGTACCCTCAAACCACCCAGCCAAGCGCCAGTAATTGGCCACTAGTTAAGTCAATTTTCTGTTATTAGTCAATTTTATGACGTGATTTTTTTGCTCAGCCTGAATATACAGCCAAGCCGCTGTTCTAGCGAAGAAGGGATTTGATCGATGCAGGCGGCCAGAACTGACCACCTGAGAGTAGGCGCACAAGCGCGCCCTGTTACAGAGATAATTGCGCCCCGAACTGCAGGCGTAGGATTAACCGAACAGCTGGTAAACCTTTGCCCCCTGGTGGGACTGATTCAACTGCACCAGCTCACGGGCCAGCCGCTGCTGTTCGGCCTGACACACGCTGACCAGCTCACGATAAAGATCCAGCAGCTCCTGCATGCGCGCACGCAACGCCCCTTCATCGTTTAACGCCTCGACCATGGCTTCATCCACGGCCTGCCGGCACTGCAGATCCAACTCGCCGATGGCGGCCCAATCCTGTGTAGCCAGTGCAGTGCGCAAGGCAGTGCCGGTCTCTTGCAGTCGCTGGACGGATGAACTCATGAACCTACTCCTCAGACCTGAAACGTCATTACTGGCCAATGACATCCCAGCCGGATTTCACATTACGCAACAGACCCGCCACTTCGTCCAGCGGTGCCATGTCATTCTGCACGTTGGCTTCGAGCAAGCGATTGGCCATGTATTCATACAGACGATCCAGGTTGGCAGCTACCTCACCGCCCTGCTCCAGATTCAGACCTGCGCGCAGACCGCCGATGATACCGATGGCCTTGCCGATCAACTCGCCCTTCATCGCCGTTTGCTGACGCTCCATGGCACCACGCGCCTGAGCGATGCGGGTAAGACCGCCTTCCATCAGCATCTGGATCAGACGATGGGGGCTGGCATCCACAGCCTGAACATGGGTATTCACAGCTTGGTATTGCTTGAGGGCGGCCATCGCGTTCATCGTTAACTCTCGCTGTTCTTTATAGTGCGGATATTTCCTGTATCGGCGAACGCTGCGAGAACTTTAGCGATTTTAACCGGCGGAAGGCTCTACTTCCTGGCCGATGGCGAGCCAGGCGTCCCTGATTTGCAGTAGCAGCGACTCGACCTCAGCCAGGTTTTTCGCCTCCTGCTCAATGGCAACACCGGCCAGACGACGGGTCATATAGTCGTACAGCGCATCCAGATTCTCAGCGATTTCACCACCGAGTTGCTTATCCAGACTCGCCTGCAGAACACCCAGGATAGTAATGGTGCCCCCAACGGCCAAACCTCGAACCTCAACATTCCCTTCAGTTTGCGCCTGCCGCGCCAGCAATACGCGCTCGATTGCGCCATCCAGCAACAGGGATACCGCGCGGTACTGGGAAACCTCTTGGCTGGTTTTAACTTTCTTGTAAGTGTCGATTGGCTTGGCCATAAATCACTGATCCTTTCTGGTGACACCGGGCAGGCTGGACAACGCACCAGCCAACCAGTCGCTGGTGCGACTCAGCTGACCCACCAGGCTGTCCATTGCATTGTATTGGGAGTACAGACGGGCCTGAATGGAAGCAACACGCGTCTCCAGATCCAGCTTTTGCTCTTTGATGTCTTCACGGGTTCTTTGCAAGCCACTGATACGCTGCTCCAGAACACCGCCGGTCTTGTTATAACCATCGGCGCGGGCATCGAGACGGCTCATCAAACCATTCTCACCGGTGATAAAGGCCCCGACTGCGTCGTAGTTTTCCGACAGAGCGGTATCGAGCTTGCTGTCGTCGATTGTCAGCTTGCCGTCTTTCTGTGTGGTGATGCCGAGTTCAGCCAACGAGCCTATCTGACCGCCGGAAGTACTGGATGTCAGCTCAGTGCGCACCCCGCTAAGCAGATTCCGAATGGTCGCATCACCTACCAACCCGCCGGTGAGCAACTCGCTGCTCTCGCCGACCTTGACCACACTGGTCAGGCTGGATGTGGTCGAAATCAACTTGTTGTATGCATCGACGAATTTCTTGAGGTTATCTTTTACGGCCGTGGTGTTTTCACCGACCGTCAGGGTAAAGCTTTTCTCTTCCTCGGCCTTGAGCAGATTGAAAGAGACACCCTCGATCACCCCGGTCACCTTGTTGCTGGCACTTTCCAGCGTCAGGCCGTCGATCTTGAATTGTGCGTTTTTCGCCTCGCTAAGCGCCGCGGGCATGTCCGTCACCAACGCCTGCAGGTCGGCACCGGTGGCAGCCAGAGCCAGGTCGTTGCCCGCACCGCTTTTGTCCGAGGAGAGCACCAGGCGCGAGGTATTGCCCGCGGGGTCAGTGACAATATTGGCACTGATACCCTGCTCCTTGAGCTTGGTATTGATCGCATCGCGCACATCCTTAAGGCTTGCGCCTTCGGCGACATCTACATCGAAATTCTCACTGCCCAGGGAAATGGTCAGCTTGCCACCACTGGCAAAGGTAGCGCTGGAGTCGCCAGGGACAGAACCCGAGGCAATCTTGCTGGCGCTTGCCAACTGCATGACTTCGACGGAGTAGGTGCCGGCCAGGGCGGTGTTCGATGCAGTCGCGGTAAGCCGCGCAGTATCGGATGATGTCGCCTTGCGCGCATCGAACAGGCTTGGGGCTTTGAGTGCCTTGAGAGCGGTCTGAAACTCGCTCAAGGCACCGCGCAATGTCCCCAGCGCGGTCAGTCTGGTGGTGGTGGTTTTATCCAGACGATTTAGCTGCGCATCCTTGGGGGCCCGCTCAGCTGCAACACTCGCCTTGACGATGGCATCGATGTCGATGCCGGAACCAATACCCGTAATACCTGCCATGTTCTTAGCCTCGCCAAAGGGTTGACACCCTATTCCTGTTACCAGAGTGGTAAACAAGTTTCATGCCAGCAGTTTACGCCTCCGCCTGGAACAACAGGCTGCGAACTTCGGACAGGTTCTCGGCGAGCTTGAGTGCTTCCTCGGAGGGAATCTGACGAATGACGTCGCCGGAGTTTGCGTCGGTCACCTTGACCACCACACGGCCATTGCCGTCATCCAGCGAAAAGTTAATGTCGCGGCGCACGGACTGCACAAATTCCTGGATATTGCTCATGGCCTTTTCCAGCTCGGCCCGGGTCGCAGGTTTCTCTGCCCCCTTGCTCTCACTGGCCTGCCTGGCTGCCGCAAGCACACTAGAGGATTCTTTATCCGCCGCAGAGGCTTCGGCCGATTTGGCCCTGGCCGTGTCTGCAGGGGAAACCCCTGATCTTGACGAATCGCGTATCGAACCGATGTCCATACTTTATTCCTCACAATGAGGTAATGGGAGGGTGGGTCACCCCATCCTCCCATCAGCGCTGCCCCTGACTTAGCCCAGCAGGCTAAGCACTGCCTGCGGCAACTGGTTGGCCTGGGCCAGAATCGCAGTACCTGCCTGTTGCAGGATCTGGTTCTTGGTCAGGTTAGCCGTTTCTGCGGCGAAGTCAGTATCCTGGATACGACCACGAGCTGCCGAGACGTTTTCTGCGATGTTCTGCAGGTTGCCGATGGTGTTCTCGAAGCGGTTCTGCACAGCACCGAGCGATGCCCGTTGCGAGTCGATGGTCTGAATCGCCTGGTCAATCACCAGTACCGCTTCCTGGGAGCTCTGCACGGTGCTGACATTGATGTCAGAGATCGCGTCAGTGGTCACCGCAGTGGCTGCAGTATAAGAACCTGCAGTAATGCCAGCCGGAGCGCCGCTGAAGGAAAGAGCGGTCAGGTCGTTAGCACCGTTTTCCTCTTGCGAGATGATGTTCATCGAACCGTCATCGTTAACAAAAGCACCGACCCCGAGGTTGGCATCGTTGATCGCAGCGCCCAGAGCACGTGCAGCCTGGATAGCGGTTGCACCGCTGGCGATTTCAGCACTCACGGTGACGGTCTTGCCACCGACAGTCATGGACACTGTCGCGGTCCCGGAAGCCGTAGCAGTACCGGTAGTTGCCGAGACGTCGCCTTCATAGAAGCGGCCATCGAGCGAGTCAGTGCTCATCTCATCGATGTTGACGCTGATGGTTTCGTTCGCAGCACTACCTACCTGGAAGGTGGTGGTTTCGAAGGAGCCGTCCAGCAGTTTCTTGCCACCGAAGGTGGTGGTGTTGGAAATACGGTTGAGTTCCTTTTTCAGCTCGACCACTTCCGAGTTCAGAGCACTACGCTCTTCATCGCTGTTCGAACCGTTGGCCGATTGCAGAGCCAGGTCACGCATGCGCTGCAGGATGCTGGTGGACTGTTGCAGTGCACCTTCAGCAGTCTGCGCCATGGAGATGCCGTCGTTGGAGTTCTTCACCGCTACATTGAGGCCGTTGATCTGGCTGCTCAGGCGGTTGGAAATCTGCAGACCGGCAGCATCGTCTTTGGCGCTGTTGATACGCGAACCAGTGGACAAGCGCTGCAAGGACACATCCAGGGCTTTGGAAGAGGTATTCAGGTTGCGCTGAGTATTCAGGGAAGCAATGTTTGTGTTGACTGTAAGAGCCATGATGTATGTCCTCCATCGGACCTAGCTTGTTTGCCTGAGGCTGCGAAACCCGACTCTGCAGTTCTCAGGCAGCCATTGAGTTCGCATTCGTACTTTGTATCGGCCTGTGTGAGCGAAGCTTTAGGAGGAAAGAGAATTTTTTTCTTTTGCCTTGACAGGCAGCTGAAACAGCTCGCTTTCCCCTGGTAGCTATCCAGACTATCGGCGGTCCTGAGCAAAGCTTTAATAGCCATTGGCCAGGAGCAGACGAACGACACCACACGACTCATGAGGCAAACCTACAGCGCAGCAAACAGCTGGAGTGACCGATGAAGCCTGCATGCCCCGTCGAGGGGTTAAGGCCCCTCGCCGTGGCTAATCCGGCTGCCAGGCACGCAGCCAGCCCTGCAGGCTGTCGCCATCAAGCATCCAGTCACTCAGTACCCGCTCACGCAATGCGTCGCCCGCCCGGGCACTGGCATCGAGGTCGGCGATATGCATGCGGATAGCCTCGACCCAGTCGCGAAAGCGGTTCTTCACCCGGGTAACGGGCAGATCATTCTGATAGCAGACAACATCGCTGCAGATCACCGGGAACCCACAAGCCCCGTACTCCAGCAGACGCAGGCTGCTCTTGCACTCGTTGAACAGGTTCTGTTCAACCGGAGCCAGGGCCAGATCCAGGTTCAACGCTGCCAGCGCCTGGGGATAGCACTCGATAGCGACGCCGCCATGCACCTCCTTGACGAACGGACGGATGCTGTCCGGGCACATGCCGAAGAAAATCCAGTCGACTTCATTGGCCAACTCGCGCACCACATCGGCGATCAAATCCAGATCCCCCGCATGCCCCGCCCCGCCAGCCCAGCCCACGCGCGGCCGCGGCCCTACCCGTCGCACGGCCTGCAGCCCTGTCCACCAACTGACCGGCAAGCGGTTCTCCACCACACGGATATCCTCATGCAGCCCGGCAAAGGCCTCGGCCAGCGGTTCAGTGGAGACAACAAAACGATCCACCATGGACAAACTACGGCGCAGGGATTTCAGAATATCCCTGGGCATGTGTAGGCGGTGAGCATTCTTCAGCGGCAGATTTGGCAGGTAGTCATCCAGCTCATAGACCTTGAACGCACGGGAGAAGAGCTTCATGCGACGCATGGCCTCGAAGCTCGCTTCACCAAACTGCCGCTGCAGGACAATCACCTCGGGGTCATAACGCTGGAGATCGACCACCGACATGAACTCAGTCGAGAGCACACCTTCGGCAAGCCCCTTCTGCTTCATCCCCAGCAGCGGCTGAATGACCCGATAATGGCCGCAACCGAAGAAATCCGCCGGATGCACGAGAACGGTCGGCAGTGGTCGCCAGGTCTGCAGAGGCCGCCAGGACAGCTGCGGCTCGGCCAGCTTGAAGCCCTGCTCCGCCTGTAACGACAGGCCCGGGTTATAGGCGGGGTCATGCGCCAGCAGTGGTAGCCACTTGCTGTACAGAGCATCTTCTTCATCTGCTCGGGCCGCTGGCAGCCAGTGCGTATCCATCAACAGCTGCGCCCTGGGCGTCCATACATTGAGATAACCGGCCTGACGCACCTTGAGGCACAGATCGACATCCGCCCAACGCGACAGCGAGCGCTCCTGCGCAAAGCCGCCCACCTCGATAAACAGCTCACGACGCAGCATCAGGCATTCGCCACTCAGTGCGGAATAGTTCTGCTCAATCTGCAAACGTTGCATATAGCCGCGCGCCTCACAGGCGAGCCCCTCGAAAGGACGTCCGACCGAGCCTTGCAGCCCCAGCAACAGGCCGGCATGACGCACGCGGCCATCGGCGCTCATCAGCAGACCACTGACCGCTCCGACTTCCGGACGCAGGGCGTGATTGAGCAATTGCGGCAGCCACAGCGGATCGAACAGGCCGGCACCGGCACTCAGCCATAGCAGCATGTCGCCACGGGCCTGGGCCACCGCCTGATTACACAGGGCCTCATGGGATAGCGTGGGGAAACGCAGCACCCGCATGCGTTCCTCACCCAGTTGCTCGACGCCCGACAGCCAGGCATCGATCTCCGGGCTCTGACTGCCCTGGGCCAGCAAGAGCACTTCGTAATGGGCATAGGCAGTGTTTTCCAGCAGGCTTTCCAGGCAGCGCTGTACCTGGGCCAGGTGACTCTTTACCACGATCAGGATGCTGACGAAGGCCTGCTGGCCATGCCCGTAATCAAGCTGATAACAGCCGGGCAGGCGACTGGTCACCTGCGGTTGCTCATACCCCCGGGCTCGCAGATGGCGCTCTATCACCGCCCGCTCCTGCGGGTTGTCCTGCAGACGGCCAACAGGAGCAGATAGCAGGGGCTCGCTGACATGTCCAAGGCCGCCGAGGCCCTGCTGCTCGATCAGACGCAGCAGGTACTCCAGCTCGAACGCCTGCTCGAACTGCTGATCGAACCCACCCAGGGCCAGCAAGGTTTCACGATGCAGCAACCAGTGCCGCGCCATCCCGACGGGGAAGCTGAGCAGCATGTCGAGGTTGAAATCCGGCCGCAGCGCGATGCCCTGGCCACCCTCGGGAGTCATCATGATTTCATCGGTGTAGATGGCCTGACAGTCAGGCGCACCGAGCAGCTCCAGAGCGACGATCAGCAATCCGCAGGCGGTGAACTCCACCCCCGCCTCGACCAGGATAAGCCAATCGGCCTCTATCCCGGACAGGGCAGTATTAAGCTGAACGACCGCGGCCTCTGGCTCGACTCTCACGACCGGCACGGGCAGATCGAGCGGCCGCGCCGAAAGCACCTGGACCTCGATATTGCGATAGCTATTTATTGTTTCCAGGCTTAGCAAAGTGCGCTCGAGCGCAGCACTGTCGCTGTGCAGATCCCGCACCATGACCGCGATACGCGGCCCGCCTGCATGCTCGGCCAGACGCTGTTCGATCAGCTGCCGATGCACGGGCGTCAGCTTGCGCGCCGCCAGCCAGTCGCTCTGCGCCACATGGCCCTGAGCGACTTTCTTATTGATCGCCCCAAGAATATCCACGGGTTTGAACACCCGGGCCTTCAGGCGGGTAATGGGAGCGACATCGACCAGGCGGTTATCGCCCTCGCAGCGGCACCAGCCCAGATCATTAATGGCCTTGGAGAAATCGGCATGGGCCTTATCGCCGATCCCTAGATTATCTCGACCTGACTGGCTGAACTGCTCGCGCGATACGCGAAAATCCGTCAGCGGTTGGGCGAGCATGGCGAGCTTGCCATGCCGCAGTAGTTTCACGTACAGGGCCAGATCGGCGATCCAGGTGATGCGCACACCGTTGAGCATCGACAGTTTATCGCCGTACTCCAGCACATCCGCACGGCGGCACATGACCGTGCTGGGTTCGCCAATAAAGTTGAGGGGGTACTCCGCGAGCAAGCTGACCAGCTGAGGGCCATCGATCAGCACATCTTCGCGAAAGGGAAATACGGTGGCCAGGATGTCTGGCAGCGGGTTGCTGTTTTCGTCGATGCGCCGGCGCCGCGAACTGGCCAGAACGATACTCGGGTCAGCCTCCATCACCGCAAGCAAAGAGGCGATGCAGTCCGGATGCAGCACATCGTCGTCATGCAGAAACTTGATATAGCTACCCGACGCCAGCGCTATGCCCCTGGCGGCACTGCGGGTTTCCCACAGACGGGTGGCATTACGCTGGTAGTGAATCGGAAAGTCCGCCTCGGCACGGAACGCTTCGACAATGATTTCCACTTCATCGGTACGCGCATCGTCGCAAATGACCAGTTCCAGAGGGCGATAGGTCTGCCGCTGAATACTCTCGAGCGCCTCATACAAGTACAGCCCCTTGTAAGCGGGCATAACAATGCTGACCAGCGGGCCGCCCACGTTGCAGTTAGTCTCAGCCACCTAGTGCCCCTTTGCCATTAGCGATTTCAGACGATCCACCACGCGCGCGGAATTACGATCATCCTGAAAATTGAAGAATAGTTTTTTCGCCAGCTGATAATGACTGCTGCACACTTGCTCTGGTTCGCTCAGCTCTTGGTCGAGCGCCGCGAGCAACTCATCGAAGCGACTCACCACCGGTCCGGGAAATGCCAGGTCCATGTCATACAGCAAGCCGTTCTGCTGCGACTGATAGTGCTCAAGGTCGTAGGCGAAACTGAACACCGGTTTGTCGACATAAAGCGCATCGATATAAACCGACGAGTAATCGGTCACCACCAGATCGGACTCGCGCAGCACCGGGGCTATCTCGTGAACCACCCCGTGCCCCAGGTCGATGATGGTCTCGCCATCAATAAACTGTTCCATATTGAACAGCTGCTCGCCCTTGCGAAAGTAATGCATACGAAAGCCGAAAATCGCCTGGTGTTTGAGCATAAGCGCTTTGAGCCGCTGGATTTCATCCTCACTGAACTGATAGCAGCTGGCCGCCGCGACCTCGCTCTCGCGAAAGGTCGGCGCATAAGTCACCAGACGCCGACCGTTCTTGGCGCGCCGCACCACCTCGACCTCGGCACGCAGGAACTCGGGCAAGGCCGCCGTCGGCATCCGCAGAAAGTCATTGCGCGGCAGCCCGGTCAGCCAGACACGGGAATAGGCAATGGGATAAAAGATGGCGGCCATCGCATAGCTGTCGACATCGGATGAGCACACCAGGCCCTGGTAATAGGCACGTTCTGCCCGCCTGAAAGCGACCCGATCGGCGTTCTTCTGCAAGGCCGGGTTGGCCAGCACGAACAGCCGCTTCAATGGAATACCGTGCCACAGGTTGACGACGATGCGGCGGCGCAAGTTGGCCCTGAGCACGGAGAAGCCCCCGTTGGGCCAGCGCCAGGACATATCCAGGGCAACGGAGTTGGTCAGCAGATAAACCCCGCAACGGGCCAGGGCAAACAGCCCTGCCAGGCTTTGCAGGTCTATCACCTCCGTATTGCAGGCACCCTGTAGATGCAAATCGATACCCGACTCTGCACGGGTGAAAATCAGCTTGCGGATCTGCGGGTCGGCTTTTACCTGCTCGAAGACAGCCCGCGAATTCTCGATAAACTGGTCACCCTTGAGCGGATGAATAAAGAATCCCCAGCAGTCATGGCGCTTCCACGACAACTGATCGAATAGCCACCAGAGCGGCAGGAGCAACCAATCGGCCAGGTGCGGGGATGAGATATGCCGTCGCCAGAAAACGCTCAAGAAACCACTCGCCCCCCAGCGGCCAAGCGAACTCTGCCCCACACCTGAGGCGCTGCCCGGCTCATGCTCGGGTTACCGCTGCAGTGGCGATCAGCTCGCAAATCATCTGCACATCGTCCAGGGCAAGATCCGGGTAGATCGGCAAGCACAAGACTTTTTGCGCAATGGCACTGGCGACCGGCAAGTTGGCCGGTCCAGCCGAGGGCAGCCCACGGTACATCGGGAATTCGCTGATCAAGGGGTAGAAGTAACGACGCACCATGATCCCCCGCTCGCGCAGCAACTGGTACAACTCGTTGCGCGACAGGGCGAACGCCTCATCGATCAGCACAGGGAAATAGGCGTTATTGCTCGTGGTATGGGCTCGCGGTTGCGGGCAACACAGCCCAGGCACCCCGGCCAGTTGCTCACGATAGTAGGCGTCGATTTCACGGCGGCGGGCGAAGGCCTGGTCGATGTACTGGAGTTGCAACAACCCAAAGGCGGCGTTGACCTCACTCATTTTGCCGTTGATGCCCGGGGCTACCACGGTGACCTCATCGACAAAACCGAAGTTCTTCAGATGATTTATGCGCTGCCGCGTCTTGGCATCGGGGCAGATAATCGCCCCGCCCTCGAAGGTGTTGAATACCTTGGTCGCATGGAAGCTCAGCACGCTGAGGTCGCCGTGACGCAGGATGCTGCCGCCCTCATCGCGCACGGCAAAGGCGTGCGCGGCGTCGTAGATCACTCGCAGGTTGTAGTTGTCGGCAATCCGTGAGATTTCCTCGACATTGCACGGGTTGCCATAGCAGTGCACCGGCATGATCGCAGTGGTTTGCGGAGTAATGGCCGCCTCAACCTTGGCCGGATCAAGGTTCAGGGTCACCGGGTCGATGTCGACGAATACCGGTTTGATCCCATTCCACATCAGCGAATGGGCGGTTGCCACAAAAGAGTACGGGGTGGTGATCACTTCACCGGTGATGCGCAAGGCCTGTAGCGCAGTAACCAGCGCCAGCGTGCCATTGGCAAACAGGGCGATATGCTCGACGCCCAGGTATTCGCACAGGGCTTTCTCCAGCGCCTGGTGCATGCTGCCGCCATTGGTGAGGATGCGGCTGCTCCAGATTTTCTCCAGATAGGGGATGAACTCTTCCAGGGGCGGCAGTAATGGACTGGTGACGGGAATCATCTTGTTTTTCATTAAGCTACCCGACGCAATTGTGCGTATTCAGACAGAGGCTGCCGCGACCCGAAGGTCGGAGTGCCGGGAAACCGACACAAATGGCTAAACCGAACCATGCAAGGACTTCACTGCAAGCAACGTACCGGCTCTAGCGTATCGCTGGTGAGCAGGCCAATACCGCCGGCTTCAGGGAAATACAGCAACTTCAGTCCATTATCGGATGACACCGGCAAGGCCGCCAGAACGGCCGACTCCAAGAGGCCACGGCCGATACGGTAGCGGCCGACGATGTCGCCACTGCGGTAGTTCATGATCAGGCCATAGGGGCCGACCATATCGGCAACTTCTGCGTGCAGATCAAGCTCAAAGGCATAACCTTTGTCGCCTTGACGCCCAAGTGCCTTGAACACCCAGGTACCTTGCCCATAGAGCGCCTGCAACTCGAAGGAGACCGAGCAACGCGCCATCACGGCATCATTCATTGCCAGCGCCACCGACAGCTTCGCGCCAGAGAGGGATAGCTCACTCAGCTTGAAAAAACCGAAGGTGGGGAAATCAATGCGCATGACCTCCCGCGGGATGCCCAGCTCGGGGTTGTCGAGGAACGGCTGATCCCAGTAGCAATCACCCTCAATGACCCGCGTATCGCCATCCACCGGCAGCGCCAGCAGATAGCACAGCCCTTCGATATCGCCCTTTTTCAGCAGTTCGAGGTACAGCGCACGGCGCACGCCCAATGCCCGGTAATCCAGATCGCCGTACAACTGCAGAAGACGTTGCATACCCGCGACGAACACCTGGCGAAACGCAGGTGACGCCACGATGGACTGCACGACATGCAAGGCTCGCTGCAGGTTGGTCACCGCGATCAGGCGGCGGTACTGATCCGCTTCGGGCACCTCGGCAAAATCATTCCACTCGATGGCGACAGAGCGCATGCGGTCGTTGAAGTTCGCCGCCACGGCCTTGTTCTGGGTGATCGAGGTCTGCTGTACGCCAAGGGGACGCATGCGCCAGAGATAGACCAGGTCGGTGATGATCGCGGTTTTCTGGCTGAGGAAGTAGGCACGGTGCACGAAAGGGCGATCGGCATACAACAACCCCGGCACCATGCCCAGGCGATGCTCGCGCAGGAAGGCCAGACGAAACACCTTGTTCCAGTAAAAACCGTCATGCATCAGGTCGGGAAATTCGCTGACCGAAGCGATCACCTGACGGCGACTCCAGACAAAGGGCTCATAGAGAAACTTGACCGCGGAAATGCTTTCGCCGGTGAGCCTGGCAGCGCGCCCGATGACGATATCAGCAGCAGTGGCCAGCGCCTCCGCCATCAACAGACGATAGCCCGCAGGCATAACCAGATCGTCAGAATCCACCAGCGCGACGTACTCGCCCTGGGCCATAGCAATACCCAGATTACCGGATACGGCACCGCCCTCGTTCGGCTTGCTCACACAGCGAAAGTTGGCATGCCGGGCCTCATAGGCACGGCAGATTTCCAGGCTGTTATCGGTGCTGGCATCGTCAATGGCGATGATTTCGATTGGGCTGTATTCCTGCCCCAGCAGCGAATCGAAACAGGCGGGCAGGTACTCGGCCGTGTTGTAGACCAGAACGACGATCGAAAGCAGTGGTTGCATCCAGCATCTCCTTGGCTTAAATGCGCTTGCGCTGACGATCGCGCTAGGCGCGCCAATCCAGCAATTGTTCGACGGCATCCAGATCGAACACGGGAATACCGCATACCTGGCTTACATCGAGTCGCTCGCGGTAGGAGTCATCGATAAACAAAGCGGCGCAGTGCGGCGTGATAAACCGGCTCTTGGGTGCACCATCGACGATATGGATAATTTCACTGAAGAGGTCAAAGCAAATCCGGTGCTGGTCCAAGGTTACACGCGGGCATTGGGCATGGCGGGTAATCAGTACGATAGCCACCCCCCTGCCCTGCCACTGGTAGAGCAACGCCATCAGCAATGAATTGACCTTGCCGTTGATCACCAGCGTGTCATCCAGATCCAGATAGACCCGCTCGTAGGCCAGGTCGGGCCTGAAGCAGTTCTTCAGCGCCCGGTCCATCTGCAGCGGGTAATCCTGGGGCAATACTGAAAACGCCATGCCCAGATGAGCATAGATACTGAGCAAGGGGTAGTTGATCCCCAGGTTGCGCGACAGGCCCATGGAGCCGGCAATACGCGGCGCGATTTCGAGCAGCTTGGCCCGCCCCTGCCGGTCGCGCTTGACCTGAAAGAACCAGCCGCCCTTGAAAGCAAACGTCTGGGCAATAACCGAGGCCATAGCGCCGACCTCCGGTTCCAGTTGCGCCGGCTGGGTGCGCACACTGATACCCGACTTCACTCGCCCCCTTTCCCTGGGCGAAGCGTGCAGCAGTCGCCCGCTGCCATCTGAAATACAGTCGATGGTGTACTCGACACCCGGCAGGTATTCAGAGAACACATACTCCACGGAGCTTGCCAGCAACTGCTGGTGACGCTCGCGCTCATGGATGATTTCAGCCCCCTGCGAGCCCTGCCCCACAGCCGGTTTGGCGAAGATGGGATAGGCCTCGGCCAGGCCCTGGATACTGGCCGGGACGAAATCACAATGCGCCAGATGGGCGTAAGTCGCGTTCTTGTTGCGGCAAATACTGGCAACGTCCAATTCCGGCACTGCCGCCGGGGCGCGTAACTGCGCACGACATTGCGCCAGCTTGAGAATCACGCTGTCATGGGCCGGGAGCAGAATATCGATCTGCCACTCGTCGACCAGCCGATTCAACTGCTCGATAAAATCGTCGCTGTGCACATGCGCCGCAATCTGCCGATAGCGCGCATAGACGAACTCGCCGTGATCAGAAACCGAGGAGGCTCCATACACTTCCACGGCTTTGCTGTACTTGAGTGCGGCGTGAATCTCCAGGCCGATCTCCGAGCCACAGGGAAACACCAATACCTTAATTGCCAATTCCGCCCCCAAACACTGCCTGAATGACTCGCCGCGTTACCTGCCCGTCGTTCAGCGCGCAGAAGCGCTGGCGAAACTCGGCGTAGCGCGGCGCATAACGTTGCGCCACTGCTTGCACATCCTGCAACAGCGCAATCAGTTGCCCGGTGGTTTGCGCCACCGGCCCCGGCAGATCGCTCTCGACGCTCAGGTAGAAGCCCCGTATCTGCGAGGCGTACAACTCGAGGTCATAGCAATAGAACAGGATCGGCTTGCCGGTGACCGCGAAATCAAAGAACACCGAGGAATAATCGGTGATCAGCACGTCGGCGATCATACACAGCTCGTTGATATCGTCCAGGTGTGACATATCAATCACATTGCGCGGCAGGCTAGCCGCGTCAAGCGCCTGCGACACCAGGTGATGGGCCTTGATGAGCAGCACCTGATCGGCCTCTAGCGCCGCAGCGAAGGCCTGCAGGTCGAGCTGCAGATCGAACTCGTGCTGCCAGGCACCGATGGCCTTGTGATCGCGCCAGGTCGGTGCATAGAGGATAAAGCGCTTGCCGGTCGGCAAACCAAGACGCTCGAGCAGTGCGGGCTGGTCCTGAACCTGCAGCAGCGGGTCGGTGAGCGGATAGCCCAGCTCAAGAATTGGCCCGGCGTAACGGAAAGCCCGTTGAAACACCTCGCTCGAATAGGCATTCTCGCTCAGCAAGACGCTCCAGGCGCGTGACTCACGGTAGAAATTGTCCCGGGCGTCGACTTCCGGCCCGCTCACTTCGATATCGAACGACAACCTTTTCAGCGGCGTGCCATGCCAGGTCTGCAGGTAGACCGTTTCCGGCTTCTTGCCGTGGCCGGCGAAGATCACATTGTTGACCCGGTACTTGGCCTGGGCCAGCAGCCTGAAATAGTCGGGCGAGCCACGCTGCACGACCAGTGGATTACCCGGAATCGCCTGAGGCCCGTTGTAGGCCCAGACGCAGCGCAGGTCCGGCCTGAGCTTGATCAGCGCTTCATAGATATAGCGCGGGTTACCCGAATAACTCTTGCCGAGAAAGCTCTCGAATATCACCAGATCGTGCTGCAACGGCAGGTCGGCAAGGTATTCGGCGAACAGCTGCTTAGCATTCTCCCCGGCCACCACCCGCGCGTGGTGCTCGCTGGGCGCGATGTAAAACACCAGGGAACTGACACTGTCACTCAGGTACGCGGACACGCCATGGTCGGCGAAGCATTCACTGAAGAAATGCCGAGCGCTGCCAACCGGCCGAGACTCGGCGACCAGCTGGATATCCTCCGCGCCTGCGGCGGCGCTGACATGCAGTCGCGCATCCCAGCGCGCGCCCTGCTCCACGAGCACACCGGCAACCGGCAACAGCACCTCGAAACCGGCGGTAATCGGGGTGCAGTCGATATCAACCTGGGCTTTATCGCCGCGGCGAATCAGCGCCAGGCGGCAGCTCAGCCCCTCGGTGGGCGGAGAACAGCTCAGCCGCAAACGAATCGAATCGCCCACCCGCTCGATACCGGATGGAACCGGAAGGCTCAGAGCTTGGTGTTCAAGGGTCAATGGGCACCTCCGGCTCGGGTCACAGTCGCTTGTTCACACATTTACCAACATCGGCGTTAAGCCAGGTTGTTCTGCAAGACTTTCAGCAGGCTCAAGGCATTAGGGTTATCCGGATCGCTGGCCAGCAACTCGTCCAGAGAGGCACGTAGTTCACTCGAGCAGATGCCGGTAGTGCGGTCCAGATAGATCACCCGACAGTGAGCCTTGAGTTCATCGAACTTGCCCGCCCAATCATCGCCCATCACGAATATGTCGACGCCATGGTGCTTGATATCGCTGGCCTTCTGGTCCCAGCTCTGTTCGGGGATGACCAGATCGACACAGCTCAGCGCCTCGATTATTTCCTTGCGCTCGGCATAGGGAATCAGGGCCTTCTTGCCCTTTAGCGTATTGAATTCGTCGGTCGAAACGGCAACGATCACTCGATCGCCCAACTCGCGCATGCGCTTGAACAGACGCAGATGCCCGATATGGAACATGTCGAAGGTACCGTAGGTAATTACCGTTCTAGGCATATGGCAAGACTCGCAAGACGTCGGATTAACCCGCAGGCTTAATGTAATAAGGGCTGCCCTTTATGCTCTCTTTGAAATCCCCCAGCCTTGCCCCAAAGAACTCGTACACCGCCTTCCTTGCCCCGGGGAAACGCTCGCTGGCATCTTCCTCTATCTTGAAATCATCAAAAACAATGACTCCGCCAGGCACCACCCGATCATAGAGGTATTCCAGGGCATTCCTGTAAGGCTCATACAGGTCGCAGTCGATGTTGAGCAGGGCAATATCGCCCCCCTGATAATCAGGCAAGGTGTCCTTCAGATAGCCCTTGACCAACCTTGGCGCAGAGCTGTCGGCACGCGCCGCCGTCAGTACCTGTTGAATAAACTCGGGACTGTACTGGTAAGCCCCCGACGGCGAACTGGACCATTCGCCCTTCTGCGGTTTACGCCAGGAGTCATCCTCGGGCAGAGGCTCATCAAACCCGGCAAAGCTGTCAAAGGCCCAAATGTCCCGCTGCCCGCCTTCGGCCTGGTCATACAGCGCGTTGAGCGCGGAGATGATCAGCAATGAACGGCCGCGTCCTACACCGCACTCGACAATCGCACCTGGCACATTGCGAATCGTCTGGAAGAACGACTGCCAGTACAGCACGCGGCCGACCGACGAGGTGTCCAGAATGTGGAAACGCTCATCGACGCCGCCTGGGTGGGGTTGGTCAAAATCGCTAATACGCCTCATGGGTTTACTCGCCAATCTATTAGGGTCATGACCGTTTCGAATATCAGTGGCAACAACAGATTTGCCTGACTGCACGGCAACACTTTGCGCCAGGGCTCCTGCAAGCCGGTGATGCTGAACACCAGATACCGGGCATCTTCGGGCTCGGCCCAGGCCATGCCGAGCTGCACGGCAGCGGGCTCAGTGCCTGGGTCATCATGCCTTACACAAGGCGTGCCATCGCGCGCCAACAGACGCACTCTGGAGGGCTCGCCAAGCCTGGCACCGAGCAGGCTGACAAGGTGCATGGCGGCCGCCAATAGAGTGGCATCCGCCTGCACCGCCAGGCTCCGGCCTTC
Organism: uncultured Pseudomonas sp.; assembly: GCA_964578635.1. GTDB lineage: Bacteria > Pseudomonadota > Gammaproteobacteria > Pseudomonadales > Pseudomonadaceae > Aquipseudomonas. The sequence continues at coordinate 25,910 of CAZOEC010000001.1, forward strand.
GCCAAGGCTGACGCTCAATGCACTGGCCAGGGTTTGCTGGAACTCGAGAAGCGTCGCCGCCTCGTCGCTGATGAAATTGGAGAGGCTGGCGACCTGCTCCTTGAGCAGGTGCATGGGCTCTTTGCGGCAGTAAAACGTCATGAAATTGCCGTAAAACGGCGGAGATATCTTGCTCCGGTCGAACAGCCCGAGCAGGCTTTTCTCATTGAAATGGCGAGTCTCGAAATACGGATAATCAACACGGTTAATGGCAAAACCATGGTCCCGTAGAAAACGATGCATGGAGTCGTTGCTAAACAGGCTGATATGCGTCACGTCATGCAGCAAGCGATATTTCTCGCCAAACAAGCGAGCAGCACCACTGTCAAAATCCGGGGTACCCAATATCAACCAACCGTCGTCCTTGAGCACTCTGCGCAATTCTTTAAGCAGCGCCAACGGATCGGCCACATGCTCGATCACGTGGTAGAGCACCACCACATCAAACTGCTGGTCGGCGTAGTTGGCATCTTCCAGGGTTCCGTTAAAGATGCAGCCATATTGGCCGGCCGATTGCGCCGCAAAGCTGGACACCTCAACGCCGTGGCGCTCCCAGCCATGCTCGACTCCGGACAACAGAAAACCCAGGCCACAGCCCACGTCGAGCAGCTTCCCGGGCGGCAGGCTATGGATAAAGGCCAACTCGGTCTTCAGGTCATCCAGGTGCTGTGCCCGTTCGAGACGCCGGTCGCGGACCTGCCCGTCTGGATCGGTGATTACCCCCCAATAAGACTCCTCGTAAGAAGCCTCGGCGGGCAGTGCTCTGCGCACAAAATAATCGTCAGCCATATCAGGCTCCCACACAGGGAATGACATCAAGGTACCAATCGGCAACCTGACGGATAGCACCCTGCCCACCTTGCTGGGGCGTAACCAGATCAGCACTGCGCAGAATCGCCGGGTGCGCATCGGCGGGCGCGATAGCCAGGCCGACCAACGCCATGCACTGCATGTCATTGAGGTCATTGCCCATATAGGCTACCTCCTGCGCTGCATACCCGCGGTCCTGCAGCACCTGGCGTAACGCCGACAACTTGTCGGCGCTACCCGAAATACAGGCCAGGCCAAGTTTCTGGCAGCGCTGCTGCACCACCGGGTTGGTCTCGGTGGACAGCACCAGCAGCTCCAACTGGGTGGCCCGCAGATACCCCAGGCCCAGGCTGTCGGCACGACTGCAACGCACCGACTCCCGGCCATCATCGCCTACATAGACATGGTTATCGGTAAACACACCATCGAAGTCCAGTACCAGCAACTTGCTGCGCTTCAACCTGGCCAGCGCATGGGTCAAGGGTGGACGCATGGATAACGCCGCCATGCTGGCCTCGATCAGTGGCACCTCGGATAGCTCATCGAGTTGCAATGACTTCAGCGCGTCGACCGGATGCACTGTAATTCGTCCGCCCATTCGGCTGTGCAGACCGCGCAGAATGCTGGTCTGCATAACGTAAATGCTGCCGTTCTCCAGATAATGAATCGGGTACTGCTGACGCATGGGACGCGCACCGGGCTCGAAGTTCTCGGGCGAATAGCCGCCTTCGGCATTCTGCGTCCAGCGCCCGGTGAAATGCTCGGCGCAGGCCGTGAAGCACGAGTCGGCCCCTTCACTGACAAGCCGCGCTACAGCTCCGTCAATATCCTCGGCAAAACGTATGGGCGAGGTCGGCTGCAGAAACACCAACAACTCGGGAGCCAGGCCAAGGTTGCTCTGCATATGTTCCAGCGCATGCAACAGCGCAGCCTCCGAAGAGGCCGTGTCGTGGCTGAGCTCTGCCGGGCGCATGATCACTTCTGCGCCATAGTCGAGCGCAACCTGGGCTATCTCTTCGTCATCCGTGGTGACGAATACCCGTGATACGCAGCTCGCCGTTTGCGCGGCAAAAATACTCCAGGCGAGCAACGGGTGCCCCAGCAGGGGCAGCAGGTTTTTCCGCGGAATACCTTTAGAGCCTCCCCTGGCGGGGATGACCGCGACCACAGGCTGATCAACCTTCTGCATCATGTCCTTTGCACCTGGCATAGGGCTAAGCGCCAACTCAGGACTTGACCCAGTAGCGCAGCTTCTCGGCCACCTTTTGTTCTTCTGCGGTCACGACCTTGACCCCATCACCCAGGATGGTGGGCAGGAAGTTGATATAGCTGACCAATTTCTTCAGTCCTGGCATTTCCAGGGATGCCGACTGGTCGGTGCCATACATCGTACGATCCAGCGTGATATGCCGCTCCAGCGCTACAGCGCCGAGGAGCACCGCGAATGTACCGATATTGGCCATTACCATTTCATGGCCGCTATAACCAACTGGCAGGTCATAGCGCTCACGCAGCGCGTTGATCGTCAGTAGATTCAAGCGTTCGACCGGAACCGGATACTCGGAAACCGAATGCATCAACACAATAGGGCACCGGTGCCGGGCAAATATTGCCACGGCGTGGTCGATTTGCTCATAGGTCGACATGCCCGTCGAGACGAAGGTGGGTTTGCCTTCACGGGCAACCTCCTCGATAAAGGCATCGTGGGTGAGCATGGCCGAAGCCACCTTGTTGTAGGGCAAATCATAGTTACGTAAAAACTCCAGGCTCTCCACATCCCATGCCGATGCAAACCAGCCGATGTTCTTGTCCTTGCAATACTGATCAATTTCATCGTACTGCTGGCGACCGAATTCCAAGCCTTCCTTCTGCTCGCGTTGCGTGCTACCCCATGGGCTCTCACGCTGCATGGCCAGTTGCTCGGGTGTATAGACAGTATCAATGGTGCGTTTCTGAAACTTCACATAATCGCAACCCGCTTCGGCAGCCATATCAATCAACTGCTTGGCGATAGCCATTGAGCCATTATGATTGATACCCACTTCCGCGATCAGTATTGGCCGCCTCACGATTGGCCAAGGTGCAGTCTGGACATAATCAAACTGGAAACCCTTAACACCGCCCATGCTCTAACTCCAAAATCATACTTGCCAATTTAAATACCACGACAACATATCGCCGTGGAAAGCGCCTAGTTCTTTTCTTTTATTGTCAACTTTTCCGACATACACAGGCCGCATCACTTCACCCGAACGAATGAAATCCAGGGATTTCAGCCTGAGCCTCTCCAGCCAGGCCTCATCGCTCAGCGCAATACAGTCGCTGCTCAGTTGCATATCGTTAAACAGGCCCTCTATCTTGTGGTGCGTATTAATACCGACAACAGGGGTGCCCATACCGATGGCCACCACACAGGCATGAAAACGCATACCAATTACCAGAGACGCCTGGCGATAGATATCAAATATACAGGACCAATTAATCCCGCCATTAAGATAGGGCGCGACACTTACATGGCGGCGCCGATACTCGTCAGGCAAGCGGTTTAACACATTGGAAATAAGCTCAAGATCCGAATAGATATGCGGCACAAACACCAGTCTTACCCCCTGCTGCGCCTCGAGCAGATCGCATCCCAGCAAGGCAATGCCTTGGGCAAACTCATCCAGCGTTGGGGAGCCCGCGGTCGTCGTAGCAAAACGCTTGTCCGGCATACAACCGGCAAGGTTGATCGCGACAATCTTTTCGCCGTGGTAGGCAAACTCATTGGGCGTTATCGAAGGCCTAGCGAATAGCCCGCCATCCGGAATAACGGGCATAGGTGAAATATAGGAAGCACCTACCGCTTCCTGCAAAATCGGCTGACTGCCGTCATTGCGCAGAGAGAACATGAAATTCTTTTCATAGCCGACATCCAGAAACCGTCTGAATTTGTCCATGGCCAAAGCGTCCACGCCACGGCTCGCATCGCAACCGACGCCATAGAAAATGACAGGCTTTTCGATGCGCTGCAGCATGTCAGGGGCAAGATCAAAACAGGTGCCGCTCGCGGTATCTGCACGCCATAACTGGTATGCCCCCAGCCCGCCAAAAATGGTCAGATCGAAACCATTCAGATAATCGACAAAATCCGCATCAAATTTTCGCTGCCCCCAGTGGAAAAATTCACGAACCTCCAGAGGGGTGTAGTCGAACGCTAATGGGCAGTCTTCGCGGCGGGTTCGATAGGCACCATCATGCATGGCGCTGTCGCCCACGTTCCCATGGAAGGAGGCGATATGTAGCACTTTTACAGATTGATCGCCCGTTTTCACGCATCCCCCTCAGTGAGCCGTTGCAATAAATTTATCATGGCAATCCTGTAGTCGCTCGATATATTCATCCTCATTCAGGGCAAGCACCCGCGCCAGTACAGCATCGACCTCTACACGGGAAGACTGAACAAAGCGTTGCATCAGCAGAAAATTACTCACTGGATCATGCAAACAGAGACCCGGAAAGATATTGCCACCATTTTTCCCCAACGATGAATGCACGAGATATTCGGATCGATAGGACATACCGGTAAAAAGGTCCGCAGCAAACACCTTAACCCGCTGCGGTTGGAAACGCAGAATATCAAATAGCACTCGCTGTACCGCACCGGCATAACCTATCAACAGCGGATTATCCAGATAACCGACCAGTGCCAGTCGCTTGCGCACGCGAGTATTGAGAGTGAAGAGCCAGCTGCGACTGCGCAGGGATACTTCGTCTATAACTGCAAACTCAAGCTGTTGCATCGCCTCAGCCAGTTCAGGCGGAGGGACTTCCGGCAATACCGCCTGCAAATAATATGAAATATCCGTCTTCGCGCCAAATTTTGTAGCCGTATAACCGAGGCCGTGCCTATAGTTAAAACGCACGACCACATCAAAACTGTCAATCTCCGCACCGCTATCCAGCCCTACATCAACGGGACCGACGATGGCCACAGTCTTCCCGCGTATATATTCAGAAAACGCCACATCGTCCATCTTCACCGGGCACGTCAGCACTTGTTCCGCATAATAGAACGATGACAGATGCAGGTAATTCAACAACGCCGGGCGGGTGTCATCCTCAAGTTGTTCGGCTTGCTGCACAAGCCGTTTATAGGTGTTTATATCGCCTTGCTCGTTTGCTAGTGCAACCCGATAGGCAAAACCCACCTGTTCCCTCGCCCCGGCCTGAGACAGAGCCAGGTGCGCGACAAATAACTTGCGCAGCTGCGCATAAAGCCTCAAATAACCCCGAATCAGAAACAAACGCGCGAAAAACTCATAATAACCGCAGGGTAACCCCTGCATTGCCCCGATATTTGCCTGCCAAAATCCGGCCATACGTGCAATCCCCTGATTGAGCGAAACATCGTCAATCAGCCGGATACGCGCGTCGTGGTTTTTCAGGCATGTAATCAACAGTGTCGCGTGCTCAGCAAAACCTGCACGCAACGCGGGGGGCCAAGGCACAGCGTCGACGGCATACAAGATGCCGGCCATACGCTCCGGGCGGATATCACTGGCCTTGAACAACTGATAGGCATCTATCTTGTTCAATCGCGCCTGAGGGTCGGTTAACCCGAGCAACTCTCGGGAAAACCTGACCTGCCAGCGATGGTAACGAATGGCGTATGGCCAGGCGGATGGCACAGGGTTGAGCCTGAGGAACTCGAGAATCTGCCACGCCCCATCCCAGTCCTCACGGTCTATGCACCTCATGGCCTGGTTATAGCGCTGCCTGGCCTGCAGTACCTTATCCTCAGGAAAGACCTTCAACCCCGCATGAACAATGGACTCATGGTCATCCCAACGCGCAAGTCGCTCATAGACATAGGCGCATGCATGATAATCAACACTGCTCGGCAACGGGCCTTGCCCCAGCAGATGCTGGTATATCTCGGCCGCCTCTTCCCAAGAGCCGGCTCTTATCGCCAGAGTTGCCGCTTCCGGGGTCATACCGAGCACACCGCCCCAGCAACTGTCGCCAACACCCCTACCCTGCGCAACGTCAGCGGCCCATCAACGGGGATGTCATACAAGGATCTAGGCAAAATAGCAGTCAACATCCAGTAATTAGAAAAAGCAAAATTGCTGTCATCTGTGCACGCACAGCGGACTGGGCAGACGTCACAATCTTATTGAACACGTTGAACGGCGCAACTCTCACATAACGCTGCTGCAACGCGTCCAGGTTGAACGCCTGGATGGTGGAGATGCGCATGCTTGAGCCTCTTGTTGCAATCCGGGGTCTGGTCGCTACGAGCAGTCCCTCACCCTGGCCCTCGACTTTGGCGGCCCGCGTCGCCCTACCTCTTGCATCCTTGCAGTCGTCTCTCAGAGGGAGAGGGGGTTGTTCTGCGCACACCGGTGAGCGGTGCGCTTTTATCTGAGTGAACTATCTTGGCATGACTGTCCATCAGATAATTTTTTCTCCTCCCATAGCGCGTTCGCCTGTGAATACTTCCGATGATATGCATCTAATAAGTTGAAAAGCATGGGCTGCAATTCTTCCAACTCGACGACAGGTGCCACCTCACCAATATCGGCCGATGCTTTAGGCGTCAGAAGAATAACCCCTTCCGTACCTAACTTAAGATGAACCCATTTAAATTCAAAGTCATACTTAACAGTAAGACTATCCAGAAACCGAGGAATAGTAAGGACGTCGTCCCACTTGTGATACAAACACAAGGCTAAACGCGGATGAAATCGCTCTATCGTTTCACGGGCACCTTCTAACGCCGGTATCTCTGCCCCCTCGATATCAAACTTAATAAAATCGACGCGTGACAAATGGCGCTCTTTCACATAATCATCAAGCTTGATCATCGGAACAACAATATCACCTGGAAACATCAAGGACGTGGAGGCTTGCAACCGTGTCGCGGCAATAGAGATATCAATACCGCTCTCATCCCCCAACGCAATCTTGTTTACCGCCACCTTGCCCGACAAGCCATTCATTTCCAGATTTCGCTGCATTAACGTTATATTCTCGTCTAGCAGTTCGAACGCATGAATTTGACAGTCGCCTGACGTCTTTGCGTCGAAGAGTACTGCCGTATCACCAATAAAGGCCCCGCCATCGATAATCACGTCACCCGGACGCACATCGAACACCTCTGTTGCATATTGATCAAAAATGACATCATGCACACCGCTAAACCAATCGTACCCAAGCAAAGAAAAATTGTAACCGGCCGACTCATAACGTCTCAGGCAATAACTAACACCGCCCAAGCTTTCATGGCCGTGAACAACATGAGACTGCTCCACAATAGCGACATAGCGCTCCCATTCAGCCTTGTCGACCGTATTGATTTTCCCCCAACGCTTCATAAACCAGGCTATAAAACGTTGCTGATCAACTGGATTTAAACGTTCATAGAGCCTGTTGGAAATCTCGCTAAAATCATTCTTGTACTTCCCTACCAGCGCCGCAAACTTGAACAGATTGGAGTCGTTGAATGAGGCACTAGCTGTCAATAGATCCATCAGAAACCTCATATCAGCGCCATCCTTTTTCTTCAGAAAAGACTTTAATTACGTTATGGTAAGATCGGACATCTTCCAACTTCTGCTCCCAACTGTGTTTGGGATTCATCATATCCACACAAGCCAGGGCAGCAACAATCTCGGCTTCAGACTTTACAAGCAAACGAGGGAAAACACTCGCACTACATTTATTCGAAAACCTAAATCACCTTACATCTTATTGAACAAGTTGAGCGACGCAATTCTCACATAACTCTGCTGCGACGCTTCCAGAATGATCGATTGAAACGATAGGCGCGACAGCGCCTCAGGGTAATCCAGCTCACGCAGTTCAGACTGTATGGACTTGTTGACCAGGCTCACATCCTCGTTATCGGTCTGCGTGGTTTCGATCATATTCAAGCGGGCACCAATGGCCCCTCGCACGCCATCGACATTGACCATGCCGTTATCGAGATTGGTCAGGCCGATGGCGACCGTATCGCGGATTTGTGCGCTGCTGCTGGCAGGGTCCGCCAGAGCGCGGCGCAGGGTGGCGATGGTATCGAGTATCCCCTGCTTCTGCCGGGTCGGGTCGGCGGTTACCTGCAAGCTCTCTCCACCGACGGGCGTGCCATCGAAAATGATGCTGACGCCGCGGAAGACCAGCTGGTCGCCGGTATCCGGATCAGCGTCCACAGCCCCACTGGCGAGTACCGGCGCGGGTGCAGGTACGCCGACCTCGAAGATCTCATAGCTGCTGGCATCGGGGTTGCCGAACACGATTTCCACCCCGGCGGTAGGGAATGGCTGCGCGCCCGAGAAGGCACCTTCATCCTGTACCAGCGGGGCGGACGCCGTTAGCGTCGAGCCCACCGCCGCGCTCAGATCCATCACCGCATCCAGGCGTCCGGCATTGGTGATGTTCTGAAAAATGGCCTTGCCGCTATCGCTGATCGGTACCTCCAGCGAACTGGCGATCTGCAGCTTGCGCTGGCCTTCGTCGCCCTGATAGCTGTAGTTGCCGTCGCCGTCACGCACGAACGCCTGGGTCTTGCCCTGAAAGCCGGAAAACAGATATTCGCCCCGGGCATTGCGGGTATTGACCAGGGAGAACAGCTCTTCCTCGCGCTCACCCAGCTCCGCGGCGATGGATTGCCGGTCGGCCACGCTCAGGGCCCCGTTGCCAGCCTGCACGGTCAGTTCGCGCACGCGCTGAAGGACGGTGTTGACCGAATTGAGGGTGACCTCTTCCTGGGTCAGGCTGTTATTGGCCGCCGCCAGGTTGTCCTTGTATTGGGTCAGCACGTTCTGCTGTTGCTCCAGTTGCAACAGACGCACCGCGGCGACCGGATCGTCGGCCGGGGTGAGCATACGATTGCCAGTGCTGATCTGTTCCTGGGTACGGGTGACATTGGCGTAGTTACGCTGAATGCCCGAAACACCGTTGTTGAACGCCTGGATGGTGGAGATGCGCATGCTTGAGCCTCTTGTTGCAATCCGGGATCTGGCCGCTGCGAGCAGCCCCACACCCCAACCCGCTCCCGGAGGGAGAGGGGATTGTTCTGCGCGCGCCGGCGAGCGGCGCGCTTTTATCTGAATGTACTGATCAGGGTATCGAACAAAGAGCGCGCAACTTGAATGACCTGCGCCGAAGCGTTGTAGTACTGCTCGAACTTGATCAGGTTGGCCGCCTCTTCGTCGAGGTTGACCGCTGACAGCGAATCGCGATTGTCGGTCGCCTGTTTGAGAATAGCTCCGGTCGCCTCGCTGTCCTGCCTGGCCTGCGCCGTCAGGGTGCCGACCCGCTCGACCAGATCGCCATAGCCATCGGTAAAGCTGACGCCCGTGGCAATAGTGCTCACGCTCGGGTCCACGCCGACGGTCTGCTTGCTTTGCAGGTCGACCAGCTTCAGGGCGTTGCGGTTGTCCGATACTCCGTTGGTGTTGAAGCTCACGTTGAAGCTGTCGCCACTTTCCGGCCGGCCACTGATGCTGAAACTGACCACGTTACCGCCGCCCAGATCCAGCTCATAGTTATTGGTCTGGCCAGGCTGGAAGGCCCCGGCCGGTACCCGGGTCAAACCGGCAACCGGCGTACCTGGGGGGTTCTCGAAGGCACCTGCCCCGTCATAGATCAGCCCCACGGGCAGCGCGGCGGCAATCGCGGCCGCGTCGATGGGGTTACTTCCGGCCGCGATCAGATTGGGCTGGGAAATGCTGCCGTTGCCGCTATTTTGCAAGTTCGCCTCGGCTCGCACCGGTGCGGCGAACGCCAACTGGTCAGGCTGATCCAGCACGGTCGAAATGCTCGTGGCACCGCGCCGGGTGGGCTGCAGAAGAAACTTGTCGGCCGCCGCCGGCGCGGCATCGAGGGCCAGGGCAAAGCCCTGATCGCGGCCAGCGGCATCGGTGAAGGTCAGACTGGCGGGGTAGCTGCCGGGCGGATTCGGACTCACCGTCAGGGTCGCGCCGTCACTCAGGCGTCGGGCCTGGTACTGGGTGCCATCGTATTCCAGGCGGTAGTCGCTGGTGGTCAGGATGCTGGTATCGGTGATAGTCAATGCAGGCTGTACGTTGCCGGTATTGGTCGAAAAGGCCCGTGCCCGCAGCGTGGTAAGGGCGGCGTCGTTGAAATCGCCGAACAATGCCGAGCCGACCTGGCCCTTCAGATCCAAGCCCTGGCCAAGCTGGGTGTTGACCTGATCGCTGACCGCCAGTGCCAGCCGCCCCAGGGAGTTGAGGGTCGGGTCGAGGGTCTCGCTGCGGTAGCGGATCAAGCCACCCAATTCACCACCGGTGAGCAGGGAGGTAATGCCCTGACGCGAGCCGCCGCTGACGAAATTCACTTCGAAACGGGTCGGGTCGCCCAGCCCCGGCACCACTTCCAGTCGGCTGGTGGTACTGCCCACCACCAGCGGCTGGCCGGAGCCGACAAACAGGTTCAGCGAATTGTCATCCTGCGGCACCACGGTGACGCCGACATAGGTGGACAGCTGCCGAACCGCCTCTTCGCGCGCATCGAGCAGGTCGTTGGGCTGTTTGCCGTTGGCCGCAGCGATGGCAATGGCATCGTTATAGCTGGCAATCGAGCCAGCCAGGCGGTTGATCTGGTCAGTGACCGCCGACATCTGCTTGTTGATAAATTCGTTCTGCTCGCTGATGCGGTCGTACACCGTATTGAAACGCTTGGCCAGACCCTGAGCCTCCGACAGCACCAACTGCCGTGCGGGGATATTGGCGGGGTCTTCGGCAGCGGTCTGCAGGGCCGAGAAGAACTTCTGCAGCGAAGGCGTGATGCCCGTAGTCGTGCCGGCCAAGAGCGAATCCAGCTGCTCGATCTGGCTCTTGTAGGCCTCGACATCCGAGCTGAGCGCCGTACTGCTGCGCACCTGGGTACTGAGGAATTCGCTGTAGGTGCGGCGAATATCCACCAGGGTGGTGCCCGAGCCGATAAAGCCGGCCCCGCTGAACTGCGGCACGCGCGTGGTCTGCACGGTGTCCTGGCGCGAGAACCCGGGGGTGTTGACGTTGGTTATATTGTGGCCGGTGACCGCCAGCGAAGTCTTGTTAGCCGACAGCCCGGACAGGCCAATACTGAGTAGGTCAGCCATGTTTCATCATCCGTTGGTGGACGGCGTACTGACGGCCGCAACTGTCTGATAGGTCTGCATCTGCCGCGCTATCTGGGCGATCTTGCGGGCGTATTGCGGGTCGGTGGCGTAACCGGCCTTTTGCAGCTCGCGGGCAAACTGCTCGGGCTTGTCGGTGCTGGCCAGGGCCTTCTCGTAACGGCCATTGCCCTGCAGGAAGCTTACATAATCGTCAAAGCTGTGGGCGTAGGAGTCATAGGCGCGGAAGGACGCCGCTTCCTTGACCGCCTTGCCGCCGCGGTACTCGGTAGTCAGCACCCGGGCCGAGTCGCCCTCCCAGCTGTTGTGGCTCTTGATGCCGAACAGGTTGTGGCTGCTGCTGCCATCCTGCTGGCGGATGATCGACTTGCCCCAGCCGGTTTCCAGCGCGGCCTGGGCCACCAGGTAGCGGGGATCGACGCCGATCTTCTGCGCCGCCTGCTCGGCCATCGGCAGCATGGCGGCAATAAACTCGTCCTTCGAAGCAAACGCAGCCTTGCCGGGTGCCAGAGGCGGCTGGGCCAGACGACGGCCGGTGATGGCATCGCTGCCATTCAGGCTCAAGGCCGTATCAGCAGGGGCGGCGAAGGCCTTGGCCGGGATCCAGTCATTCTGCGCCAGGGTCTGGGCCTCCGGCGAGCCGGTGGCCGGCACGATACCCGCCAGCAGACGATCGGTCAGCTTGCCCGGCAGCGACAGGCGACGCTGGTTGATCAACGAGGTGTCGTCGCGCGCGCTATCAACCTTGGCCAAAGGCTTGCTCGGCGCGCTGGGCACCGGCTCATCGACCTGGGCGAAGGGATTGGGCCGGCTGCCGGCAGCCTTGATCTGCGACATCTGCCGCACCAGCACGTCGGCCAGGCCGATGCCGTTCTGATGATTGGACATGGTCACCGACAGCTGCTGGTCGTGCATGTCCTGATAGGTCTTGCTCTCGTTGCTGTTCATGAAGTTGCCTTCACCGAACGCTTCGTTGGCCGAGCGCATGGCCTTGAGCATCTCGTTGAGAAACAGCGACTCGAACTCCTGAGCCACCTTCTTGATGTTCTTTTCGCTGTCGCCGCCGACCTTGAACTGGTTGAGGCGATTGAGATCGTTATAGGCACCGCTGTCGAGGGTGGTAGTGCCACCGAGCAAACCGGCTGAAAGACGAGAGTCCATAGCGTGCGCTCCCTTAAATAACGATCAGGTCAGCCTGCAGAGCGCCGGCTTGCTTGAGCGCCTCCAGGATGGCCATAAGGTCGGAAGGCGAAGCGCCCACCTGATTCACCGCGCGGACGATTTCATCCAGCGTGGTCCCCGGGCCGAACTTGAACATCGGCTTGGCTTCTTCATCGACATTCACCCGCGAGCGCGGCACCACGGCGGTCACCCCACCGGACAGTGCCTCCGGCTGGCTGACAATCGGGTCTTCGGTAATGGTTACGGTCAGGCTGCCGTGGGTCACCGCCGCCGGCTGCACGCGTACGTTCTGGCCGATGACGATGGTGCCGGTACGCGAATTGATGATGACCTTGGCCACGGCCTGGCCCACCTGCACTTCGAGGTTTTCCAGGGTCGACAGGTAGTCGACACGCTGATTGGGGTCCAGTGGCGCGCTGACGCGTACCGAGCCGCCATCCAGGGCCTGGGCCACGCCAGGGCCAAGCAGTTCGTTGATATGGTCGACGATATTTTTCGCCGTGGTGAAATCAGGGCGATTGAGGTTGAGGGTCAGGTAATTGCCCTGATCGAAACCGCTCGGCACCGGCCGCTCGACCGTGGCACCACCGGGAATCCGCCCGGCCGACGGCACATTGACGGTAATCCGCGAGCCGTCGCCGCCTTCGGCGTCGAAGCCGCCCACCACCAGGTTGCCCTGGGCGATGGCGTAGACATTGCCGTCGATGCCCTTCAGCGGGGTCATCAGCAGGCTACCGCCGCGCAGGCTCTTGGCGTTACCGATTGAAGACACGGTGATATCGATGGTCTGCCCCGGCCGGGCGAACGCCGGCAGATCGGCATGGATGGACACTGCAGCGACGTTCTTCAGCTGCACGTTGCCGCCCTGGGGCACCTTGATGCCGAACTGCGCCATCATGTTGTTGAAGGTCTGCACGGTGAAGGGCGTCTGGGTGGTCTGGTCGCCGCTGCCATTGAGGCCAACCACCAGGCCGTAGCCGATCAACTGGTTGGTGCGCACACCCTGGATACTGGCCAGGTCCTTGAGCCGTTCGGCCTGGGCCAGAGAAGCCAGCAGCAGGGCGGCAGCGGCAAGCAGGTATTTGCTAAGCGTCATGGTGGCCATCCTCAGAACGGCCACATTGGGCTAAGAAAGAAACGGCTCATCCAGCCCGGCTGGGACGCGTCGGCAAAGGCCCCGGTGCCCGAGTAGGTGATGCGCGCATCGGCGATGCGGGTCGAAGACACGGTGTTATCGGTGGCGATATCGTCCGCCCGCACAAGGCCGGCAATGCGCACCAGTTCATCGCCGGTGTTGAGGGTCATCCACTTCTCGCCGCGCACCAGCAGGATACCGTTGGGCATCACTTCGGCCACCGACACGGTGATCGAGCCGGTGAGGCTGTTGCTCTGCCCGGCCTGGCCGGAACCGTCGGCGGAACGGGTGGCATCAAAGCTGGCATCCAGACCCAGGGTGTCATTGGTCATGCCTAGCGCGCTCAGGCCTGCCAGGGGGTTCTTCGGAGACACGGCCATGCCGAACAGGTTGGGCACACCGAGGTTGGCCGAGCTGTCTTTGCTGATCTGGCTGTTGCTGTTCTTGCTGGCCTGGGTCCGCTCATTCAGGGTGATAGTGATGATGTCGCCCACACGGTAGGCCTTGCGGTCGCCAAACAGGTTGTTCTCGAAACCGGCCTGATAGATAGAGCCATTGTTCTGCGAGGCTGGCAGCGGCGTGCGCGGCAACACGGGAGCGTAATAGGGGTCATTCGGCTTGGGCGCGGGGGCCATGCAGCCGCTCAGGGCCAGGGGGCCAAGCAGTGCGAGAAGGATCATCAGCCGGTTCATATCTACTACCTCAGGTGTTGCACGTTGCAGGGTGGCGGCCCCCATCATGGGGCCATGCCTACTGGGCCTGGCGGGTTAAGCCGCTAGGTCCAGTGCCTTAAAGGTTCTGCGAAATAAAGCCGAGCATCTGATCGGCGGTGGAAATCACCTTGGAGTTCATCTCGTAGGCGCGCTGGGTGGTGATCATATTGACCAGCTCCTCGACCACGCTGACGTTGGAATTTTCCAGGGTGTTCTGCAGGGTGGTGCCCAGGCCGTTCAAGCCTGGCGTACCGACCTGGGGCGCGCCGCTGGAGGCGGTTTCCAGGAACAGGTTGTTGCCGATGGCCTCAAGGCCCGCCGGGTTGATAAAGTCGGCGGTCTGCAGGTTGCCGACGATCTGCGGTTGCGGATTGCCGGAGGTGGTCACCGAGACGGTGCCGTCTTCACCCACGGTAAAGGTGCGCACTTCGTTGGGCAGGACGATCGCCGGCTCCAGGGCATAGCCATTGGAGGTGACCACCTGACCGTCGGAGTTCAGATGAAAGCTGCCGTCACGGGTATAGGACACCGTGCCATCGGGCATCAATACCTGGAAGAAGCCGCGGCCGTTGATCGCCATATCCAGCGGCTGCTCGGTGGTCTGCAGGCTGCCGGCGGTGAAGATCTTCTGCGTGCCCACCACCCGCACACCGGTACCCAGTTGCAGGCCGGAAGGCAGTTGGCTGTCCTGGCTGGACTGGCCGCCGGGTTGGCGACGGATCTGGTACAGCAGATCCTCGAACTCGGCGCGATCGCGCTTGAAGCCGGTGGTCGAGACGTTGGCCAGGTTGTTGGAAATGGTGGTCAGGTTCATGTCCTGAGCGGACAGACCGGTCTTGCTGACCCACAGTGCCGGAAGCATAGCGATTCTCCTCGGGTGTCGTTTTACCGACGCCGCGTGCTGATAATTAGGTCATCTGCAAGACGCGCGCCATGGCTGTCGAATTATCTTCGGCAGTGCGCATCATCTTTACTTGCAGTTCGAATTGGCGCGACAGGGAGAGAATCGCAGTCATCTCTTCCACGGCATTGACGTTGCTCGACTCGAGAAAGCCCGAAGTCACCTGGACGGTCGCATCGGCTTGCACCTGACCCTGGCCCTTGAAACGGATCAGGCCGTCAGCACCCTTCTCCATCTGCTTGAGATCCGGATTGACCAGCTTCAGGCGGTCGACCTCAGCCAGCACATTGGGGGCCTCGCCGAGGGCGCGAATGCTGATGGTGCCGTCCTGACCGATCTCGATCTTCTGCTCCGGCGGCACGGCGATAGGCCCGGCATTGCCCATCACCGGCAAGCCGTTGCCGGTACGCAGCACGCCCAGGGCATCGACATTCAGGCTGGCGGTACGCACATAGGCCTCGCTGCCGTCGGCTGCCTGCACTGCCAGCCAGCCCTGGCCGCCAATTGCCACGTCGAGGTCACGGCCGGTTTCCTGCAGCGAGCCCGGGGTGAAGTCGGTGGCCGGGCGCTCGCTCATGGCGTAGACCCGCGACGGATAACTGTCACCAAAAATCGGCATGGCCCGCGCCTGCTCGAAATCGCGGCGAAAGCCGGTGGTCGAGATATTCGCCAGGTTGTTGGCGTGGGCACGCTGGGCCAGGCTGTTCTGGTGGGCCCCAGTCATGGAAACGTACAGCATCTTGTCCATGGTCATTCTCCGAGTTGGGCTTGCCGCCCGCTGCTCTGTACAAGCTATAAAGCAATAGCTATGCCAGCCTCGGATAACATCTATAAGACACTGAAAAATATGGTTTTTAAAAAATAAAAGGGCTCCGAATGGAGCCCTTCTGACAATCGCCCGGCGATTCCTTGCCGCCTGCGGCAGGCTCAGGGCCTGCCTATCAACGCAGGTTGATGATGGTCTGGGTGATGGCACTCTCGGTTTCAATGGTCTTGGCGTTGGCCTGGTAGTTGCGCTGCGCCACGATCAGGTTGACCAGCTGGTCGGACAGCTCGACGTTGGAGTCTTCCAGCGCGCCGGACTGCAGCGCACCCAGCGTACCGCTGCGCGGCGTGCCGACCACCGGCTCACCGGAGGAGAAGGATTGCACCCAGGCGGTTTTACCCACAGGCGTCAGCCCCTGCACATTGGCGAAGTTGGCCAGAATCACCTGGCCCTGCACCTTGGACTGGCCGTTGGTGTAACGGGCGAAAATCACCCCGGTATCGTCAATCTCCAGGCCGGCCAACTGGCCGGTGGTGTAACCATCCTGGCTGACACTGTTGACCGCGAAGGAGCTGGAGAACTGGGTGGAGCTGCGCAGGTCGACCAGTATGCCGGTGGCATTGGCATCGGCCCCATTGCCCGACCATACCGGCGGCGTGCCGCCGTCGGAGGCCGCCGGTACCCAGTCATTCAGGGTGAAACGCCCGTTGGCGTCGACGGTAAAGCTCGGGCTGGAGACCAGGCTGCTGGTGTCCAGCTGGCCGCTGGCAGTAAAGCCGACCTCCATCGAATACGGCACGGTCGAAGTTGGATCGGCCGGGTTGCGCCCGTCGATCAGCACATTCATCTGCCACTGGTTGGCCCCGGTCTTGACGAAGTACTGGGTCAGCACATGGGCATTGCCCTGGGTGTCGTAGACATTGGTGGAGGTGGACGAGTTGTAGGTGGTCGGGTCAGCCGGATCAAAGGAAGCATTGGCCGCCGCCTCGGCCGCGGCGATTTCCGCGGCAGTCGGGTTCAGAGGATCCACGGCACCGGCAATCGAGGTGTCATAAGCGCCCTGCCAGGTTGCCGGCACGGTATTGGTCGAGTTCAGGTTGAAGGTCTGGTTGAGCGTGGTGGTCGCCCGCGGGGCCTGGCTGGCGGTTTCGATACGCAGGTCGCTGATCACGCCATTCTGCAGGTTGCCGTTAGCGTCGACCGGATAGCCCTGCAGCTTGTAACCGAAGTTGTTCACCATAAAGCCGTCACGGTCGGTACCGAAGTAACCGGCACGGGTATAGCTGACCTCGCCGTTATTGCTGGTCTGGAAGAAGCCGTTGCCGTTGATCGCCAGGTCCAGGGCATTCTGTGTGTAGTTGATATTGCCCTGATTGAACAGTTGCGACACGTTGCTCAGCAGCACCCCGCTGCCCTGGGCGTTCTTGCCGGAGCCGAGCACCGAGGCCGCATAGACATCGGCGAACTCCGCCCGGGACTGCTTGAAGCCGGCCGTGCCGGCGTTGGCGATATTGTTGCCGGTGACGTTGAGATCACTGCTCGCAGCGCGCAGGCCACTCAAACCGATATTGAACGACATGGAAGTCTCCTTTGCCGGAACAGCCGGCACTCAAAGCTGTTGGTTACTGACCGATGACCTGCACCTGGGACAGCGGCACACTGCCCAGCCCCGCCAGGTTGAGCATCAACTCGCTGCCGCCCAGGACCACACTGTCGACGTTGGCCGGGAGCATGGTGTACAGCCCCTTGGTCTCGCCCTCGTAAGTCGCCTGCGCTTCAAACTTGTAGGTGCCGGGCGGCAACAGATTGCCGCTGGCATCCTTGCCGTCCCAGATAAAGCTGACATTGCCGGCGGCCTGCTCGCCCATATTGATGCGATTCACCACCGCCCCGGTCTTGTCGTAGACGTTGACGTAGACGTTGCTGCTGCTGGTTGGCAGCACCAGGCTGGCCTTGAAGCTCTCGCTGGTGTCGACCACCGCCGTCTCCGACGGCACTATCACCTTGCGCCCGACCAGCGAAGAGGCCTGCAGGGCCTGGGAAGACTGGTAGCCGCTGAGCAGCGAGCCCATGCTGGTGTTCAGCTTCTCGATCCCTTCAACCTGGCTGAACTGCGCCAGCTGGGCAATAAACTCGCCGTTGCCTTGTGGCTCCAGCGGATTCTGGTTGTTCAACTGCGCCACCAACAGGTTGAGGAACTCATTCTTGCCCAGCTCCTTGTTGGCCGTGCCCTGATTCTTGATCTGATACTGATCCAGTGCCGTACCACTGACATCGCCTACAGTGCTCATACTCATGCGCTCCTTGTGCCCGACGGCTTACTGACCCAGGGTCAATACGCGCTGCATCATCTGCTTGGCGGTATTCATCATTTCAACGTTGGTCTGGAAGGCCCGGCTGGCGGAAATCATGTCCGCCATTTCTTCCACCACATTGACGTTGGGGTAATACACATAGCCGCCGGCATCGGCAGCCGGATGATTGGGCTCATAGCGCGGCACCAGGCTGCTCTGATCTTCGACGATACCCAGCACCTGAACACCGCGACCGGCCTGGTCCTGATCGGCGAACAGCGAGCCGCGATCACCGTTCTGCGCCTGCTCGAACACGGTGGCGAACACCGGATGGCGGGCACGGTAGGTCTGATCAATGCTCGATGACACCGACTCGGCGTTGGCGATGTTGCTGGAAATGGTATTCAGCCGAGTGCTCTGGGCACTCATGCCGGTTCCGGCGATATTGAACACACTGGCTAGGGACATGGCATCGGACTCCTGTTAGTCGCCGCGCAGGGCGGTGACCAGCCCTTTGAATTTGCTGTTGAGCAAGGTGAAGCTGGCCTGGAACTGCACCGAGTTTTCCGCGTAGTTGGATTGCTCGATCTGCAGATCAACGGTGTTCTGATCAATCGATGGATGGAACGGCGTGCGGTAGGCCAGATCGGCTTCCCCCACCTGGATGCCATCGGCAGCGATATGCCGACTATCGGTACGATTCAGGTTGACCGGGCCGCGCTGGGTCTTGGCACTCTGCTCGGCCAGCACCGTGGCGAACTCCAGGTCGCGCGCCTTGTAATGCGGCGTGTCGGCGTTGGCGATGTTGTTGGCCAGCACTTCCGCACGCTGGGAGCGAAAGCCGAGTGCCTGCTGATGGATGCCGAGTGCCCGATCGAAACTGATGCTCATGGTCAGAAACCTTTGCCGGTTGCCGTTGCTGTTTTCCGTAGCAAACCACAAGCAATCGTTGTGCCATTTTATTTTTTACATACATTTCAATGGCTTATGTGATTTATCCGCTTAGAGAAAGGCAAAAGCGGCAAAGGCTTTCCGCCTCCAGACGGCAATGCGGCAATGCGGCAATGCGGCAATGCGGCAATGCGGCCGACAGCCTGGCATGTTGCCAGGGCATGGCAAGACTGCCCGGGCGAGACCTCGCTTCGCGGCTATATATAGATGCGCAGCGCCCGGCAACGCCCACGCAAAAACCAGGCACAAAAAAACCGGCGCGAGGCCGGTTTTTTGTGCAGCGCTGGACCCTAGAGGCCGGCAGCATTCTCCGACAGGTACTGGGCAACGCCTTCAGGCGAAGCGGTCATGCCCTTGTCGCCCTTCTTCCAGTTGGCCGGGCAGACTTCGCCATGCTCTTCGGTGAACTGCAGGGCATCGACCAGACGCAGCAGCTCATCCATATTGCGACCCAGCGGCAGGTCGTTGACGATTTGCGAGCGCACAACGCCTTTGGTATCGATCAGGAAGGCACCGCGGAAGGCCACGCCATCGACGTTCTCGACGTCATAGGCCTTGCAGATGGCATGGTTGATATCGGCCGCCAGGGTGTACTTGACCGGGCCGATGCCGCCCTTGTCCACCGGGGTGTTACGCCAGGCATTGTGGGTAAAGTGCGAGTCGATGGAAACGCCGATCACTTCGACATTACGCGCCTGAAACTCGGGAATGCGGTTATCCAGCGCAATCAGTTCGGACGGGCAGACAAAGGTGAAGTCCAGCGGGTAGAAGAACACCAGGCCGTATTTGCCCTTGATCGCCGCGGACAGGCTGAAGCTGTCGACGATTTCGCCATTGCCCAGCACCGCTGCAACGTCAAAATCCGGGGCTTGCTTACCTACGAGTACGCTCATTCGAGATCTCCTTGATTGATCAGTCCAGAGCAGGCCCGCAGCGCGCACATACCTTATGCAGCGCCTGGGCTTGCACCTAAAAGGCCGGTCATCATACACCGCGCCTTTACCCACCGCCCACCGCTGTGGCCTTCAGCCGGACCATAGCGCCACCGCCCCGACCAGGCCTGACGGCACGTCAGCAGGCACTGGCAAATAGTTCTTTGACAAGCATTCTCATTAGCATTAGTATCTCTCGCAACTTAACCCACAGCCCAGCGGCGAGCCTAAATCATGTACGTCTGTCTTTGCGAAGGTGTTACTGACGGTCAAATTCGCGATGCCATCTACGATGGCTGCTGCAGCTATCGCGATGTCCGCGCCAGCCTCGGCGTTGCCAGCCAATGCGGCAAATGCGCCTGCCTGGCCAAGCAAGTGGTCCGCGACACCCTCAGCGAAGTGCAAAGCAGCCAGGCCGCCCTCGCCTACCCCGCCAGCTTTGTAGCCGCCTGATTTCCGCTGCTGCCAAGAACCGGACCTAGTGTCCGGTTTTTTATGGCCTGCCATCCATGGCGGCCACCCTCCGGGCCGTCGCTGCGCGACGTTAAAAATGGCTCCCGGCCATTTTTTATGGCTATGTCTGAGTTAGCTGTTGTCGACACGCTCAGCCTTTGTAGGAGCGGGCTTGCCCGCGAATCGAGGTCAATAGAAGAACATCGCGGCCAATAACTAAGCGTCCCCACCGCTCCTGCGGGGTTCGCAGAATCCGCCACTACTGCTGGCAACATTTAATTGGGACATAGCCATTTTTTATGACCTGCCCTCTATCGCGGACACCGCCGGGCCATCGCTATACGACGTTAAAAGTCTCTCCCAGAGATTTTTATCTCCGCAATTCAATGCGTTAGCCGTAAGACGCAGAACTTAAGTATTCGCACTTACATTAAATTTAACTTTAATTTCAAATACTTAGGTTTGACAGCTGAAAACCATCGGCCCAGAATTTGGTGCTAACTCCCCTGCAAGGCAGACGCAGACATGAAAGGCGACAAGAAAGTCATCCAGCATCTGAACAAGATCCTCGGTAACGAGCTGGTCGCGATCAACCAGTACTTCCTGCATGCACGTATGTACGAGGACTGGGGCCTGAAAAAGCTCGGCGAGCACGAATACCACGAGTCCATCGACGAGATGAAGCATGCGGACAAGCTGATCAAGCGCATCCTCTTCCTCGAAGGCCTGCCGAACGTGCAAGACCTGGGCAAGATCCTGATCGGTGAAAACACCCAGGAAATGCTCGAGTGCGACCTGAAGATCGAGCACAAGGCCCATATCGACCTGAAGGCGGCGATTGCCTACTGCGAAAGCATCGGCGACTACGCCAGCCGCGAGCTGCTCGAAGAGATTCTCTGCTCGGAAGAAGACCATATCGACTGGCTGGAAACCCAACTGAGCCTGATCGAGAAAGTCGGCCTGCAGAATTACCTGCAATCGCAGATGGACGAATAAGCGCAAAACACCGCGCCATAAACAACAAACCCCGCACTTGGCGGGGTTTGTTGTTTATGCGCAGCCAGCTTAGGCGTCAGCTTTCTGCACGGCGTCCTTGATCAGGGTCTGCAGCTCACCCTTGTCGAACATTTCCGCTAGGATGTCGCTGCCGCCGACCAGCTCACCACCGACCCACAGCTGCGGGAAGGTTGGCCAGTTGGCGTACTTGGGCAGATTGGCGCGGATTTCCGGGTTTTGCAGGATGTCGACGTAGGCGAATTTTTCGCCACAGGCCATGACAACCTGGGCCGCCTTGGAGGAAAAGCCGCACTGTGGAGCGTTCGGCGAGCCTTTCATGTACAGCAGAACGGTGTTGTTGGCGATCTGCTCTTTGATGGTTTCGATGATATCCATTGGGCACCTCAGGACTTAACTTCCCGACACACGGGTCGGCACTGTGGCGGCATTGTAACCAAAAGCCGAGCGCAATGCTCGGCCTTGCCACCACTGACACTCTCCCGCGACGGCCTCAGGCCGCCGCCACCTGCACCGGCACCCCATTAAGCGCCGCATTACCGGACAGCGCATCGAGCTGACGCTCGTCGGTCAGGTCATTGGCACTCGCTCCCGGCTGGACGCTGGCAATGGCCATTTGCACCCCCGGACGGGCATGACCCCAGCCGTGGGGCAAACTGACCACGCCGGCCATCATTTCATCGCTGGCCGCCACTTCCACCTCGATAGCGCCGACCCGCGAACGCACCTGCACCAACTGGCCGTCGACCAGACCGCGCTGGGCCAGATCCGCCGGATTCATCAACAGCTGGTGGCGCGGCTTGCCCTTCACCAGGCGGTGGTAGTTGTGCATCCAGGAATTGTTGCTGCGCACATGGCGACGGCCGATCAGCAGCAATTCGTCGGCAGCGGGCTGCGGCTGCGCGGCAAAGCGCGGCAGATCGCTCAGGAGCAAGGCGGGAGCGGCCTGCACCTGCTGATCTGGCGTGCGCAAACGCGCGGCCAGATTGGGTTTGAGCGCCCCCAGGTCGATGCCGTGAGGGTGCTCCAGCAAGGTAGCGAGGGACAACTTGTGCTCGGACTTGTCGCCATAGCGGCCCATGCGCAGGCCCAGATCGACCATCTGGGACGGTTCCATGGTCGGCTTCAGCTCGACGCCGAGCTTGCCGGCGAAGGCCTTGGCCAGGCCGACGAAAATCTCCCAGTCGTGCAGCGCTCCGGCCGACTTTTCCAGCACCGGCAGGTTGAAGCGGGCGACGTTGCGCACGGCGAAGCTGTTGAAGGTCATGTCGTAGTGGTCATGCTCCAGCGGCCCGGTGGGCGGCAGGATCAGATCGGCATAGCGGGTGGTTTCATTGATATAGGGGTCGATGCAGAGCATAAATTCCAGGCCGTCCAGGGCCTGTTCCAGCTGGCGGCCGTTGGGGGTCGACAACACCGGGTTGCCGGCCACCGTGATCAGCGCGCGGGTCTGCCCTTCACCCTCGGTGAGCATTTCTTCGGCCAGGGCCGCCACCGGCAGTTCGCCGCCGTATTCCGGCAGGCCGGAGACGCGGCTGCGCCAGCGGTCGAAGTGGGTGCCGGAGCTGGAGGTGGTCAAGTCGATGGCCGCCTCGGTGCACAGCGCCCCGCCCTCGCGGTCGAGGTTGCCGGTGACCAGATTGATCAGCTGGATCAGCCAATGGCAAAGCGTGCCGAAAGCCTGGGTGGACACGCCCATGCGGCCATAGCACACCGCCTTGTCGGCGGCAGCGAAGTCGCGGGCCAGCTGGCGAATGGTTGCCGCCGGCACGCCGCACCGCGCGCTCATGGCCTCGGCGGTAAAGCCGGCAATGGCCTGGCGCGCCTCATCCAGGCCGGCAACCGGCAGATGGCTGGCGCGCCCCAGATTTTCCTCGAACAGGGTATTGAGCAGGCCGAACAGCAGCGCGGCATCCTGACCCGGGCGGACGAACACATGCTGGTCGGCGATGGCCGCGGTCTCGCTGCGCCGTGGATCGACCACCACCACCTTGCCGCCGCGGGCCTTGATCGCCTTCAGGCGCTTCTCCACATCCGGCACGGTCATGATGCTGCCGTTGGAGGCCAGCGGATTGCCGCCGAGAATCAGCATAAAGTCGGTGTGGTCGATATCGCAGATCGGCAGCATCAAGCCGTGGCCGTACATCTGCAGGCTGACCAGGTGATGGGGCAGCTGGTCCACCGAGGTGGCGGAAAAGCGGCTGCGGGTCTTCAGCAGACCGAGGAAGTAATTGCTATGGGTCAGCAGCCCGTAGTTATGCACGCTGGGGTTGCCGTGATAGGTGGCGACGGCATTGGCCCCATGGCGGGCCTGGATATCGGCGAGCCGCTCGGCGACCAGGTCGAAGGCCTCTTGCCAGTCGATGGCCTGCCATTCGCTGCCGACGCGGCGCATGGGCTGACGCAAACGGTCGGGGTCGTTCTGGATATCCTGCAAAGCCACGGCCTTGGGGCAGATATGGCCGCGACTGAAGCTGTCCTGGGCGTCGCCCTTGATCGAGCGGATCTGGGTCGAGCCGTCATCCTGCTGTTCGGTTTCGATGGTCAGGCCACAGATGGCCTCGCATAGATGGCACGCACGGTGGTGGAGGGTCTTGCTCATGGCCTGGCCTCATATTCTTGTTGTGACTGGAGCGACGGCTCGTCGTATCAAGACTATGGCGGCTGGAAGGGAAGTCGACTAGTAGGGTTCGTCTTATGAATCGGCAGGCATCATGCCTGCCGATTCAATGCAGCGCGTAATCCACAGTGCCAAGGCGATCTGGGTACCCCAGATCGCCTGCAACGGCTTAGCGGATAGCGGTGACAGTGCCTTTGTTACCGGTCACTTTTACGCTCACGGTTTTGTATACGAAGTAGTCCTGCACATTCACTTCGTAACGCGGGGCGACGATCACGTCGGCACCCGAGGCCTTGACTGCCTTGTAAGCAGCTGCGGATTTGGCGGAAGCCACCGGGTCAAGACCCAGAGCAAAACCACCCTCGCCACCACCATAGGTCACGCCATCGGCGAACTGGGTATCACCACCCAGCTTGAACACATTGAACAGAATGTTCACCGACGACTCACCGGAGATGGTCTCGCCCACTTTCACGTCGGCCTTCAGATTAGTGCCTACGGTACCGTTGAGCGGTACAGCAGGTTGACTGATGTTCTGGCTGGCACAGCCAGTCAGCAGAGCGAAGGCAGAAATAGCGGCGATAGATGCAAGATGCTTCATTTGAAACTCCGTTTCACAACATTCCATGGGTACCCCGTTGCGGGGCAATGCATTGCCTCGAAAAGGCGCGGGCATCCTAAGTGCCAGCCCAGAGGGGTTCAACAACAGATGTAAGTTTTATGACATCTCTGACAAAGAAATAGGAAAAGGCTTACAACCCGTCCGACCAGCGTGACCGAGCGGGCAGTTTGCGCCTGCTCGTCATTTCCTTATAAGATCGCGCCTTCCCCGTTTCGTCGCATGGTGCGGCCTCCAAGCCGCAGGTTCTGCCGTTTTTCTTAATTCACCCGGCCCCTTGAACCTGCGCCCCTGCTGTCAAAAGGTAGTTAACGATGAGCGCAAGACACTTTCTCTCGCTGATGGATTGCACACCGGATGAACTGGTGGGCCTGATCCGACGCGGCATGGAGCTCAAGGACTTGCGCAATCGCGGCGTGCTGTTCGAGCCGCTGAAGAACCGCGTGCTGGGGATGATCTTCGAGAAGGCCTCGACCCGTACCCGTCTGTCGTTCGAAGCCGGGATGATCCAGCTCGGCGGCCAGGCCATC
This sequence comes from uncultured Pseudomonas sp., assembly GCA_964578635.1. Classification (GTDB taxonomy): domain Bacteria; phylum Pseudomonadota; class Gammaproteobacteria; order Pseudomonadales; family Pseudomonadaceae; genus Aquipseudomonas. Next base: position 50,995 of record CAZOEC010000001.1, read on the forward strand.
TTTCTTTCGCCACGCGACACCCAGCTGGGCCGTGGCGAGCCGATCGGCGATGCGGCCATCGTCATGTCGCGCATGCTCGACGCGGTGATGATCCGTACCTTCGCCCACAGCAACCTGACCGAATTTGCCGCCCACTCGCGGGTGCCGGTGATCAACGGCCTGTCCGACGACCTGCATCCTTGCCAGCTGCTGGCCGATATGCAGACCTACCAGGAGCACCGCGGCAGTATCAAGGGCAAGACCGTGGTCTGGATCGGCGACGGCAACAATATGTGCAACTCCTATATAGAAGCGGCCATGCAGTTCGACTTCCAGCTGCGCGTAGCCTGCCCCGAGGGCTATGAGCCCAGCGCCACCCTGCTGGCCCAGGCCGGCGAGCGCGTGCAGGTGCTGCGCGACCCGCGCGCTGCAGTAGCCGGTGCTCATCTGGTGAGCACCGATGTATGGGCCTCCATGGGCCAGGAAGACGAAGCCGCCGCACGCCTCAAGCTGTTCCAGCCCTACCAGGTCAATCGCGCCCTGCTCGATGCCGCCGCAGAAGACGTGCTGTTCCTGCACTGCCTGCCGGCCCACCGCGGCGAAGAAATCAGCGAGGACCTGCTCGACGATCCGCGCTCGGCGGCCTGGGACCAGGCGGAAAACCGTCTGCATGTACAGAAAGCCCTGCTCGAATTCCTCGTCGAACCGGCGTACCACCACGCATGAGCCAGCCCCTGCTGCTGAACCTGCGCAACCTGAGCTGCGGCTTTCACGAACACAAGGTGGTGCAAGACCTCAATCTGCACCTCAATGCCGGCGATATCGGTTGCCTGCTCGGCCCCTCGGGCTGCGGCAAGACCACCACCCTGCGCGCCATCGCCGGTTTTGAGCCGGTGCTGGAGGGCGAGATCCAGCTGGCCGACCGGGTCATTTCCAAGGCCGGTTTTACCCTGGCCCCGGAAAAGCGCCGGATCGGCATGGTCTTTCAGGATTACGCCCTGTTCCCGCACCTGAGCGTGGCGGAGAACGTCGCCTTCGGCATCCGCAAACAGCCCGACTGCGAACGCATCACCGCCGAGCTGCTGGAGCTGGTCAAGCTCGGCCACCTGGGCAAGCGCTACCCCCACGAGCTGTCCGGCGGTCAGCAGCAGCGCGTGGCCCTGGCCCGCGCCCTGGCCCCGGAGCCGCAGTTGCTGCTGCTCGACGAGCCCTTCTCCAACCTCGACGGTGAACTGCGCCGCCGCCTGAGCCATGAGGTTCGCGATATCCTCAAGGCCCGCGGCACCAGCGCCATCCTGGTCACCCATGATCAGGAAGAAGCCTTTGCCGTCAGCGACCATGTCGGGGTGTTCAAGGACGGCAAGCTGGAGCAGTGGGATACGCCCTTTAACCTCTACCACGAGCCGTTGACGCCCTTTGTCGCCAGTTTTATCGGCCAGGGCTATTTTATTCGCGGCCAGCTGCTCAGCCCGGATGCGGTGCAGACCGAGCTGGGCCTGATCCGCGGCAACCGCGCCTACACCTGGCCCAGCGGCAGCGCCGTGGATGTATTGCTGCGTCCGGACGATATCGTCTACGACCCCGACAGCACGCAGAAAGCCCTGATCGTCGGCAAGACCTTTCTCGGCGCGGCGACCCTGTACCGCCTGCAGCTTTCTACTGGCAGCCAGCTGGAGTCGATCTTCCCCAGCCACGCCGACCATATGCCTGGCGAGGAAGTCGGCATCCGCGTGGCCGCCGACCATCTGGTGGTATTCCCCGCCCCGGGCAGCATCGCCGCCCAGGTCAGCCTTGGCGACTCCGGCGTGCGCCGCTATAGCAGCGCCAGCTGAGCCCAAGCGCGGGCAGTGCATCGCTGATCAAGGTGCATTGCCCGCGGCGAATGACACCCTACCAATCCTCGCCCAGGTACAAGCGGCCGCTGGCGACCAAGACCGCCTGGCCGGCGATCATGACCCGCCCCCCTTCCAGCCGGCAGTGCAGCTCGCCGCCCCGGGCCGAACACTGGTAGGCACTGAGTTTGTGCTTGTCCAGACGCTCAGCCCAGTAAGGCACCAGCATGCAATGGGTCGAACCGGTGACCGGGTCTTCATCGATGCCAATGCCAGGGGCGAAGTAGCGCGAGACGAAATCATGGCGTTCACCCGCCGCGCTGATCAGCAGCCCCAGCCCGGGCAACCTGGCCACGGCGGCGAGATCCGGCTGACAGGCCCGTACCGCCGCCTCCGTCGGCAGAATCGCCATTAACTCCTGAACCCCCTGGCTGCCGGGCAGGGCCAGCACCGCCTGCACCTGTGTGCCCAGCGCCTGCTCGACCTGCTCGCGCCCCTCCCAGGGCGCAGCCTTGCGCACAGGGAAATCCAGCACCAGCCGATCGCCCTCACGGCTGACCCGCAGCGCGCCGGACAGGCAGCTGAACTCGATGCACGCGCCCGGCTCGCCATACTGCTCAAACAGCACATAAGCGCAGGCCAGGGTCGCGTGCCCGCACAGCGGTACCTCGGCGGCCGGGGTAAACCAGCGGATATGCCAGGTAGCGCCTTCCTTCACCACAAAGGCGGTTTCCGCCAGGTTGTGCTCGGCGGCAATCTGCTGCATCAAGGCCTCGTCAAGCCAGCTGTCCAGGCGATAGACCATGGCCGGGTTACCGGCGAAGGGGCGGTCGGCAAAGGCGTCGACCTGATGAAAATCGAGCTGCATGGGTGAAACTCCCTATTCGTTGTTGCCACGAGCATGCCGCAGCCCCAGCCCTCCTCGCCCCTTACAGGCAGGCGCAATTACGCCGGTACAGCTGCACCGTCTCAATGCGCAGCGCGCATGACGGGTGCACGAATTCATCGCAAAAAGTTCTTAAAAACGCAGTAATTCCCGTTAAATCAGCCACTTGTGAACCTTGGCACGCCACCTGCTAAGACCAACCCCGGTCAGCACAACGGCGTGTCTGCCACACATCCGACAACGACGTCATAGCACCCCCTCCCTGATGGAGATGTGGGCGCTGTGGCGTTTTTTTTTGCGTTTTTTAGCTCACTTTAGGAAGACCGCTATGCGCATGATGGAACTGACCCTGCTGTCGCTGGCCGTAGCCAGCAGCACCCTCAGCCACGCCGCCCGCGCCGATGAGGCATTCAGCAACCTGTTCACCCAGGGCAAGCCGATCCTCGATGCCCGCTACCGCTATGAACACGTCGACCAGGACAATGCCCTGAACAATGCCAACGCCCAGACTCTGCGCACCCGTGTCGGCTTCCAGAGCGGCAAGTGGTACGGCCTATCGGCACTGATCGAGGCCGATAACGTCAGCCGCATCGGCGACGCCAGCTACAACAGCACGCGCAATGGCCAGAGTGATTATTCGGTGGTCGCCGACCCGGACGGCAGCGAGGTCAATCAGGCCCTGCTGCGCTATGACCACAAGTACGGCAGCGCGGTACTCGGGCGCCAGCGCATCAACCTGGACAACCAGCGCTTCGTCGGCGGAGTGGCCTGGCGGCAGAACGAGCAGACCTATGACGGCGTGCTCGGCCAGCTCAAGCCCCTGGACGGTCTGACCCTGAGCTACGCCTATATCGACAATATCAACAGCATCTTCGGCCCCGGCGACAATCGCTTCGACACCGCCGCCAACCCGGCCAATATCGAAGGCCACAGCCACCTGCTCAACGCGCAGTACATCGTGATGCCGGAGCTGACTGCCACCGCCTACCAATACCGCCTGGGCCTGGACAACCTGGCCGGCGGCGGCCAGTCGAGCAAGACCACCGGCCTGCGCCTCAACGGTGCCATCGCCGGGGTCAGCTACGCCCTGGAATACGCCCAGCAGAGCGAATACGCAGACAACCCGCTGGATCTGGACAGCGACTACTACCTGGCCGAATTGGGTTACAGCTTCAAAGGCGTGGCCCTCAAGGGCGGCTACGAAGTGCTGAGCGGTGACTCGGGCCCGGGCAACCGCGCCTTCCAGACGCCACTGGCGACCAAGCACGCCTTCCAGGGCTGGGCCGACATCTTCCTGCTGACCCCAGCAGGCGGCGTCAAGGATGCCTATGTAGGCCTGACCGCGCCGCTGCTGGGCGGCAGTCTGCAGGCCTGGTACCACGATTTCCGCGCCGAGCGCGGTAGCAGCCAGTACGGCGAGGAAATCGACGTCTCCTACGCCCACCCGATCCCGGGCGTGAAAGGCCTGGTCGGCCTGGTCAAGTACGCCAGCTACGATGCCGACGACTTCTCCGTCGACACCGACAAGCTCTGGGTACAGCTGCAATACAGCTACTGATAGCCCCGGCCCCGCAACGGGGCCATCTACTGATAGGCGCGCGGCGCTGACGCCGCGCGCTTGTGGAGAGTTCTATGAGCCGTCGTCTTATCATCCCCCTGATCCTGCTCTGCAGCCTGCTCAGCTCAACGGCCTGGGCCACCATCAACGCGGCCGAAGCGATGAACCTGTCGGGCATGCAGCGCATGCTCAGCCAGCGCATTGCCAAGAGCTACCTGATGCTGGGTGCAGAGATCCGTCCCGATCTGGCCGAACAGCAGCTCGACCAGAGCATCGCCAAATTCGAGAGCAATTACCTGGCCCTGAGCGAATACGCCCCCACGCCAGAAATCCGCAAGGCCCTGCAAGAGGCCGGCACAACCTGGCAGCGTTACCGTGAACTGGCGCTGTCACGCCCCGATAAACAACAGGCGCTGCTGGTCCTGGAGCTCAGCGATCAGCTGCTGGCGCAGAGCGAGCAAGTGGTGCAGCTGCTCGAACGCCACAGCGGTGGCCGCAGCGCGGTACTGGTCAACCGCAGCGGCCGCCAGCGCATGCTCAGCCAGCGCATCGCCAAGCTCTACCTGGCCATCAGCTGGCGCTTGCCGGTCGAGGGTCTACAGCAGAGCTTCGAGCAGGCCGTCGGTGAGTTCGAAGTGGCCCTGCTGGAGCTGCAGCAGGCCAGCCAGAATACCGCGCAGATCAGCAAGGGCCTGACCCAGGCCGAGGCGCAATGGCGCTTTACCCGCGCCGGGTTCAACCTGGCCAGCGATTCGCGCTACGTGCCGACGGTGATCACCACCACCACCGAAACCCTGCTGTGGCAGATGAACGAGCTGACCAATCAGTACGAAGGGGTGATGCTGGCGGGTTCCTGAGGCGTACAGCGCCGGTAGGAGCCAGCTTGCTGGCGATCCTTGCAGCTCAAAAGCATCGTCGGAGCGCCGAACCGCAGCAAGGACTAGGCGTCCCCCTGGCTCCTACCACAGCGCGTTAACCTCAGCCTTCGCTGCGCACCCGCTTGACCGCATCCAGCCAGCCGTCATACAGCTTGCTGCGATGGCTGGCGGTCATGCGCGGGTCGAAGCGCTGCTGGCGGTGCCAATGGCTGGCGATGCTCTCCAGGTCCTGGTACAAGCCGGCTTGCAGACCGGCCAGATAGGCCACGCCGAGGGCGGTGGTTTCGGTGACTTCGGGGCGTTCGACCGGTACGCCGAGGATATCGGCGAGAAACTGCATCACCCAGTTGTTCTCCACCATACCGCCATCCACCCGCAGCGCACTGGGCTCAGCCGCGCCGTCCTGGCGCATGGCCTCGAGCAGGTCGCGGGTCTGGTAGCACACCGACTGCAGGCCGGCGGTGACGATTTCCTTGATCCCGGTGTCGCGGGTCAGGCCGAAGATCGCGCCGCGCGCCTTCGGGTCCCAGTAAGGCGCACCCAGGCCGGTAAAGGCCGGCACCAGGTACACCCCGCAGGCATCGCCGGTCGCCTCGGCCAGGGCCTCGCTGTCGCGGGCATGGCTGATCAGCTTGATGCCGTCGCGCAGCCACTGCACCGCCGCACCGGCAACGAAAATGCTGCCTTCCACCGCATAGGTGACCTGGCCACCGAGGCGATAGCCCACCGTGGTCAGCAGGCGGTTTTTCGAGACCACCGGGGTGGTGCCGGTGTTCTGGATCATAAAGCAGCCGGTACCGTAGGTGCTCTTGACCATGCCGGCCTCGAAACAGGCCTGGCCGATCAGCGCCGCCTGCTGGTCGCCGGCCATGCCCAGCACCGGAATGGCCGCGCCCAACAGCTCGGCCTCGGTGGTGCCGAACTCGGCGGCGCAGTCGAGCACCTCCGGCAGCAGGCTGGCGGGAATCTCGAACAGCTCGAGCAGCTCGGCATCCCATTGCTGGGTGTGGATATTGAACAGCGAGGTGCGCGAGGCATTGGTCGCATCGGTCTTGTGCGCCTTGCCGCCGGTCAGCCGCCATAGCAGAAAGCTGTCCACGGTGCCGAAGCGCAACTCGCCGCGCTCGGCGCGCTCACGGGCACCCGGCACAGCCTCGAGAATCCAGCGCAGCTTGGTCGCGGAAAAGTAGGGATCGATCAACAAGCCGGTCTTGCTCGCCACCATCGGTTCATGGCCGGCAGCCTTCAGCCCGCTGCAGTAATCGGCGGTGCGGCGGTCCTGCCAGACAATCGCCGGGTGGATCGGTGCACCGCTCACGGCGTCCCACACCAGGGTGGTTTCGCGCTGGTTGGTGATGCCGATGGCGGTGATATCCGTGGCCTGCAGGCCACCCTGTTCGAGGGCCTCGCGACAGACCTGCAGGGTACTCTGCCAGAGCTCCTCGCCATCGTGTTCGACCCAGCCGTCCTGGGGGAAGAACTGCCTGAACTCCTGCTGCGCACTGGCCACCCGCTTGCCGGCACTGCTGAAAACGATGGCACGGCTGCTGGTGGTGCCCTGGTCGATGGCAAGCAGGTAGTGGGACATGCTGAGTTCCTTGTTGTTATAGGTTTAAAACTTAAGAATTAACCGCGGCCAATGGGTGCAAACAACGCCTGGGTCAGCTGCGCCAGTAACTCGGCCGCCAACTCGACCTCCAGCCCGCGCCGCCCGGCGCTGACGTAGATGCTGGGAAACTGCTGCGCCGACTCATCGATAAAGGTGCGCAGGCGCTTCTTCTGCCCCAGCGGACTGATACCGCCGAGCAGATAACCGGTGGCACGCTGGGCGGCTGCCGGGTCGGCCATATCGGCTTTCTTCACCCCGGCCACCTGGGCCAGGGCTTTCAGGTCGAGCGTGCCAGCCACCGGCACCACCGCCACCAGCAGCTCACCCTTCTCGCTCGCCGCCAGCAGCGTCTTGAATACCTGGGCGGGCTCAAGCTTTAGCTTTTCCGCCGCCTCCAGGCCATAGGAAGCGGCCTTGGGGTCGTGCTGATAACTGTGCACCCGGTGCACAGCCTTGGCTTTTTTCAACAGATCGATGGCAGGGGTCATGTTCGAATGTGAAAATAATCTGACAAAGTTCGCGTACCTTAGCTGAAAAAACTGCCGGGAGCAGTTTTTAACGTTGCGCAGCAACGGCCCGCAGGGTGGCCGCTATGGATGGCAGGCCATAAAAAAACGATCGGGAATCATTTTTAACGTCGCGCAGCGACGGCCCGCAGGGTGGCCGCCATGGATGGCAGGCCATAAATTTTATAAGCCAGCAGTCTATAATGTCGCGCACTTCAAGGACCCGCCCATGACCCTGCCACCTCGCCAACAGGACATTCTCGAACTTGCCCGCGAACGCGGCTACGTCAGCATTGACGAGCTGGCCCAGGCATTCGGGGTTACCCCACAGACCATCCGCCGCGATATCAACCAGCTGGCCGAGCAGGGCCTGCTGCGCCGCACCCATGGCGGCGCGGCGAATGAAAGCTCCAGCACCCAGAACACCGCCTACAGCATGCGCGCCGGGCAGATGCGCGAAGAGAAGCAGCGCATCGCCGCCGCCATCGCCGCGCACATCCCCAACCACGCCTCGCTGTTTATCAATATCGGCACCACGACCGAGGCCATCGCCCGTGAACTGCTCGGCCACAAGGGCCTGAAGATCATCACCAATAACCTGCATGTGGCCGCCCAGCTCAGCGCCAAGGCGGACTTCGAAGTGCTGGTGGCCGGCGGCACGGTGCGCAGCGATGGTGGCGTGGTGGGTCAGGCGGCGGTGGATTTCATTCGCCAGTTCAAGGTCGACTTCGCCCTGGTCGGCATCAGCGGCATCGACGAGGACGGTAGCCTGCTCGACTTCGACTACCAGGAAGTGCGGGTTTCCCAAGCCATTATCGACAACGCGCGCCAGGTGTTCCTGGCCGCCGACTCCAGCAAGTTCGGCCGCAATGCCGTGGTCCGCCTGGGCTCCATCACCCTGGTCGACCGCGTTTTCACCGATGCCGCCCCCTCCAGCGCCATCGGCCGCCTGCTCAGCGAGCACAAGGTGCAGCTCGACCTGGTCTGAACCCGTCTTTTATTTACAAAAAAATTGACCACTGAGCGCGAAAGCGCAGGATCGGGGTGGCGAAGTCGCGTCTATTCGACTAGCATATTTTCGAAAGTGAACATTCAAACGTTCAATTCCGACCTTTGCGGTGCTGCCATGACCATTCGCCACGCCCTCACTACCCCGCTCGCGGAAATCTATGACCTCGCCGTGATCGGTGGTGGCATCAACGGCGTGGGCATCGCCGCCGATGCAGCCGGGCGCGGTCTGTCGGTATTCCTTTGCGAAAAGGACGACCTGGCCCAGCACACCTCCTCGGCCAGCAGCAAACTGATCCATGGCGGCCTGCGCTACCTGGAACACTATGAGTTACGCCTGGTGCGCGAAGCCCTGGCCGAGCGTGAAGTGCTGCTGGCCAAGGCCCCGCATATCGTCAAGCCGATGCGCTTTATCCTGCCGCACCGCCCGCACCTGCGCCCGGCCTGGATGATTCGCGCCGGCCTGTTCCTCTACGACCACCTCGGCAAGCGCGAGAAGCTGGCTGGCTCGCGCGGCCTGCGTTTCGGTGCCGGCAGCCCGCTCAAGGCCGAGATCAGCCGCGGTTTCGAATACTCCGACTGCTGGGTCGACGACGCACGCCTGGTGGTGCTCAACGCCATGGCCGCCCGCGAACAGGGTGCCCATGTGCACAGCCGTACCCGCTGCGTCAGCGCCCGGCGCAGCAAGGGGCTGTGGCATATCCACCTGGAACGCGCCGACGGTAGCCTGTTCTCGATCCGCGCCCGAGCCCTGGTCAACGCCGCCGGCCCCTGGGTGGCACGCTTTATCCGCGACGACCTGAAGCAGGACTCGCCCTACGGCATCCGCCTGATCCAGGGCAGCCATATCGTGGTACCCCGCCTGTTCGATGGCGAGCAGGCCTATATCCTGCAGAACGAAGACCGCCGCATCGTCTTCGCCATTCCCTATCAGGAGCGCTTTACCCTGATCGGCACCACCGACCGCGAATACCAGGGCGACCCGGCCAAGGTGACAATTACCGACACCGAGATCGATTACCTGCTGCAGGTGGTCAATGCCCATTTCAAGAAGCCGCTGAGCCGCAGCGATATCGTTCACACCTATGCCGGCGTGCGCCCGTTGTGCGACGACGAATCGGACGATCCTTCGGTGGTCACCCGCGACTACACCCTGGCGCTGTCCGGCCACCCCGGCGAGGCACCGCTGCTGTCGGTGTTCGGCGGCAAGCTGACCACCTACCGCAAACTGGCCGAATCGGCGCTGGCACAACTGGCTGGGTACTTCCCGAAAATGGGCCCGAGCTGGACCGCCAGCAGCCCGCTGCCCGGCGCGGAGCAACTGGACAGCCAGAGCGCGCTGGTCGAGGCCCTGTGCGGGCGCTTCGGCTGGCTACCCACCACACTGGCTCGCCGCTGGGCCAGCAGCTATGGCAGCCGCAGCTGGATCATGCTCAAGGGGGTGGTCAATCTCGAGGATCTGGGCGAGCACCTGGGCAGTGGCCTCTATGCCCGCGAAGTGGATTACCTGTGTCAGCAGGAGTGGGCCATGCAGGCCGAAGACATTCTCTGGCGGCGCAGCAAGCTCGGCCTGTTTATGAGCCCGGCACAGCAGACCCGGCTTACCCACTACCTGGGTATCCACTCACCCCGCAGCCCGGAAGACGCCCACGCGGCCTAAGCCCTCCAACGGGTAGGCTGGCTCGGGCGGCCATGCCGTTGCCTGTTGGGCTTCGCAGCGCTCAACGCCAACCTACGACTTATCGCCTCACACACCAAATGGCTATATAGCCAGAATAAAAAAAGGCGACCGAAGTCGCCCAAATTGCCTTGCGTGCCCTGATTCCGGGGATTCAGCTCTGCTTGCGCTTGTGCGAATCCTTCCAGATGAAATAGCCGACACCGGCGAAGAAGGCGACCATCAAACCGACCGTGCCGATTCCTGCGAGAACTACGACATCGATAAACATGGGGTGCCTCCTGCTTGAAGCCTGTGTGGGAATGGCTTCAAGTTAACAGGCACCGGCTGGCGGCTATTGATCCAGATCAAGACGGCACAGGGGCCGGGCGGCGGGACGCGGGTTAACTGATCCAGATCAATGGATCGCCCCCCGCAACAGCGGCAATCAGGGCTTTTTCGGTTTGCCCTTGGGCTTTTTTTTGCCTTTGGGCAATGGCAGGGCCTGCTCGAAGGCGTCGCGCAACTCGTTGAGTTTCTTATCGCGCAGGTCGTGGATGCGCTTGTCGCGCTCGGCGGTGAAGTCGATCAGCTTGTCGTCGTGGCTCATGGGGTTCGGATCATACGAAAGGTCAGATTCAGGCGTGGCGTACAGGGGCTGCGCGTCTTCGCCACTTGGTGCTGCCAATAATGCTGGGTCGGCCCGCGCATGACCAGCAGTGAACCATGATTGAGCAGCAGCGAGTGTTCGATACGGCTCTGCCCCTTGCGCCTGAAATCGAAACGCCGGCTGCCGCCCAGGTTGAGCGAGGCGATCAGCGGGTTGCGCCCCAGCTCGGCTTCATCGTCACTGTGCCAGCCCATGGAGTCCTGGCCGTCGCGGTAATAGTTGAGCAACACGCCATTGAGCGGCTGCCCCAGCGCGGCCACCAACTGGGCGCGAATTTGCGCCAGCAAGGGTGTCCAGGCCAGAGGCGAGTGGCTCAGGCCGGAATAACGGTAGCGGGCCTCTGCATCGCCATACCAGGCCACCAGCCGCGGCACCACATGCTCACGTCCGTAAAGCCGCACCCGTGGCTGCTGCCAGGGCGTTTCGGCAACGAGCTGCGCCAACCACTGATCGGCCGTCGCCGGCTCCAGCCAGTTGGCCTGGAAATCCAGCTCAGAGTCGGGCAACTGCAACGGGGCGTCATCAAATAGCATCGCGGGGCACGTCAATTAAGGAGGCAAGCTGAGTCTGTACAAGACGGCAGCCCTGTGCACTCGGTTACGCCAGGGTTTAGGTCGCCAGGCGGTTTCAGACTTCCACATCCACCCACAGGCCCTGACGCGGCATATCGTCCAGCACCGCCTCGTCGGCCGCATCGACTTCGCCTTCGGCCAGCTCCGCGGGCGTGTAACCACGGCGCTGACGGCGACGCTGTTCTTCACGCAGGAGCATCTCCGCTTCCTGCGGATGGCGTTTATCCAGGCTCACGCCACTCTCCTTGGCGCTTTCGGCCGCAGGCGTAACCGGCGGAATTTCCGGGCGAGGCTTGATCACATCCTGCTGGACCGTGACCGGAACCAGGCCTTGGGGGATAGGCGGTAGCATTTTATCTGTCCTCCTTTGGTCAGGCTGTCGGCCACACGGACGCCGACTTGAGAGCCGCCTCGCTACACTTTCGACAAAGCCAACCACACAAAGTGCCGACTGCACATCAATGCGCCTTGGGCCAGGGCCCGACCCTGCGTTAACATAGTCGGCTTTTTCACGCGGGAGACAAGCATGGCGCAGTATGAACCGGGACAACGCTGGATCAGTGACAGCGAAGCTGAGCTGGGGTTGGGAACCGTTCTGATGCAGGACGGCCGCATGCTTACCGTGCTCTACCCGGCCACTGGCGAAACCCGCCAGTACGCCATGCGCAATGCACCGCTGACCCGCGTGCGCTTCTCCCCGGGCGACGAGATCACCCATTTCGAAGGCTGGAAGCTGACCGTGCAGGAAGTCGACGATGTCGACGGCCTGCTGGTCTATCACGGCCTCAATGCGCAGCACGAAAGCGTCACCCTGCCGGAAACCCAGCTGTCCAACTTTATCCAGTTCCGCCTGGCCAGCGACCGCCTGTTCGCCGGGCAGATCGACCCGCTGCCCTGGTTCGCCCTGCGCTATCGCACTCTGGAGTTCACCAGCAAGCAGCTGCAGTCCTCGCTCTGGGGCCTGGGCGGCGTACGCGCCCAGCCGATTGCCCACCAGCTGCATATCGCCCGTGAAGTCGCCGACCGCATTGCCCCGCGCGTGCTGCTAGCCGACGAAGTGGGCCTGGGCAAAACCATCGAAGCCGGCCTGGTGATTCATCGCCAACTGCTGTCCGGGCGCGCCAACCGGGTGTTGATCCTGGTGCCGGAAAACCTCCAGCACCAGTGGCTGGTGGAAATGCGCCGGCGCTTCAACCTGGATGTCGCACTGTTCGACGCCGAACGCTTTATCGAAAGCGACGCCAGCAACCCCTTCGAAGACTGCCAGCTGGCGCTGGTCGCCCTGGAATGGCTGTGCGAGGACGAAAAGGCCCAGGACGCGCTGTTTGCCGCCGGCTGGGACCTGCTGGTGGTCGACGAGGCCCACCACCTGGTCTGGCACCCGGAACACGCCAGCGAGGAATATCGCCTGGTCGAACAACTGTCCGAGGTGATTCCCGGCGTGCTGCTGCTGACCGCCACCCCGGAACAGCTCGGACAGGACAGCCACTTCGCCCGCCTGCGCCTGCTCGACCCCAATCGCTTCCACGACCTCGAAGCCTTCCGCGCCGAGAGCGCCCACTACCAGCCAGTCGCCGAAGCCGTGCAGGAATTGCTCGATCAGGGCCGCCTGTCGCCTGCCGCACACAAGACCATCCACGATTTCCTCGGTAACGCAGGCGAAGCCCTGCTGGCCGCGGTCAATGATGGCGACAGCGAGGCCGCGGCGCGCCTGGTGCGCGAACTGCTCGACCGCCATGGCACCGGCCGCCTGCTGTTTCGCAACACCCGCGCCGCCGTGCAGGGTTTCCCGGATCGCGAGCTGCACCCCTACCCCCTGGCCAGCCCGGACGAGTATCTGGAGCTGCCTGTGGGCGAGCATGCCGATCTCTACCCTGAAGTCAGCTACCAGGCCCAGGCCGAATTTGGCGATGAGCAGCGCTGGTGGCAGTTCGACCCGCGCGTCGAATGGCTGATCGACACCCTGAAGATGCTCAAGAAGTTCAAGGTGCTGGTGATCTGCGCCCACGCCGAAACCGCCATGGACCTGGAAGACGCCCTGCGCGTGCGCAAAGGCATTCCGGCCACCGTGTTCCACGAAGGCATGAGCATCCTCGAGCGCGACCGTGCGGCGGCCTATTTCGCCGACGAAGAATTCGGTGCCCAGGTGCTGATCTGTTCGGAAATCGGCTCGGAAGGTCGCAACTTCCAGTTTTCCCATCATCTGGTGCTGTTCGATCTGCCGGCCCACCCGGACCTGCTCGAACAGCGCATCGGCCGCCTCGACCGTATCGGTCAGAAGCACCGCATCCAGCTGCACGTGCCGTACCTGGAAAACAGCCCGCAGGAGCGTCTGTTCCAGTGGTACCACCAGGCGCTGAACGCCTTCCTCGCCACCTGCCCGACCGGCAACGCCCTGCAGCACCAGTTCGGCAGCCGCCTGCTGCCGCTGCTGGAAAGCGGCGACGACGGCGAGTGGCAGACCCTGGTAGACGAGGCCAAGACCGAGCGCCTGCGCCTTGAAGGCGAACTGCACGCCGGCCGCGACCGCCTGCTGGAACTCAACTCCGGCGGTGCCGGCGAAGGCGAAGCCCTGGTCGAGGCGATTCTCGAGCAGGACGACCAGTTCGCCCTGCCGATCTATATGGAGCAGCTGTTCGACGCCTTCGGCATCGACAGCGAAGACCACTCCGACAACGCGCTGATCCTGCGCCCCAGCGAGAAGATGCTGGATGCCAGCTTCCCACTGGGCGACGACGAAGGCGTAACCATCACCTACGACCGCGACATGGCCCTGGCCCGCGAGGACATGCAGTTCCTCACCTGGGAACACCCCATGGTGCAAGGCGGCATGGACCTGGTGCGCTCCGGTTCCATGGGTAACACCGGGGTGGCGCTGATCAAGAACAAGGCGCTGAAACCCGGCACCGTGCTGCTGGAGCTGCTCTATGTCAGCGAAGTGGTGGCACCCCGCGCCCTGCAGCTGGGCCGCTACCTGCCACCTATCGCCCTGCGCTGCCTGCTTGATGCCAACGGCAACGACCTGGCGCACAAGGTGGCCTTCGAAACCTTGAACGACCAGCTGGAAAGCGTGCCACGGGCCAGCGCCAACAAGTTCGTCCAGGCCCAGCGTGACAGCCTCAACCCGCTGATCAACGCCGGCGAAGGCAAGGTTGCCGAACGCCATGCTGCGCGCGTTGACGAAGCCAAGCGCCGCCTGGCCGCCGAAACCGACGAGGAACTGGCGCGCCTGGTCGCCCTGCAGGCGGTCAACCCCAGCGTGCGCGACAGCGAACTCAGCGCCCTGCGTCAGCAGCGCGAGCAGGGCCTGGCCATGCTCGACAAGGCCGCCTTGCGCCTGGAGGCCATTCGCGTACTGGTCGCCGGCTAAGCCGCCACCCCCTCTCTGACTCGCAACAAAAATGCCGCTCACTTGAGACAAGTGAGCGGCATTTTTTGGTTATGTCCCAGTACGAGTCGGCGCTTAGGTGTGAAGGAGCCTGCTTTGTAGGGTGCGCCGTGCGCACCGGGGCCGGCTGCAGATTCTCGGTGAACACACAGTGTCACTCGTCCCCAAGCGCCCCATCCAACACGTAATTGCAGAGTCTGTTTTAACCACTGGCTGAGGCGCACCCGCCACCACACCTATGCCGGCACGGCGTTGGCCATACCTTGCTGCATCCTTGCCGCATCGCGCACAAAGCAGCGCGAGGCCTGCAACAGCGCCAGCATGGTCAACAGCAGCGCCACGGGTATCAGGTACATGGCCCCGTGCAGGCCCACCGCCTTGAAGGTTTCGTTCATTTCCGTGGCCCCGGCCGCGAGCATCGCCGCCTGAGCATAGTGATCCGACAGCAGCCCCACCGCCACCGGCCCCAGACCGCCGCCGAGCAGGTACAGGCCGGCGAAGAACAGGGCCATGGCAGTGGCGCGCAGACGCGGCTCGATCACATCCTGGATTGCCGTGTAGACGCAGGTGTAGAAGTTGTAGGCAAACAACCAGCCGATACTGAACAGGGTGACAAACAGGGCGACTTCAATGCGCCCGGCGTGCAAGGCATAGCCGGTGGCCAGCGCTGCGACCAGCATGCTCAGGGCGGCAAACAGCAGACGCCCGGTTTGCCAGCGCTGATGAATCTTGTCCGCCAGCCAGCCGCCCAGGGTCAGGCCGAGCAACCCGGTCAGGCCGACGATAACCCCGGTGGCCATAGCCGCCTGCTCCAGCGGCAACAGGAAGTAGCGCTGCAGCATCGGCACCATAAACGAGTTGCAGGCGTAGGTCGCAAAGTTGAACGCCAGCCCGGCCAGCACCAGCCACCAGAAGGTGCGAATCGTCAGAACCTTGCGCAGCGGCTTGTCCACCGGAGTGGTCAACGACTGCACCTGCTCCGCCGCGCCGCGCCGGGGTTCTTTGATAAAGAACATGAAGAGCGCCAGGATCACCCCCGGCACGGCGGCAATAAAGAACGGCGCGCGCCAGCTGTCGAAGGCCGTGACCATGGCCCCGATGGTAAAGAAGGCCAGCAGCAGCCCCAGCGGCAGCCCGAGCATAAAGATGCCCATGGCCCGCGCCCGCTTGTGGGCGGGAAACAGGTCGCCGATCAGCGAGTTGGCCGCCGGCGCATAGCTGGCCTCGCCAATGCCGACCCCCATGCGAATCAGCAGAAAACTCCAGAAGTTCCAGGCCAGGCCATTCACCGCCGTCAGCCCGCTCCATACCGCCAGGCCCCAGCCCATGATCTTGCGCCGCGCCCCGGTGTCGGCCATGCGCCCCAGGGGCACCCCGGCAATCGCATAGACGATGGTGAAGGCGGTACCGATCAGCCCCAGCTGAAAGTCGCTAAGGCCCCACTCCATGCGGATCGGCTCGATGATGATGGCCGGAATGGTACGATCGAAGAAGTTGAACAGATTGGCGAGAAATAGCAGAAACAAAATACGCCAGGCATTCGCCGCTTGCTGGGACTGCTGCATGGAATCCATCTCTTTATTGTTATGACCGCGATGGCACCGCGGCTGCACGGGCGTGCATGACAGTGATTGCCAAGCACCTGTGCGGTCGAATCTAGAGCCTGTGATCTGCGCTGTCTGTGACTATTTGTACTGTTGATGTCAGTGAATCGTACAGAGCGAAGTCCCCGGCCGCGCCAACCCAGCGATCAAAAACCAATCAACGCTGTCGAACATTTCCCACGCTGGGTCCCACACACCTGGGCACGCGCCCTTGTGCTTTAGCCAGGGGGACGTGGGAACACGTTCAATCACAGGAGAGCAGCGTGACGCGCATCGGCAAGGAACATTTTATCGGCCTGGAGTGGTTACGTTTTCTGCTCGGCGTCTATGTGGTGGTGTTCCATACCCTGCATAACTACCCCAGCGAGCAAAAACCTTCCTGGCTGGTGGACCTGACCGGGGTCGGGTTCTTTGCCACCAGCAGCTTCTTCGTGCTGTCCGGCTTTCTGCTGGCCCATGTGTACTGCCGCCAGGGGCAATTGCGCGAACCCGCCCGCAGCTTCTGGAGCAGGCGTTTCGCCAACCTCTATCCGCTGCACCTGTTTTCCCTGCTGCTGACGATCAGCGTGCTGTTTATCATCGGCAACCTCGGCATCCCGCCCGATGACAGCAAAGCCAGCATCCGCTTCGTGATTTATGACACCAACGCAGACCTGGCAGGCGCATCCCGGGAGACCCTTGAGCATTTCATGAGCAATGGCGAACTGCTGCTCAACTCCGCCTTGCAACTGCTGATGCTGCAAGCCTGGAATCCCTACTACCTGACGTTCAATGCGCCGCTGTGGTCGATTTCCACGCTGTTTTTCTTCTACCTGAGCTTTCCCCTGCTGGCACCGCGCCTGATGCGCTCGCGCCACAAGGGCTGGTGGCTGGTCGCCATTTCCCTGATCTACCTGCTGCCACCGCTCTGGGTAATTCAAAATCAGGAATACGGCATGCCCTACACCGGCATGCTGCACCGCATGCCCCTGCTGCGCCTGCCGGAGTTTCTCGCCGGGATTCTGTTGTACGGGCTGTTCCGCCAGCAGCGCGACAGCGGATATGCACCGCAACTGGGCACCAGGTTGTTGCTCGGCGGCTTCTGCCTGCTGTGCTTTGGCGCAGCAGTCTGGCTGCTCAAGGGCGAACGGTTCTGGTACTTCCTGCTGCACAACGGCTTGCTGCTGCCCGCACAACTGGCCCTGGTCTACCTCTGCGCCCTGATCGCCACACCCGGCAACGCGCGCCTGATCCACTGGTCGCAGCGCCTGGGCGCGGCATCGCTGCCGCTGTTTGTCCTGCATGTGCCGGCGTTCATTCTGTTTTCCCGCTCGGAAAAGCTCCTCGGCGTGGCTTCGCCAGCCTGTTTCGAGCACTGGACCAGCTGTGCCCGGCAGGCCGCTGAACAACCGCTGTCGCTGTGGCTCTACCCGCTGTTTCTGCTGCTGACGATTGCCTTGTGCGTCTGGGCGCAAGAACAAGCCGTAGTCCCGGCACGCCGATTGCTACTCAAACGCCTACCGGTATCTGTCCAGTAAAGATCCCCCAGCAAAGAGGAATCATTTACCGATAACATGGTCGGAAATTCAGCACCCGGTTCAACTGGGGGCGCTCTACTTTTCTTGCTTCGTCTGGTGAATCCGTGTCATTGAAAATCGTCAAACAACCTTCCCAACACGGCGTCCCCTCCTCCCTATTCCATCTGGCCTCTATCGCCTTGTTGCTCTGCACCGCTCAAGTACAGGCATTCTCGCTGGATGACGTGGCCGCCAAGGCCAAGGCGCTGGGCGAGAAAAACTACAGCGCACCGGCCAGCAATCTGTCCGCCGAGTTCCGCGAGATGCCTTTCGCCGACTACCAGAAAATCCAGCCGCGCCCTGAAAAATTCGAGTGGAGCGAGCGTGATACACCCTTCAAGCTGGGCTTTTATCACCAGGGCATGCACTTCAATACGCCGGTAAAGATCAACGAGGTCACCGCCACCACCGTCACGGAAATCAAGTACGACCCCGAGCGCTTTGATTTCGGCGACCTGAAGCTGGACCAGCAAGCCACCCAGAATATTGGTTATGCCGGCTTTCGGGTGATCTACCCGATCAACCAGAAAGACAAGCAGGACGAGATCATGAGCATGCTCGGTGCCAGCTACTTCCGGGTGATCGGCAAAGGCCAGGTGTACGGTTTGTCGGCCCGCGGCCTGGCCATCGACACCGCGCTGCCCAGCGGCGAGGAATTCCCCTATTTCCGCGAGTTCTGGATCGAACGGCCGAAACCGCAGGACAAGCACCTGGTGATTTTCGCCCTGCTCGACTCACCGCGCGCGACCGGTGCCTACCGCTTCACCCTGCGCCCCGGCAAGGACGCAGTGGTGGATGTGCAGGCCCGCGTGTACCTGCGCACCGCAGTCGACGAGCTGGGCCTGGCACCGCTGACCAGCATGTTCCTGTTCGACCCGAAGCAGCCGCCCAGGCAGCAAAGTTTCCGCCCCGCCCTGCATGACTCCAATGGCCTGGCGATCCACGCCGGCAATGGCGAGTGGCTCTGGCGTCCGCTGAACAACCCGAAACACCTGGCCGTCAGCAGCTGGCAGGTGGAAAACCCGAAAGGCTTCGGCTTGCTCCAGCGTGGTCGCGAGTTCTCCCGCTACGAAGACCTCGACGACCGTTACGATCTACGCCCCAGCGCCTGGATCGAACCCAAGGGGGACTGGGGCAAAGGCCGCATCAAGCTGGTGGAAATCCCCACCCAGGACGAGACCAACGACAACATAGCGGCCTTCTGGACGCCGGATAAATTGCCGGAACAGGGCCAGCCCCTGGAGTTCGCCTACCGCATGCACTGGACCCGCGACGAGCAGGCGCTGCATCAGCCGGACAACGCCTGGGTCGCCCAGACGCTGCGTGCGGTGGGTGAAGACAAGCAAGCCAACCTGATCCGTGAGCTGGACGACAGCATCGCCCTGCTGATCGACTTCGAAGGCCCGGCACTGGCCAAACTGGCGCAAGACACCCCACCGAGTTCGCAAGTCAGCGTCGGCGACAATGCCAAGCTGATAGCCAACAGCCTGCGCTATAACCCCGCCAGCAAAGGCTGGCGCCTGACCTTGCGGATCAAGGTCAAGGACCCGGCGCAGCCGGTTGAGATGCGCGCGGCACTGGTTGATGGCGAGCAGCCGCTGAGTGAAACCTGGAGTTATCAATTACCCGCCGACACGGCCAGCAGCCGATGAACGCGCGAACGCCTCAAGTAGACCTGGACGCCTATCTGGCCGAGCTGCCGCTGCCTGAGGCCGAGCGCGAGACGCTGGCCCAGGCTGCGAGTTTCGCCGAGCTGCACCGGCAGCTGTCCGGCCAGCCGGCGCAGAGCACTGACGAAGCCGTCTGCCAGTCCGCGGCACGCCGCCTGCACTTGGGCACTGACGCCAGCCTGGCCGAGGCCGGCATCCTCGGCGCAGACGCCGCCGGTCGGCCGCGCATCGAGGCGACCCCAGCGCTGAACCGCAGCCATGTGACGCCCGAGGCCTGGCGCACCAATATCCTCACCCGCGGCTGGCGCAAACTGCTCGGCAGGAAGAGCCCGCCGCCACCGCCGCGCCAACAACTGGAACCCGCGCGCTGGCGCCAGGTCGGCTCACGCCGCCGGCTGGTTTTACTGCTGCTGATGCTCGGGCAAACCGCCGTGGCGACCTGGTACATGAACAGCATCCTGCCCTACCAGGGCTGGATGCTGATCGACCTGCAGGAAATCATGCAACAAGGCCTGCAACAGAGCCTTATCCAGGTGCTGCCTTATGTGGTGCAGTTCAGCATTCTGGTGCTGTTCTCCATCCTGTTCTGCTGGGTCTCCGCGGGTTTCTGGACCGCCCTGATGGGCTTCTGGGAGCTGCTGCGCGGCTATGACAGGTACGGGATTTCCGGCGCTCATGCGGGCACTCAGCCGATTCCCGCCGAGGCGCGAACCGCGATCATCATGCCGATCTGCAACGAGGACGTGCCGCGGGTTTTCGCCGGGTTGCGCGCAACCTACGAGTCGGTGGCCGCCACCGGCGATCTCGACCGCTTCGATTTCTTCGTCCTCAGCGACAGCGGCGACGCCGACATTATCGTCGCCGAACAAAGCGCCTGGCTGGAGCTGTGCCAGGCCTGCAAGGGCTTCGGGAAAATCTTCTACCGGCGCAGGCGCCGCCGGGTCAAACGCAAAAGTGGCAATATCGACGACTTTTGCCGACGTTGGGGCAGCAACTACCGCTATATGGTGGTGCTCGATGCCGACAGCGTGATGAGCGGCGAAAGCCTGACCTGCCTGGTGCGCCTGATGGAAAACAATCCCCAGGCCGGGATTATCCAGACCGCACCGAAGTCCGCTGGCATGAGCACCCTCTATGCACGCCTGCAGCAATTCGCTACCCGCGCCTACGGGCCGCTATTCACCGCCGGTCTGCACTACTGGCAACTCGGCGAATCGCACTATTGGGGGCATAACGCGATCATCCGCGTACAACCCTTTATCGACCACTGCGCCCTGGCACCGCTGCCGGGCAAGGGCTCATTCGCCGGCGCGATCATGTCCCATGACTTCGTCGAAGCGTCACTGATGCGCCGCGCCGGCTGGGGTGTATGGATTGCCTACGACGTACCCGGCAGCTATGAAGAACTGCCGCCCAACCTGATCGACGAGCTGGAACGCGATCGTCGCTGGTGCCATGGCAACCTGATGAACTTCCGCCTGTTCCTGGTCAAGGGCATGCATCCGGTGCACCGCGCGGTGTTCCTTACCGGGGTGATGTCCTACCTGTCGGCACCGCTGTGGTTCCTCTTCCTGCTGCTCTCCACCGCGCTGCTGGCGACCCATACCCTGCTGGAGCCGCAGTACTTCCTGGTACCCGGCCAGCTGTTCCCGGTCTGGCCGCGCTGGAATCCGGAGCAGGCCATTGCCCTGTTCTCCACCACCCTGACCCTGCTGTTCCTGCCCAAACTGCTCAGCGTCCTGCTGATCTGGATCAAGGGGGCGCACGCCTATGGCGGCGCGTTCAAGGTCAGCCTCAGCATGCTGCTGGAGATGCTCTTCTCGGTGCTGCTGGCACCGGTCAGGATGCTGTTCCACACCCGTTTCGTCACCGCGGCCTTTCTCGGCTGGTCGGTGCAGTGGAACTCTCCCCAACGTGACGATGGCATCACCACCTGGAGCGACGGCGTGCGGCGGCACGGCTGGCAAACTCTGCTGGGGATTATCTGGACGGCCGGGGTTGCCTGGCTCGACCCGGTATTTCTCTGGTGGCTGGCACCGATCGTGGTGTCGCTGATGGTGTCGATCCCGGTCTCGGTGATCTCCAGCCGCCTGAGCCTGGGGCTGAGCGCCCGGCGCAACCAGCTGTTCCTGATTCCCGAAGAGTCGGACCCGCCCCAGGAGCTGGTTTCCACCTACGCCTACGCCAAGCACAACCGCGAGCATGCCCTGCATCAGGGCTTTATCGCCGCCGCGCTGCAGCCGTTCCCCAACGCCCTGGCATGCGCCATGGCAACCGCCCGCCATGGCACCTCGCCACGCCTCGAAACGGCCCGCCAGCGCCTGCTGCAGCATGCCCTGAACAACGCGCCGGAAAGGCTCGACGGGCCGAGCAAACTGGCCTTGCTGAGCGACCCTGTGGCGCTCAGCCGCCTGCATGCACGGCTCTGGGAACAGACCGAGCAGCATCCCTCGTGGCAACAGGCCTTTAGCCAGGCCGTAGAACAGCCGGTCCGCTTGCCGGCCACGCAGGCCAGACTTCCCCTCTCGCCGTCCAGCCCGGTAGCCGGCTAGCCGGCCTTCGCCTGCGCCACCAGGCGGATCGCAGCAGAAGGCTCTACTGCCGAGTAGAGCCTCAGCCGCTTGCCTTATGCGCAGGCTCACTATACTGATGCCAGATCGCCATATTCTTCATGCAGAATCGGCGACAGCAATATCGACACGCGCGTGGTTCACGACTGCCAGGATCCTTGTCGTGGCCGCAGGCCCTGTCGATGGTTGTGCAAGGCTGTATAGACGCTGAGTCAACGGCAGGTCGCCATGTCCCTACCCCTTCACAGACAACCCGGCAAGCGGGGCAAGATGTCGCTACGCTCAGGGCTCATCCTGTTGCTGGCGCAATTGCTGTGCCTGGCCGAGGCCCTGGCTGCGGAAAAAATGCGCCTGCAACTGCGCTGGCTGCATCAGTTCCAGTTCGCCGGCTACTACATGGCCCAGGAGAAAGGCTTTTACCGACAGGCCGGGCTGGAGGTGGACATTCGCCAGGGCGGCCCGGGCAACCCACCGGCGCTGGACAGCCTGCTTGCAGGGGATGCCGACTTCGCCATCAGCAATAGCGGCCTGATCATTGCGCATATGGCCGGCAAACCCGTGGTGGCGCTGGCCGCCATCATGCAAAGCTCGCCCAGCGTCTGGATAGTGCGGGCCGACTCGGGCATCTACACCCCCCAGGACCTGGCCGGCAAACGGGTGATGGTGATGCCGCTGCCGGAAAGTGCCGAGCTGCGCATCATGCTGATACGCGAAGGCATCGGCCTCGAGCAGATCCAGGAGCAGCCCACCAGCTTCAACCCGCAGGACCTGGTCGACGGCAAGACCGACGCCTATAACGGCTATCTCTCCAATGAACCCTTCTGGCTACGGCAGCAGCAGGTGCCCTATCGCCTGATCAAACCGCGCGAATACGGGGTCAACTTCTACAACGATGTGCTCAGTACCCGCCGCGAGCTGCTGCAACAGCGCCCGGAGCAGGTGGAAGCCTTTCTCCAGGCCAGCCTGCGCGGCTGGCAATACGCCATGGACCATATCGAAGAAAGCGTGCAGCTGATCCATCGCACTTACGCCCCCGACAAGAGCCTGGAGCACCTGCGTTTCGAGGCCGAGGAACTGAAGAAACTGGTGATGCCCGAGCTGGTGCAGCTGGGCCATATGAACCCTGGGCGCTGGCAGGCCATCGCCGAGCACTATGTGACCCTGGGCATGGCCCAGGGCCCCATCGAGCTGGACGGTTTTATCTACAACCGCAAGGTCGAAACCGATCACCGCCTGCTCTATCAGGTGCTGGCGGGTGCCGTGCTGATCGTGCTGGCGGTGGCCGCCATCGCCCTACGCTTTGCCCACCTGAGCAGCCGCCTGCGCCTGGAAGTCGGCCGCCGCCGCGAGGCCGAGGAAAAGCTGCTGTGCAGCAACCAGCAGCTCGAGACGCTGGCCAATACCGACCGCCTGACCGGGCAATGGACCCGGCGCAAGTTCGAAGAAGTGGCCCAGCAGGAAATCGCCCGCGCCGAACGTTACGCCCTGGACCTCAGCCTGATCTTTTTCGATATCGACCACTTCAAACTGATCAACGACCAGCATGGCCACGAAGTGGGCGACCAGGTACTCAGCGGCGTGGCGCAAAGGATCAAGGCCCAGCTGCGCCAATCCGACTGCCTGTGCCGCTGGGGTGGCGAGGAATTCATCATCTTTATGCCGCACACCGACCTGGCCCACGCCTGCGCGATAGCCGAGAAATTGCGCCTGCTGCTGGTGGCCGAACCGCTACTGGAGCAGATAGGCGTCAGCGCCAGCTTCGGGGTCGCGCAATGGCACCGGGGCCAGCCCCTGAGCGGGCTGGTGGGCTGCGCAGACCAGATGCTCTACCGCGCCAAACAGCTGGGCCGCAACCGGGTCGAATGCCTGGCCAGCGTCAGCGCCAGCCCCACGCCATAGCCCGCGCCCTGCCGCAAAGACCGCACTGCCTGCCGAGCGCTACTGCGCCAACAATCCAGCCTGGCTACGCCATTCGGCGAGCCAGGCCAGGCTGGCCGAACCTGCGCCCTCGCCCGGCCGGTATTCGGCCCCCAGCCAGCCGCGATACCCCACCTGACGCAAGGCCGCCAACGCCGCGGCAAAGTCCAGCTCACCGCTGCCCGGCGCACCTCGCCCGGGGCAATCGGCAAACTGCACATGGCCGATACGCCCGGCCAGCAGTTCGATCCCCGCCCGCAGGTCCAGCCCCTGGCGCGCCATATGGTAGAGGTCGTACTGCGCCGCCAGATTGGGGTGGCCCACCGCCTCCAGCAGCGCATCCAGCTGCTCGGGGGTATTGATCAGAAAACCCGGCATATCCAGCGGGTTGATCGCCTCGACCAGCACGCCGATGCCTAATAACCCAAAGGCCTCCGCCGCCTGACGCAGATTGGCCTGCAGACAGGCCAGCGCCTGCTCTGGGTCGACGCCCACAGCCAGACGCCCCGGCAGCACATTGACCCAGGCCGGGCGGACCATGGCCGCATAGCTCAGGGCCTCCTGCAGCGCAGCCGCAAACTCGGCCTGACGCGCCGGCACCGCAGCCAGCCCGGCACCGCCGCTCATCAGATCCCCGGCCGGCAGATTGATCAGCACCAGCGGCATGCCGGCCGCATCCAGGGCCTCTTTCAGGGCAATCGCCGCCAGCTCGTAGGGAAACTGGATTTCCACCCCATCGAAACCGGCGGCGGCCGCAGCCACCACCCGTTCACGCAAGGGCAGTTGGGTAAACAGCATGGACAGATTGGCGGCGATTTTCATGGCTATATCCCTATGGGGCGTAACGCGAATTATCCGACTCCCAGCGCCCCCACAGCAGCATGGTGAGCGCAGCAGTATTTATTTGTCCCAGTACTGGCTGAAGTGTGAAGGGGCCTGACCTCGTAGGGTGACGCGGGGCTGCCTAGGCCGTGCGCACCAACGGCGGCTGCAGACTCGGAACCCTCTACCCATTCTCGCCTCAGCCAGAAGTGTCACTCTTCCCCAGGCTGCCGATACAGCTGCACCAGGGTCGCGGGGTCATGTTCGAGATGGCCCTGGCTGCCGTGCAGGCGCATCAGTTGCGCGGCCAGACCGCTAAGCGGGGTGGCCGCGCCAACCTGGCGGGACAATTTGACCGCGGTGTCCAGGTCCTTGAGCAGGGTGCGCACGTGCCACTTGACCGGTTCGAACTGGCTGGCGGCCATTTGCGGGGCGAGAATCTGCAGCGGCTTGGAGTCGGCAAAACCACCGGCCAAAGCATCGGCGAGCAGGCTGGCATCGACCCCGGACTGCTCCGCCAGGGCCACCACCTCGGCGAGCACCAGGGCATTGCAGGCGACGATCATCTGGTTGCACACCTTGGTCACCTGGCCGGCCCCGACATCGCCCATGCGCGTCAGGCGCTGGCCCAGATGCGCCAGGATCGGCCGGGCCCGCTCGATATCCTCTTCGCGCCCGCCGGCCATGATCGCCAGGCTGCCGCTGGCCGCCCCCGGCGTGCCCCCGGATACCGGCGCATCCATCCAGTGCATGCCGGTACGCGCCAGCAGTTCGGCGGCCATCTCGCGGGTGGCGGCCGGTTCCAGGCTGGAAAAATCCACCAGCAACTGCCCGGGCCGCGCGCCCTCGACTATGCCGCCGGGGCCGAACACCACCTCGCGCACCACCTCGGTGTTGGCCAGGCAGAGCATGATGATATTGGCATCGGTGCACAGCTCCGCGGGGCTCGCCACGCACACAGCGCCCTGGGCCGTGAGAGCGGCGCATTTGTCCGGCGAGCGATTCCACAGACTCAGGGGATAACCGGCGGCCAGCAGGCGACGGCTCATGGGCAGGCCCATCAGGCCAATACCGGCGAATGCCAGGGCGGGGAGCGAGGTGGACATGGGCGGACTCCAGCACAAAGAAGGCGGCTATTTTAACCCGCCGCGGGGCGACTTCGGCTGCCTGACGTTGCAGGCCAGCGCGCCAATCCACACAAGCGACGCAATCCCTTTATACTCCGCCGGCTTTCCCCGCTATTGAACCGGAGAACCCCCATGTTGAAACGTACCCTGGCCGTCGCTGCAGGCGTTGCCCTGAGCCTTACCGCCGCCCTTTCGCAAGCCGCCGACACCCTGCGTGTCTCGGCCATTCCCGATGAAGCCCCCACCGAACTGCTGCGCAAGTTCAAGCCTCTGGGTGCCTACCTGGAACAGCAGCTGGACATGAAAGTCGAGTTCGTCCCGGTGTCCGACTACGCCGCCGTGGTCGAAGCCATCGCCGCCGACCGTATCGACCTGGCCTGGCTGGGCGGTTTCACCTTCGTCCAGGCCCGTCTGAAAACCGCTGACACCGCGCACCCGGCGATCCCCCTGGTACAGCGCGCCGAAGACGAAAAATTCACCAGCAAGATCATCAGCGCCGATCCAAACGTCAACTCGCTGCAGGATCTCAAGGGCAAGACCTTCGCCTTCGGCTCGGTATCGTCCACTTCGGGCAGCCTGATGCCGCGCTTCTTTATGCTGCAGGACGGCATCAACCCGGAAACCTTCTTCAGCCGTATCGCCTACTCCGGTGCCCATGACGCCACCGCCGCCTGGGTCCAGGCCGGCAAGGCCGACGGCGGCGTACTCAACGCCAGCGTGTGGGACAAACTGGTCGCCGCCGGCAAGATCGACAGCGACAAGGTCAAGGTCATCGCCACCACCCCGCCCTACTTCGATTACAACTGGACCGTGCGCGGCACCCTCGATGCGGGCCTGCGCGACAAGATCCAGGCCGCCTTCCTCGCCCTCGACCCGGCCAACCCGGAACACAAGGCGATTCTCGACCTGCAGGCCGCCAGTCGCTTTATCCCGACCAAGGCCGAAAACTACCAGGGCATCGAGCAAGCAGCTGAAGCGGCCGGCCTGTTGAAGTGAGTGTCAGCCTCAGCGGCGTGGGCCTGACCCACGCCAACGGCCAGGTTGCGCTCAGCGGTATCGATCTACAGGTTGGCAGCGGCGAACGGCTGGCCATTATCGGCCCCTCCGGTGCCGGCAAGACCAGCCTGCTGCGCCTGCTGGCCAGCAACCTGCAACCCAGCAGCGGCCAACTCAGCCTGCTCGACCAGGATCCCTGGCAGCTCGGCGCGCGCCAGCGCCAGCAGCTGCGCGCGCGTATCGGCCTGATCCACCAGGCACCGCCCCTGCCGCCCCGGCAACGGGTGGTGACGGCGGTACTGGCCGGCAAGCTCGGCCAATGGTCCCTGGGCAAGAGCCTGCTCAGCCTGCTGCACCCGGTGGATATGCCCGGTGCCCAGGCCACGCTGGCGCGCCTGGACCTGGCGGACAAACTGTTCGAGCGTTGCGATCAGCTGTCCGGCGGCCAGCTGCAGCGGGTCGGCATTGCCCGGGTGCTGTACCAGGCCCCCGAGCTGATCCTCGCCGACGAACCGGTGTCGGCGATGGACCCGGTACTGGCCGGGCATACCCTGAGCGTGCTCAACGAGGAAGCCAGCCGACGCGGCATGACCCTGCTGGCCAGCCTGCATGCGGTGGAACTGGCCCTGGCGCATTTCCCGCGGGTTATCGGCGTGCGTGAGGGGCGCATCGTCTTCGACCTGCCGCCGGCCAGCATCAGCGCGGCTCAGCTCGAGGCCCTGTATGCCAACGAACAGCTGCAGCCGCTGCCAGCCTCGCCCGCCACAGTGCAGACCAGCCTGCAGATCCCGCGATGCTGAAACCCGCACTGCATGATCCGGCCGCCCTGCCGCGCCTGGCCCTGACCCTGCTGGCGCTGTTGCTGCTGTGGCCGGGCTTGACCCTTAGCGAGCTAAACCTGGCGGTGCTGTTCGATGAACAGAACGCGAGCAATATGGGGCGCTTTCTCGCCGACTTCTGGCCGCTGGCCCATGATCGCGAGTTCCTCCAGCTGCTCGGCCGCGCCACCCTGGAAACCCTGGCCATCGCCACCGCTGGCATGGCCCTGGCGCTGTTGATCGCGATACCCGGCGCACTGCTGGCCAGCCGCGCGCTGTCGCTTTCCGCTGTGCACAGGGGCGGTCGCCCGGCCTGGTGGGCCCAGGCGCTACGCTGGCCGGTGCGCGGCCTGCTGATCGTGCTGCGCAGCGTGCCGGAGATCGTCTGGGCGCTGCTGTTCGTGCGCGCCGTGGGCCTGGGCCCGACTGCCGGGGTGCTGGCCATCGCCATCACCTACAGCGGCATGCTGGGCAAGGTCTATGCGGAGATCTTCGAATCGGTCGACCTGCGCCCCAGTCGTGCCCTGCTGGTCGCCGGCAGCCCACGTCTGGCGGCCTTCGCCTATGGCGTACTGCCGGGTGCCGCCGCCGAGATGCTGTCCTACACGGTGTACCGCTGGGAATGCGCGATCCGCGCCTCGGTGGTGATGGGCTTTGTCGGTGCCGGCGGCCTGGGCCAGCAGATCGACCTGTCGATGCGCATGTTCGCTGGCGGCGAAGTGGCCAGCATGCTGCTGACCTTCCTCGCCCTGGTGCTGCTGGCCGACCAGATCAGCCGCCTGCTGCGCACCCGGCTGTTATGAAAGCGAGCCCGCCCTTGCGCACCTCGACCCTGCTCAACTACGGCCTGCTGCTGGTACTGCTGACGGCGGTCGTCGCCTCCTTCGGCTACCTGGGCATAGACCTCGGCGCGCTGTTTCACGGCGACAGCCTGAGCCAGATGGGCCGCTACGCCGGCAGCTTCCTCAGCCCGGATTTCTCGCCCGCCCACGTGCGGGCCATCGCTCATGGCGCGCTGGAAACCCTGGCCATGTCGGCCCTCGGCACCCTGCTGGCGGCCCTGCTCGGCCTGTTGCTGGCCCTGCCGGCGGCCGGCCGTTGCGGCTGGCTGGCCCTGAGCCTGGCGCGTTTGCTACTGAACGCCCTGCGGGCGATTCCCGAGCTGGTGTGGGCGGCCCTGGTGGTGCTGGCCGCGGGTCTGGGACCGAATGCCGGCACCCTGGCCCTGGCCCTGCACACCACCGGGGTGCTCGGCCGGCTGTTCGCCGAGGCCCTGGAGAACAGCCCGAGCGAGCCGGCCGAGGCGATCCGCCTGGGCGGTGGCGGTCATATCGCGGCCTTCTGCTACGGCACCCTGCCCTGCATCTGGCCGCAGCTGATCGCCTATTCGCTGTACCGCTGGGAAAACAATATCCGCATGGCCAGCGTGCTCGGCTTCGTCGGTGCCGGCGGCCTGGGGCAGATGCTCTACGTCAGCCTCAGCCTGTTCCAGCAAGCCCAGGCGGCCACGGTGATCCTGGCCATGTTGCTGCTGGTGCTGGCGGTCGACGCCTTCAGCGGCTGGGTGCGCCAGCGCTGGGTCAGCGCGTAGGATGGGTGATAACCCATCGGCCGATTGATGGGTTATCACCCATCCTACAGTCCGTCCTTTTCCAGATGATCGAGATCCACCGGGTCGCCGCTATGGGTTCCCAGAATGCTGCGGATATGTTCGAACATCTGGTCGTACTCGTCATGGCCACGCATGATCATGCTGTGGTTGGCCGGTAGCCCATGCTTCTGCGCCAGGCGGGTGGCGACGCTGGCGAAGTTGAAGGCGGTATCGCGGTGCAGTTCAAACTGCTCCTCGAAGGCCTTGCCCGCCACTTCGCCGACCATGCGCATATGCAGCATCGCCCCTTCCACCGGGTCCTGGCGCACCTCGTAATAGAGGTCGATGCTGAATACGGGCCGCTCGGCGCTGGCAAACGGGTTACCGCGGTGCAGGTGTCCTGGTTCGAACATGGTCGTTCTCCCTCCTGGTTGCCGAACCTGTTGCCGCCTGATCGGGCAAGGGCAACAGGCACTGGAACCTCAGCATAACCGCTCCGCCGACATCTGCATGCCCGAGCGCAGTCCGCTGGCGAGGGGCTTGCGCGCCAGATCAGTGCAGCGCCGGGGCCGCCGTGCGCTCCTGGGCCAGCACCCAGGGGGCCACTACCACGGCCCAGAGCTGCGGATCGCGCTGCAACAGGTCGGCGGCGCAGTCGTCGTCGACACGGCGCAACTGGCCCGCCTCCAGCCAGGCGGCGACCCGGCCCTGGTCGTTCTGCGCCACGGCCTCGGCCACCGCGATCAGATCCTGGCTGCCTTCGACCAGCAGCAGGGCACCGCGGGCAAAGAACGGCTGCAGTTCCTGCCAGCTAATAGGTGCAGTTTCTCCAAGCAGCTTGGCATAGAGGGTGCTAGGTTCAGTCATGGATAACTCAGACATGGATTGTCCTGTGTGGATGGCCGTTTGCAGATCGGTCGCCATGATAGCGTCAGCCGGTCAGCCGGTCAGCCGGTCAGCCGGTCAGCGACGTCGGCAACGGCGCGCAAGACACGCCGTTTTTCTATACGTTTATTGCAATAACGCGACACTCTCGGGTTTTGCCCCCAGCTAGCGGCTTTTCAAGGCGCAAAGCCGCGCTCTACACTGCAGCGGTACAGTTGCCGGGGGTATGACCGGGGAAAAATCCCGGTTCTGCAGCTTTGGCCGCCAGAACTACAACAACGAAAATCAATAAGAGTGGAGCACTATGAACAAGGCTACTAAGCAGATTTCCAAACTGTTTGCCGCCATGGCCATGGCCGGCGTTGCCAGCTACTCGGTAGCGGCAGACACCATCAAGATCGGCCTGGCGGGTCCGGTTACCGGTGCAGTCGCGCAATACGGCGAAATGCAGTTCATCGGTGCCAAGATGGCCATCGAGCAGATCAACAAGGCCGGCGGGGTGAACGGCGCAATGCTCGAAGGCGTGGTCTACGACGATGCTTGCGATCCCAAGCAAGCCGTGGCCGTGGCCAACAAGATCGTCAACGACGAAATCAAGTTCGTGGTTGGCCACCTCTGCTCCAGCTCCACCCAGCCCGCGTCCGACATCTACGAAGACGAAGGCATCCTGATGATCACCGCGGCCTCCACCAGCCCGGACATCACCGCCCGTGGCTATGAGCTGCTGTTCCGCACCATCGGCCTGGACAGCCTGCAGGGCCCGACCGCCGGCAACTACATCGCCGACCACGTCAAGCCCAAGGCCGTTGCGGTCATCCACGACAAGCAGCAGTACGGCGAAGGCATTGCCACTGCGGTCAAGCAGACCCTGGAAAGCAAAGGCACCAAGGTCGCCCTGTTCGAAGGCATCAACGCCGGCGACAAGGACTTCTCCGCGATGATCGCCAAGCTCAAGCAAGCCGGTGTGGACTTCGTCTACTACGGCGGCTACCACCCGGAACTGGGCCTGCTGCTGCGTCAGTCGGCGGAAAAAGGCCTGAGCGCCAAGTTCATGGGTCCGGAAGGCGTGGGCAACAAGGAAATCTCGGCCATCGCTGGCCCGGCTTCCGAAGGCATGCTGGTGACCCTGCCGAAATCCTTCGACCAGGATCCGCGCAACCAGGCTCTGGTTGAAGCATTCAAAGCCAAGAACGAAGACTCCAGCGGCCCGTTCGTGTTCCCGGCCTACGCCGCCGTGCAAGTCATTGCCGAAGGCATCGAGAAAGCCGGCGACACCGACACCGCCAAGGTAGCCGCAGCCCTGCGCGCCAACAGCTTCGACACCCCTACCGGGGTGCTCAGCTTCGACGAGAAGGGCGACCTGAAGGACTTCAGCTTCGTGGTCTACGAATGGCACCAGGACGGCACCAAGACCGAAGCGCCGCTGAACTGATAACGCGGCTTCCCGCCTGAACCCAAAGCCCACTGCACCGCAGTGGGTTTTGTTTATTAGAAGAATTCCGGTCTCACTCTGCGCCACAAGCGCTGACGTGCGTGACGACCCAGGAGTTAGGCAATGCCTGATCTTTATCACTACCTGCAACAACTGATCAACGGCCTGACCGTTGGCAGTACCTATGCACTGATTGCCATCGGCTACACCATGGTCTACGGCATCATCGGCATGATCAACTTCGCCCACGGCGAGGTGTACATGATTGGCTCCTATGTAGTCTTTATCGTGATCGCCGGCCTGGCCATGTTCGGCCTGGACAGCTTGCCGCTGATGATGATCGCCGGCTTTGCCGCCAGCATCATTGTCGCCAGCGCCTACGGTTACAGCATCGAACGGGTCGCCTACCGCCCCTTGCGCGGCGGTAACCGCTTGATCCCGCTGATCTCGGCAATCGGCATGTCGATCTTCCTGCAGAACCTTGTGCTGCTGTCCCAGGACTCCAAGGACAAGGCCATCCCCAACCCCCTGCCGGGCAATTTCGTGCTCGGGGAAAGCGCCATGAACGGCGTGGTGATTTCCTATATGCAGGTGCTGATCTTCGTCGTCACCTTCCTGGCGATGGTCGGCCTGACCCTGTTTATCTCCCGCTCGCGTCTGGGTCGGGCCTGCCGGGCCTGCGCAGAAGACCTGAAGATGGCCAACCTGCTGGGCATCAATACCAACAACATCATCAGCCTGACCTTCGTTATCGGTGCTGCCCTGGCGGCCGTGGCGGCGGTGTTGCTGGGCATGCAGTACGGCGTGATCAACCCGCACCTGGGCTTCCTCGCCGGGATCAAGGCCTTTACCGCCGCGGTACTGGGCGGCATCGGCAGCATCCCTGGCGCGGTACTGGGTGGTCTGCTGCTGGGCGTGGCCGAAGCCTTCGGTGCCGATATCTTCGGCGACCAGTACAAGGACGTGGTGGCCTTCAGCCTGCTGGTACTGGTGCTGCTGTTCCGCCCGACCGGCATCCTCGGTCGTCCGGAGGTTGAAAAGGTATGAGTTCGCCAACCATGAAAAACTTCAAGATCGCGTTCTTCAGCGCCCTGCTGGTGCTGGCCGTGGCCTACCCGGTGCTGGGTCTGAAGCTCTCCACCATCGGCATCAAGCTGCAGGTAGAAGGGGCCAGCCCGGCAGTGCTGTGGACCATCGGCGGTTGCGCCATTGCCATGTTCTTCTGGCAATTGTTCCGTGACCAGGTACGCGCCGCCTGGAGCCACGCGCCCAAGCTGCCCAGCATGCCGGGCAAGGCCAGCGAGTTCCTGACCCTGCCCTCGACCCAGCGCTGGGTCGTTCTCGCGCTGATCGTGGTGGCGCTGGCCTGGCCGTTCTTCGGCTCGCGCGGGGCGGTGGATATCGCCACCCTGATCCTGATCTACGTGATGCTCGGCCTCGGCCTGAACATCGTGGTGGGTCTGGCCGGCCTGCTCGATCTGGGCTACGTGGCCTTCTACGCCGTGGGTGCCTACAGCTACGCACTGCTGTCGTTCTACTTCGGCCTGAGCTTCTGGATCTGCCTGCCGATTGCCGGCCTGATGGCGGCGTTCTTCGGCTTTATCCTGGGCTTCCCGGTGCTGCGCCTGCGCGGCGACTACCTGGCCATCGTCACCCTGGGTTTCGGCGAGATCATCCGCATCCTGCTGAACAACATGACCTGGCTCACCGGCGGCCCCAACGGCATCGGCTCGATCCCCAAGCCGACGCTGTTCGGCCTGTCGTTCGACCGCAAGGCCGCCGAGGGCATGCAGACTTTCCACGAGTACTTCGGGGTGGCCTACAACTCGATCAACAAGGTGATCTTCCTCTACCTGATCGCCCTGGTGCTGGTGCTGCTGACCCTGTTCGTGATCAACCGCCTGCTGCGCATGCCGATCGGCCGCGCCTGGGAAGCCCTGCGTGAAGACGAGATCGCCTGCCGAGCCCTGGGCATGAACCCCACCGCGATCAAGCTCTCGGCCTTTACCATCGGTGCCTGCTTCGCCGGTTTCGCCGGCAGCTTCTTCGCCGCGCGTCAGGGCCTGGTCAGCCCACAGTCGTTCACCTTTATCGAGTCGGCGATCATCCTCGCCATCGTCGTGCTGGGCGGCATGGGCTCGCAGCTGGGGATCATCCTGGCGGCCATCGTGATGATCCTGCTGCCGGAACTGGCACGGGAATTCAACGAGTACCGCATGCTGATGTTCGGTGCCCTGATGGTACTGATGATGATCTGGCGTCCGCAGGGCCTGCTGCCCATGCAACGCCCGCACCTGGAGCTGAAACAATGAGCCGCCCGATTCTAGAAGTAAGCGGCCTGTCCATGCGCTTCGGCGGCTTGCTGGCCGTCAACGGGGTAAGCCTGCAGGTCAACGAGCGCCAGGTGGTGTCGATGATCGGCCCCAACGGTGCCGGCAAGACCACGGTGTTCAACTGCCTGACCGGCTTCTACCAGCCCACCAGCGGCAATATCCGCCTCAACGGCGAGCAGATCGAAGGCCTGCCCGGCCACAAGATCGCCCGTAAAGGCGTGGTGCGCACCTTCCAGAACGTGCGTCTGTTCAAGGACATGACCGCGGTGGAAAACCTGCTGGTGGCGCAGCATCGTCACCTCAACACCAACTACCTGGCGGGCCTGCTGAAGACCCCGGCGTTTCGCAAGAGCGAGCGCGAGGCCATGGAGTTCGCCGCGCACTGGCTGGAGCAGGTCAACCTGACCGACTTCGCCAACCGCCCGGCCGGCACCCTGGCCTACGGTCAGCAACGTCGCCTGGAAATCGCCCGCTGCATGATGACCCGGCCAAGCATCCTGATGCTCGACGAGCCAGCCGCCGGCCTCAACCCGCGCGAGACCGACGACCTCAAGGCGCTTATTCGTGTGCTGCGCGACGAGCATAACGTCACCGTGCTGCTGATCGAGCACGACATGAAGCTGGTCATGAGCATTTCCGACCATATCTATGTGATCAACCAGGGCACGCCCCTGGCCGACGGCACGCCGGAGCAGATCCGCGAAAACCCGGACGTGATCAAAGCCTACCTGGGGGAAGCTTGATGCTGTATTTCGACAATGTTTCCACCTTCTACGGCAAGATCCAGGCGCTGCATGACGTCAACGTCGAAGTGCGCCAGGGCGAAATCGTCACCCTGATCGGGGCCAACGGTGCCGGTAAATCCACCCTGCTGATGACCCTCTGCGGTTCGCCCCAGGCGAGCAGCGGCAGCATCCGCTACCAGGGCGAGGAACTGATCGGCCAGGACACCCCGGACATCATGCGCAAGAGCATCGCCGTGGTGCCGGAAGGGCGCCGGGTATTCTCGCGCCTGACCGTGGAAGAAAACCTGGTGATGGGCGGTTTCTTCGGCAGCAAGGCCGACAATCAGGAGCAGATGGACAAGGTGCTGCACCTGTTCCCGCGCCTCAAGGAACGCTTCGCCCAGCGTGCCGGCACCATGTCCGGCGGCGAGCAGCAGATGCTCGCCATCGGCCGTGCGCTGATGAGCAAGCCCAAGCTGCTGTTGCTCGACGAGCCGTCCTTGGGCCTGGCCCCGATCATCATCCAGCAGATCTTCGACATCATCGAACAGCTGCGCAAGGACGGTGTAACGGTGTTCCTGGTCGAGCAGAACGCCAACCAGGCGCTCAAGCTGGCCGACCGTGGCTATGTGCTGGAAAACGGCCGGATCGTGATGCAGGGCAGCGGCCATGATCTGCTGAACGACCCGAAAGTACGCGACGCCTACCTCGGAGGTTAAAAACTACTGCGCTAGGTTTTTAAACTTACCTTGCTCAATCAAAACCGCTCCTAGGAGCGGTTTTTTATGGCCGTCGTTGCGCGACGTTAAAAATGGCTCCCGGGCATTTATTTATCTTCACCGCCCGCCGTTCGCCCATTGCTGCGTGCATCGCGCGCCCGGCCAGTTACAATGGTCGCCCTTTTTTGCCGATGCGTGCTTCCATGACCGACCCGATACGCCTGTCCAAACGCCTGATCGAAGAGATCGGCTGCTCGCGCCGCGAGGCCGAACTCTATATCGAAGGCGGCTGGGTCACGGTGGATGGCGTGGTGGTGGAAGAACCGCAATTCAAGGTCGCCGAGCAGCGCGTCGAACTGCTGCCCAATGCCGTGCTGACCCCGGTCGAGCCGGTCACCCTGCTGCTCAATGTACCCAACGGCCACTCGCCCGACCGCGCCGTAGAAAGCATCAGCCCGGCCAGCCACTGGCCGGAAGACGGCTCGGGCATCCGGCCGCTGAAAAGTCATTTCGCCCGGCTTATCTCCTGCATTCCGCTGCAGGCCGGGGCCGATGGCCTGCACGTACTGACCCAGGACTGGCGCATCGAGCGCAAGCTCAAGGAAGACCTGAGCAAGCTGGAGCAGGAGTATGTGGTCGAGGTCGTCGGCACCTTGAGCGCCAGCCAGCTCAAGCGCCTGGCTCACGGCCTGACCTTCAACGGTGTGGCTTTGCCCCCGTGCAAGGTCAGCTGGCAGAACGAAACCCGCCTGCGCTTCGCCTTGAAGAACCCGCTGCCCGGTCAGATCGTATTCATGTGCAACAGCGTCGATCTCAAGGTACTGGGCATGAAGCGTATCCGCATCGGCGGCGTGCCCATGGCCAAGGTCCAGCCGGGACAATGGCGCTACCTGGCCGCGAAAGAACGCTTCTAACTTTTCTCAAGCTGCCGCTTTAGGCGTCAGCCACCTTCAGGACACCCCCATGCTTAATAACGATGTACTGCGCAGCCTGCGCTATATGCTCGACGTCAGCGATGCGCAGCTGAGCGAAATCATCCAGCTCAGCGGCAAGCAGGTCGCCCTCGACGACCTCGCCGCCATGCTCAAGAAAGAAGACGAAGAAGGCTTTGTCGCCTGCGACGACGAGCTGATGGCCCACGCCCTCGACGGCCTGGTGTACTTCAAGCGCGGCAAGGACGACAGCCGCCCGCCCCAGCCCTTCGAGCTGCCGGTCACCAACAATATGGTGCTGAAGAAACTGCGCGTGGCCTTCGAGCTGAAGGAAGACGATATGCACGCCATCATGAACAGCGTCGACTGCCCGGTTTCAAAACCGGAGATGAGTGCACTGTTTCGCAAGTTCGGCCACAGCAACTACCGCACCTGTGGCGACCAGTTTCTGCGCAACTTTCTCAAGGGGCTGACCCTGCGCGTTCGCGGCTAAGTCAGCGGCAAGCCGCCATGCCTACCGCATGGCGTTGTATTTCCAGGGGCAATAGTGCCTGCCGCGTGGCAGGTGCAGGATTAGGCTAGTGGCATCTATCCCCAACAAGGATTCGCCATGCACCCTTATTTCTCCCTGCAAGGCCGCACCGCTCTGGTCACCGGTGGCACCCGCGGTATCGGCAAGATGATCGCCAAAGCCTTTCTCGAAGCCGGCGCAACGGTCTACGTCTGCGCCCGTGATGGCGAAGCCTGCGCCCAGACCGCCGCCGAGCTGTCGGCCTTCGGCACCTGTCACGGCATCGCCGCCAACCTGGCCAGCGAGGAAGGCGTGCAGGCCCTGGCCGCGCAGCTGAGCGACAGCCTCAACCAGCTGGATATTCTGGTCAACAACGCGGGCACCACCTGGGGCGCGCCGCTGGAAAGCTACCCGGCCAAGGGCTGGGAAAAAGTCATGCAACTCAATGTGACCTCGGTGTTCAGCTGCATCCAGCAATTGCTGCCGCTGCTGCGCAAGGCCGGCAACGCCGCAAGCCCAGCGCGGGTGATCAATATCGGCTCGGTCGCCGGCATCACCTCCCACGGCGAAGACGCCTATGCCTATGGCCCGAGCAAGGCCGCCCTGCATCAGCTGTCGCG
Organism: uncultured Pseudomonas sp.; assembly: GCA_964578635.1. Taxonomy (GTDB): domain Bacteria; phylum Pseudomonadota; class Gammaproteobacteria; order Pseudomonadales; family Pseudomonadaceae; genus Aquipseudomonas. Next base: position 88,366 of record CAZOEC010000001.1, read on the forward strand.
CATGCTGGCCCGCGAACTGGTCGGCCAGCATATCAACGTCAACGTCATCGCCCCGGGGCGCTTCCCAAGCAAGATGACCCAGTTTATCGCCCAGGACGAGGCGGCCATGGCCGAAGACTGCGCGCTGATCCCGATGCAGCGCTGGGGCCGCGAAGAGGAAATGGCCGCCCTGGCGATCAGCCTGGCCAGCACCGCCGGGGCCTATATGACCGGCAATATCATCCCCATCGATGGCGGCTTCCACCTCTAGTGGCCTGTGTGGCGAGTTCAATTAGTCAATTTCGGCTCCTGAGGCCCTGATACTGCGTTGCTGCTCCTCGCCATAGCCAGCTATGACTCGTCGCAGCGCCTTGCCTCAGAACCTCAGTCATCCGAACTTGAGTTAACCAACTCGCCGTACAGGCCACTACAGCCCCCACGGGCAGGCTCGACCTTTGGTCGGCCGCCCGTATTCGTCCACCGGGCTCTGCTAGCGTTAATTTATCGAGGGGACAGACAACAACTTTCATTTCGCCACCCGGGGGAAAGGAGGTTGGTCATGGCTATCGCCGACTGGCGCATGCAGGGCGTCGAATTCATTACCTGCAACTGCAACTGGGGCTGCCCCTGTCAATTCAGCGCACCGCCAACCCACGGCAACTGTCAGGCGGTGGCATCGATGCGCATCGATCACGGGTATTTCAAGCAGGTGGTGCTCGACGGTCTGTGCTGGGCCGCCACCTTTGCCTGGCCGCAGGCCATTCATAAAGGCAACGGCAGCTGCCAGGTATTTATCGATGAACGTGCCGACGAGGCGCAACGCCAGGCCCTGCTGACCATTCTCTCCGGCCAGGAGAGCGAGCCCGGGGTCAACGTGTTCCAGGTCTTCAGCACCACCATGAGCGAGATGTTCGAGCCGCTGTTCGTGCCCATCAGCCTATCGCTCGACGTCGACCAACGCCTCGCCCACCTGGATATTCCAGGCGTGCTGCAGGCCAGCGGCGAACCGATCCGCAGCCCCGTCGACGGCTCACCCCAGCGCGCCCGCATCGCTTTGCCCAATGGCTTCGAGTTCCTCGAGGCGGAAGTGGCCAGCGGCAGCTTCCAGACCCAGGCCGCACTCAAGCTGCAGTCCAAGGACAGCCACAGTCACCTGGCCCATGTGCACTTCACTGGCCATGGCATAGAGCCCTGAAAGTGAGCGACTTGCAGGCCGCCACGGCGAGCAGGCGATTGAGCGGCGAACAGCTGCTGTTCCTGTTCTGCCTGCTCGCGCTGATTGCCCTGGCCTGGCTGGCGCTGCAACGCATGGCCAGCGGCATGAGCGGCCCCGGCGGCATGGCCGACGCCGCGATGGCCGGCATGCTTATGCCCTGGAGCCTGGGCGATGCCCTGCTGATGTTCGCCATGTGGGCGGTAATGATGATCGGCATGATGCTGCCCAGCGCCCTGCCAATGCTGCTGCTCTATCAGCAGCTGCTGCGCAAGCGCATGCCGACGGCGCGCCGTCACCTGGCCCTGCTGCTGTTCTGCGCCGCCTATGCCCTGGTATGGATCGGCTTCGCCCTGACCGCCACAGCCCTGCAGTGGGCCCTCGAACAACTCGCCCTGCTCAGCCCCGAGATGCGCAGCAGCAGTACCCTGCTGGCCGCCGCCCTGCTGCTGGCGGCGGGTATCTACCAGTGGCTGCCGCACAAGATGGCCTGCCTGGAACACTGCCGCGGGCCGCTGCACTTTCTCCTCGGCTACTGGCAACCCGGCCTGCTCGGCGGCTGGCGCATGGGCCTGGCCCATGGCGCGTATTGCCTGGGCTGCTGCTGGGCGCTGATGGGCCTGCTGTTCGTGGTCGGGGTGATGAACCTGCTGTGGGTGGCCCTGCTCGCCGCCTATGTACTGCTGGAGAAGACCCTGCCCCTGGGCCCCTGGCTTGCGCGCCTGGGTGGGCTGCTGCTGATCGCCTGGAGCCTGTTGCTGCTGCTCGGCTAGCGACCTGCGCGGCGGCGCGTATTGCGGGTAAGATGGCCACCCCGCCACCGCCTGCCGCGCCGCCATGTACTACTCCGTATCGCCCATCGGCTTTGTCCGCTCCTGCTTCAAGGAGAAGTTCGCCATTCCCCGTCAGCCGCAACTCGCCCCGGCGGCCCGTGGCGTGCTGGAACTGGTTGCGCCCTTCGACAATGGCGATGCGGTGCAAGGCCTGGAGCAGGTCAGCCATGTCTGGCTGCTGTTTCTGTTTCACCAGGCCCTGGAGGACAAGCCTCGTTTGAAGGTGCGCCCGCCGCGCCTGGGCGGCAATCAGTCGGTCGGGGTGTTCAGCACCCGCGCCACCCACCGGCCCAACGGCATCGGCCAGTCGGTGGTCAAGCTGGACAGGGTCGAGCCCGGCAAGCTGTGGCTATCGGGCATCGACCTGCTCGACGGCACCCCGGTGCTGGATATCAAACCCTATGTCCCCTATGCCGACAGCGTGGCCGCGGCCTATAACCGCATCGCCGACAGCGCGCCGACGCTGATCGAGGTGACCTGGCAGGACAGTGCGCTGAGCCAGGCCCATGGCCATGGCCAGCGCCTGGAAGAGCCTCTGGTCGAGCTGATCGAACAGTGCCTGGCCCAGGACCCGCGCCCGGCCTACCAGCAACCCGGCCCGGAGCGACGCTATGGCGTGCGCTTCTGGGATGTCGATGTGCACTGGCATTACCCGCGGCCGGGCAGCATCTGCGTGCTGGAAGTCGTGCCGGCCGGCTGATCCGGTTCGCGCCAGCCTGTACGCACGGATAGGCCGATCAGCGATTTTGTCTTATATTTACAAGATAAATGTATACAGAACAGGAGTCTCACCATGCTCGAACGCCCCGGTCGCCTCAATGGTCTGCGCCATATCGCCCTGCTGGTTGCCAATCTGGAAGCCTGCGAACGCTTCTATGTGGATATTCTCGGCATGCAGGTGCTGCACCGTGCCAACGCGGATCTGGTCTACCTGACCTGCGGCAACGACAACCTCTCCCTGGGCCGCGCCTATGCCGACAGCAGCGGCGTGCAGGCGGTGGATCACTATGGCTTTGTCGTCGACAGCATCGAGGAGCTGCACGCCTGGCATGCCTACCTCAAGGAACAGGGCGTGACCCTGCTCGACCGCCCCTTCGCCCATGGCGACGGCGCGCACAGCTTTCACCTGCTCGACCCGGCCGGCAACAAGGTGCAGCCGATCTACCACCCGGCGATCTCCGGGCAGCGCTGCAGTTCGCCCGCCCCGCTCTGATGCCCTAGCCCACACAAAAGATTACAAGCGCTTACAGCCGGTCGGCACATGACCTATGGTTAACTGTGCCGGCAGCAGGATCCGCCTCTTACCCCAAGGTCCATTCATACAGTCTCAGTGAAGTATGCGCAGACGATGAAACGCACGCCTTTTGTGCCCTCTGGCAACCTTGTCGACCTCCTTCTCGACGCCATCTGCGTGGTCGACAGGAGCGGCCATTTCGTCTTTGTCAGCGCCGCCTGCGAGCGCATCTTTGGCTACAGCGCCACGGAGATGATCGGCAAACCGATGATCGACATGGTTCACCCGGAGGATCGCGAGAGAACCCTGCAGGCCGCCAGCGAGATCATGGCAGGCGACAGCAAGCCGCGTTTCGAGAACCGCTATATGCGCAAGGACGGCCAGGTCGTACATATCCTCTGGTCGGCGCGCTGGTCGGAGGACGATCAGCTGCGCATAGCGGTCGCCCACGATATCAGCGAGCGCAAGCGCAGCGAGTCCCTGCAGGCGGCGTTGTATGCGATCTCCGAGGCGGTGCATGGCAGCCAGGATCTGCCCGGATTGTTCCAGCAGGTACACCGGATCATTGGCCAACTGCTCCCGGCCAGCAATTTCTCGGTGGCGCTCTACGATGCGCAGCATGACCAGCTGAGCTTCCCCTACCACGTCGACGAGCAACAGCCGGCACCGGCCGCGCACAATCTCGCCGCCCGCACCCTGAGTGCCGAGGTGATACGCAGCGGCCAGACGCTGCTGCGCAATCAGGACAACCTCGACCAGCTGCCCGCGCATATCCGCGCCCTCGACTGCGCCGCGCTGGACTGGCTCGGTGTGCCGCTAAAGTCGCAAAAGGGGGTGATGGGGGCACTTATTCTGCAAAGCTACTGCCACAGCGCGCGCTACAGCGAAAACGACAAGGAACTGCTGCAGTTCGTCTCGACCCAGGTGGCATCGGCCATCGAGCGCCTGCAGATGCTCGACCGCCTGCAGTTTATGGCGCAGTACGACCAGCTGACCCGTCTGCCCAACCGCGAACTGCTGCGCGACCGCCTGCAGATTGCCATGGCCAGGGCGCGGCGCGAGCAGCGCCAGCTGGCCCTGCTGTTTCTCGACCTGGACAAGTTCAAGCTGATCAACGACACCCTCGGCCACGCCATGGGCGACCGGCTGCTGCAACAGGTGGCCCGGCGCATCCAGCAGTGCATCCGCGAGGTGGATACCGTCGCCCGCTTTGCCGGGGATGAGTTCGTGGTGCTGCTGGAGGATTTCCATGCCACCGATCACGCCGTCCAGGTCGCCGAGAAGATCCGCCTGGCACTCAATCAGCCCTACGACCTGGAGGGTAAGCCGCAGCGCGTACAGCCAAGCATCGGCATTGCCCTCTATCCGCAACATGCCGCCGATCCCCAGCAGCTGCTGATCCAGGCCGACAATGCCATGTACCTGGCGAAGAAAAACGGCGGCAATCGCTATCAGCTGGGGCTGGAAAAACACCTGGGCTGCGATAGCCCCTTGTAGCCCGTTGGCGCGAGGCCGCACCGAGTCGTAGCCCGGATGAAATCCGGGAGCCAATTGGCTGACGATAAATCTCCCCCGGATTGCATCCGGGCTACAAGGCGTCCAGCCCCTACAAAAATGCCGCTCACTTTTTACAAGTGAGCGGCATTCGGTTGTGCCCGGGCCTCGCTGCGCCTTATTTCTCGACGAAGGCGCGCTCGATCAGGTAGTCGCCAGGTTCGCCCATGCGCGGCGAGATCTTCAGGCCGAAGCTGTCGAGCACCGCGGCGGTTTCGTCGAGCATGCTCGGGCTGCCGCAGATCATCGCGCGGTCGTCCTGGGGATTGATCGGCGGCAGGCCGATATCGCGGAACAGCTTGCCGCTGCGCATCAGGTCGGTCAGGCGGCCCTGGTTCTCGAACTCTTCGCGGGTCACGGTGGGGTAATAGATCAGCTTGCTCTTCAGGGCATCGCCGAAGTATTCGTTCTGCGGCAGGTGCTCGGTGATGAACTCGCGGTAGGCCACTTCGTTGACGTAGCGCACGCCGTGCACCAGCACCACCTTCTCGTAACGCTCGTAGGTTTCCGGGTCCTGGATCACGCTCATAAAGGGGGCCAGGCCGGTGCCGGTGCTGAGCAGATAAAGGTGCTTGCCCGGCAGCAGGTCGTCGAGCACCAGGGTGCCGGTGGGCTTGCGGCTGACCATCAATTCATCGCCCGGCTTGAGGTGCTGCAGCTGCGAGGTCAGCGGGCCGTCGGGCACCTTGATGCTGAAAAATTCCAGGTGCTCCTCGTAATTGGGGCTGGCAATCGAATAGGCGCGCATCAGCGGACGGCCATTGTCCTGCTGCAGGCCGATCATCACGAACTGACCGTTCTCGAAACGCAACCCGGTATTACGGGTGGTCTTGAAGCTGAACAGGGTGTCGTTCCAATGGTGGACGCTGAGTACACGCTCGACGTTCAGATTGCTCATGCTGGTTCCTCAAGAAGCGCTGGCATAGTTGCGGTTGCGACGGATTCTAGGCGGGCGCACAATATCTGTTAAGTGAATAATCAAGATATAGGTTATCGGTTATATAGATATGCGATTTACCCTCAGACAACTTCAGGTCTTCGTCACCGTTGCCCAGCAGGAAAGCGTGTCCCGTGCGGCCGACGCCCTGGCGCTGTCGCAGTCGGCCACCAGTACCTCGCTCAGCGAGCTGGAGCGCCAGTCCGACTGCCAATTGTTCGACCGCGCCGGCAAACGCCTGAGCCTCAATGCCCTGGGTCTGCAGCTGCTGCCCCAGGCGGTGGCCCTGCTCGACCAGGCCAAGGAAATCGAACGCCTGCTGGGCGGCAAGAGCGGCTTCGGCTCGCTGAATGTGGGGGCCACCCTGACCGTGGGCAACTACCTGGCCACCCTGCTGATCGGCAGTTTTATGCAGCGCCACCCCGAGTGCCGGGTCAAACTGCAGGTGCACAACACCGCCCATGTGGTGCAGCAGATCGCCCACTACCAGCTGGATATGGGCCTGATCGAAGGCGACTGCCAGCACCCGGATATCGAGGTGCAACCCTGGGTCGAGGACGAGCTGGTGGTGTTCTGCGCCCCCCAGCACCCCCTGGCCCAGCGGGGGCAGGCCAGCCTGGATGAGCTGAGCCGCGAGGCCTGGATTCTGCGCGAACAGGGCTCGGGCACCCGTCTGACCTTCGACCAGGCCATGCGTCATCACCCTGGCAGCCTGAATATTCGCCTGGAACTGGAGCACACCGAGGCGATCAAGCGGGCGGTGGAATCGGGTCTGGGTATCGGCTGTATTTCGCGCCTGGCCCTGCGCGATGCCTTTCGTCGCGGCAGCCTGGTGGCGCTGGAAACCCCGCAGCTGGACCTGCGCCGGCAGTTCTGGTTTATCTGGCACAAACAGAAGTACCAGACCGCCGCCATGCGCGAATTTATCGAGCTGTGCCGGGCCCTGACCGCAGGCGTCGAGCGTAGCGACCAGATCGTCTTGCCGACCATCGCGTAAAACAGACATGGCGCTGCCTTGTCCGCCACGCTGGGCAAGCCGCGACGCGGCGCACCCAGCCTACCCCAGCAGAATAATCGCCCACACTGCGGCAATCAGGCCGAGGGCGGTGAACTGGGCGGCGCTGCCCATGTCCTTGGCGTTCTTCGACAACGGATGCAATTCCAGGGAGATGCGGTCAATGGCCGCCTCCACCGCCGAGTTGAGCAGCTCGACGATCAGCGCCAGCAGACAGACCGCCGCCAGCAAGGCGCGCTCCACCCGGCTGACATCCAGATAGAAGGCCAGAGGAATCAGCAACAGATTGATCAGCAGCAGCTGGCGGAACGCCGCCTCGCCGCTGAACGCCGCGCGCAGGCCGGCCAGCGAATAACCGGAAGCGTTGAGGATACGTTTAAGGCCGGTTTGACCCTTGAATGGCGACATCAGACTTTATCCACAACCGATAAGGGCCGGCAGGCTACGCCAGGCACTGCGCAATAGACACCCTAGGGTCTGTTGCCGTTTCATCGCGAGCCACGTTGCTGCGCAAAATCTCGCCAGGCTAGGCGGAGGGCGCAGGTAATGGTTGCTCCCTTGCCAAGTCCTCCAACACCGCATGGCGAGATTTTGCGCGCAACCCGAAGGGCCGGGCCTGTTTTAGCGCGATACTGCGTTTCTCGACACTCATTTGGAACAACCAAACTTCGTGTCTCGTGCCTTGCCTCGCGCTAAAACAGGCTCCGGCGCGGCCGCGAACGAAACGGCAACAGACCCTAGCTGGCCGGAATCGATTCCAGTTGCTGTAGGAGCAGCGCCGCCTGCGTGCGGGTGCGCACTCCCAGCTTGCGGAAAATCGCCGTGACATGGGCCTTGACCGTGGCCTCGGAGACGCTCAGTTCGTAGGCAATCTGCTTGTTCAGCAAACCGTCGCAAACCATGGTCAGTACGCGGAACTGCTGCGGCGTGAGGCTGGCCAGGCCAGCGCTGGCGGCCTTGGCCTCGGCCGACAGGGCAATCGCTTCCTGAGTCTGCTGCGGCCACCAGACCTCGCCATCGAGTACCTGGCGTACCGCCTGCTGAATGGTTTCCAGGGCACTGGATTTGGGGATAAAGCCGCTGGCCCCGAATTCCCGGGAGCGCGCCACTATGGTCTGATCTTCCTGCGCCGAAACCATCACCACCGGGATATGCGGATACTGCCCGCGCAACAGCACCAGACCGGAAAAACCGTAGGCTCCAGGCATATTGAGGTCGAGCAGGACCAGATCCCAATCGGTCTTCTGCTCCAGGCAGCCTTCCAGCTCGGCGATGCTGGCGGCTTCCACCAGCCGCACATCGGGGCCCAGCCCCAGGGTCAGGGCCTGTTGCAGGGCACTGCGAAACAGCGGGTGATCATCGGCAATCAGGATTTCAAAAGCGGCCATGGCAGATCCTGTTCTTGTTATGTGAATACCCATCGAGGGTACTGCTCATTGCACTGTAGACAATGCATCGTGGCATGCGGAGCGGCAGGCAAGCCGGCCCGGCCCGGATAAAAACGACCCAGCATGCCGAGCCGTGACGGGGTGGTCAAGTTCGGCGCTTTGCGGCACAGTCGACAACTTTGCCGAAGAGCCCCCTGAAATGCCAAGCCACAGCCTGCGTGCAGACCTACTGATGTTGCTTACCGCCATGATCTGGGGCTCGGTGTTTGTCGCACAACGCCTGGGCATGGACTCCATCGGCCCCTTCCTCTATAGCGGCCTGCGTTTTGGCCTCGCTGCCCTGATTCTGCTGCCGGTTCTGCATCTGCTGCAAGGCCGGGCGCAGAGTGCGCCCCTGCCGGCGGTCAATCGCCAGCTGCTGCTGGGCGGCATCCTCATGGGCCTGGCCCTGGCGCTGGGAATCAACCTGCAGCAGGTGGGCCTGCTGTTCACCAGCGTGACCAACTCCGGTTTTATCACCGGTCTATACGTGATCATAGTGCCGCTGCTGGGCCTGTTTATCGGCCACAGGAGCGGTATGGGCATCTGGCTCGGAGCCACCCTGGCGGTGCTGGGCATGTTTCTGCTCAGTGTCGGCGACGGTTTTCAGGTGGCTTCCGGTGACTGGCTGCAACTGGCCGGGGCCTTTGTCTGGGCCGTGCATGTACTGCTGGTGGGTTTCTTCGCCAGCCGCCACGACCCACTGCGCCTGGCCGTGATCCAGTTCATCACCTGTGCGCTGATCAGCCTGGCCCTGGCGCTGCTGTTCGAAGAGATTCAACTGCAGGCCATCATCGCCGCCGGGCCGGCGATCCTCTATGGCGGCATTCTCGGCGTGGCCATAGGTTTTACCCTGCAGGTGGTGGCGCAGAAGGATGCGATTGCCTCCCATGCGGCCATCATCTTCTCCCTGGAGGCGGTGTTTGCCGCCATGGCCGGAGCCTGGTTCCTCGGCGAAACCCTGGAGCTGCGCGGCTATCTGGGTTGCGCGCTGATGCTCGCCGGCATGCTGCTGGCCCAGCTCTGGCCACGCCAGCTGGCCCAGCCAGCGCGCTAGTCTCTGCCAGGCGCGATTGCTGCCGCGCTACAAAAACGCCTGCAGGCGCTGATGCAACGGATCGCCCAGATCGACCGCGCGCGGTGCCTTGGCCGCCAGGTAATGCTGACTGAATACATCCAGATAGGCGTTCAGCCCGTCCGCGGCGTGCTGGTCACCGGCCAGCTCCAGGCACAACGCCGCCACTTCGGCGGTACACAGGTGATCGTCGCGGGTCGAACGACGCAGGCGATAGCGCGACAGCTGTTCGGGCTGCAGGCTGAGTACCGGCAGGCTGTCGAGGTAGGGGCTCTTGCGGAACATCTTGCGCGCTTCGGTCCAGGTGGCGTCGAGCAACACAAACAGCGGGCGCTTGCCTGCGACGGGGCGCACCTCGCTGACCACCCGCTCGGGCGCGACATACTCCCCTGGAAACACCAGATAAGGCTGCCATTGCGGATCGTTCAGCAGCGCCGGCAGCGCCGCATCGACATCGACCCGCGACCAGCCGAAGGCGCTGGTGTCCGCCACCACGTCGGCGATCAGCCAGCCGGTATTGCTCGGTTTGAGCGCTTCGACATCGTGCATCAGCAGGCACATGGCCGACTGCGCGGCGACCCGCGGCTTCCAGGCGCACAGACAATGGCTCTCGGCCAGTCGGCAGGCCGGACAGCGCACCGAGCGACTGCCGCGGGCCAGGAAGGGTTTTACGCTGCGGGCAATACGCGCATCACGCAAACGGGCAACGGCATGGCTCATTGGCCAGCCAACGTACGGTAGGGGAAAAGGGGCATGTTCGATCCTGGGTCGGCAAGCGCGGCAGTTTAACAAGGCAGCAGCCAACAGCGTACGCCCGCGAGCGCCGTAAGGAGTAAGATAGCGCGCACTGAACCTTGGCAGGCACCCACCTGTCGAAGGAGCGAATCGACTTAGGAGTACCCCATGCTGCGTTTGACTGCCCTGACCCTGGCCCTGAGCCTGCCCCTCTTCGCCCAAGCCGCCTCGCTGAAGGATTACGAGCTGAGCCAGATGCTCGAGAAAGTGGCGCGCGAGAGCAGCGTGGGCACCCCTCGGGCGATCAACGAAGACATTCTCGACCAGGGCTATAGCGTCAACGGCAAGGAACTGGTCAACCACCTCAGCGTACGCGCCGAACATGCCGGGCAGATGCGCGGCAACCCTGACGTCGTACGGGCGCAACTGGCCAACAGCGTCTGCCGCAACCAGGGTTATCGCCAGTTGCTGGCACGCGGCGCAGCCCTGCGCTACGAGTTCAGCGAATACAAGAGCAACCGGCCGGTCACGGTCGAGCGCTTTACCAAGTCCGACTGCGGTCTGCAGTAAGCATCAGGGGCCGCCCTTGCGCGCCCGCCGCTGCTGATCATCGGCACGCAGATCCGCCAGCAGCGCCGTCATATAGTGCGACCGGCGCGCCTCGCCGGCCAAGCGCCGCAAACACTCCTCTTCCAGACTCAGCCGATTGCCCTGCGCCGCCTGCTGCAGCAGGCGGTACAACTCCGGCTCAAGCTCCAGGGTCAACTTGGGCATACCTGCCCCTCCCTTTCCAGGCTGTACGGCGGTTGCCGCACAGCAGTTGTGCTAGCGCAGGCAGCGTGGGTCGCCCCTGCCCTGCACCGCGGCGGCCTCGTCGGCAGCGAGAAAATCGCCAAGGGGCCGGTTCAGCAACCCGCCAACCGCTTGCAGCACATGGGCCCAGGTGGCGCTATTGGCGAACAGCATGCCGGCCTCATCCAGGGTGCCGCCGCGATTACGGTAGCCAAGCACCGCATTGCGCGGCCCGTCGCCGAGAATCGGCCACAGATGCCCGCGAGCCACCTCCGGACGCATATGGGTCAGCAGCACCCGGTACGGGCTACTGGCCGGGAACAGGCGCTCGCTCAACTCGCGGGGTGCCAGCGCGGCCTGCTCCCAGCGGTCACGCGGGGCACGGAAGCGCCCCGGTTCCTGCAAGTAAATCAGACGCCAGGCACAACCCGCGGCGCTCAGACGAGCGGCGGCGCGCTGCATCTCGGCCAACTGGTAACTGCCGCTGGCGATCAACAGCAAAGGCTGCTCACCCTGCTGTTCGGCCAGCACAATGGCCCCGTCCTGCGCCAGTTGCTCGGCCTGTTCGCGGCTGAACACCGCCGGCCGCTCGCGCTTGGCGATCACCATGCAGGCCAGCTGGCCGCGGGCCTGGTAGATGCCTGGCAGCAGCGCCAGTACCGTGTTGTGATCGGCGGGAAACAGCACCCGAACCATATCGCTCATCTCACCGAGCAGGGCCTCGCAGAAGGTGGTGTCCTGATGCGACTGCTGGTTCTTGCCGTTCTCCCAGGTGTGCGAAGTGGCCACCAACGGCCAGCCCAGCCAGCCGGCAGGTCGCCCGGCCTCCTTCTGCTGACGGGCAAAAATGATCCGCTGGCGCACCGCGCCGAGCATCTTCACGCAGAATGCCTCGTAGCTGGCCACCAGATTCAGGCCGCCCTGGTTGGCCAGGCAGGCGGAAACCACGGCCTCCTCGTTCAGGGCGGTAATGATTGCGCCATCCAGCGCCTCCAGCTCGCTCTCCGGCGCGGTCACCCGGTGCTTGAGCGCCTTGAGCACGCCGCCCAGACGATTGCTGGCCAGCTCGTCGGGGTTGCCGACCCGAGGCCGCAACTGCGGATTGGCCTGCACCAGATCGACGAAGAAACGGTCCAGGGCCGACATCGGCGAACAGGCCGTATCGCGATACTGCAATGCAGGAAGTTGCGCCAGCGACGGCTGACGCTGCGCCAGCGGATTATCCCGTTCCAGCAGGCGGGAACCTCTAGCCGCGAATAGCGCACAGGCGTCGGCCAATTCATCGGCAGCCACCCACAGCTGCGCCGCATGCTGATTGAACAGCTCGCGGGCAGCCCCATCGGTATGCGGGTTGGCCGGCAATGGCAGGTTATGTGCGGCATTGCTGCCCGCGCCGTAGAAACCGAAGCCCTTGAGCGTTTCGGCGATGCCGTAGGGCATCGGCAGGGGGTAGCTCAGCACACCATCGCGCAGTTCCTGCACCCGATGACTCAGGCGCTGTTCCATCTCCCACAGCGCGCAGACAAAGGCAGCCGGGTCGCGGCCATCAAAACTAATAGGATCGAAGCCGCAATGGCGCAGGTGCTCGCGGAAGTTATCCAATCCGGCGGGGGTGGCCAGCTCGGTGCGCTGCTCGATACGCCGACCATTGGCGATCATCAACGGCAAGGCCACGCCGCAGTCTTCGGCACGCCACCAGCGCGGCATCCAGTCACTGCCGCGCTGCTCCTCGGCCGCGCCATCAGAAAGGAAGGCCACCAGCTTCTCGCCCGGCAGGGGCAGATGGGCATACTGCAATTCGGCAAAGCCCAGGTAACCGCCCTCGGCGATACCGCCGGCGGTGTGCGGGTTGACGTGGCTACCCAGCGGCACATCGACCTGACCTTCGGCGTTTTGCCCATAGCTGTAGAAGTCCGCCACCAGCTGGCTCATGCCGGCTTCGCTGCAGGGGTAGCGTTCGGCCTGCTCCGGGTGCTGGTTGGCAACCAGCAGGTTGAGCGCCTCGATGGCCGCCACGCAGTGGCCCTGCCCCATCAGCCAGCCGCGGGTCTCCCCTGTCAGGCTGTTCAGCGCCAGATAGCCGGCATAGGCCGGGACCATATTCAGCGCACCGCCGGTATGCCCCTCGGGCACCGGCTTGAAATCCGCCGCCGCCAGGGCCGCACCATCGAGGCGCACACGCTGGGCGTAGGTCATATGCACCACCAGCCACAGCCCGGCCGCCGTCAGCCGGTCGAGCGCACGCAAATGCCGGTAGACACTGGCCAGATCGGGTTGCACGCCGGCCTGCACAAGCTGTTGGGCCATTCGGTAGACCGCGGCGCAGGTCTGCGGGCTATGCTGCAAAGGACCATAGCCGCGCTGCCAATCCGCGTAGGCGGGCTCGCTGCGCGCATGCTCGGCAAGCTCGTGGGCACTCGGAAATAGCTGGATCATATCTGTGCTCCGATGATTTGCAACAAGTCTAGAGCGAGGGATCGGGACGGATGCTGACCTGTATCAAAACACCCACCCAGCTCATACGACAGCCTTGGCACTGAATAACTCAACTTAGAAAAAGGAATGATCTTATGGCCCTGCTCAACTTCCTCGGTGCCATTCAGCAGGTGACTGGCTCCTCCTACCTGATCGAAAGCCGCGACGGGGCCAAGGTGCTGCTGGACTGCGGCATGCGCCAAGGCCGCCGCGAAGAGGAAGAAGGCAACCGCGCCGCCTTTGCTTTCGATCCCCTCAGCCTGGACGCCGTGGTGATTTCCCACGCCCATATCGACCACACCGGGCTGCTGCCCAAACTGGTGGCCGCCGGCTACCGCGGACCGATCTTCGCAACCGACGCCAGCTGTGAGCTGATGGAACTGATGCTGCTGGATGCCGCGTTTCTCCAGGAGAAGGACGCCGAATGGGAGAACAAATGGCGCGCACGCATGGGCAAGGCACCGATCAGCCCGCTCTACACCACCGCCGATGCCGAACAGACCCTGCGTCAGCGTCAGGCGGTGGCCTATGGCGTAACGCGGGAGGTGGCCAAGGGCGTGCAGGTAACCTTCCACGATGCCGGGCATATCCTCGGCTCGGCGATTGTCGAACTCGAGGTGCAGGATCACCACCTGACCCGCCGCCTGGTGTTCTCCGGCGACCTGGGCAATACCTGCTCACCGCTGATGCATGACCCGGCCATCCTCAAGCGCGCCGACGTGGTGCTGCTCGAGTCCACCTATGGCGACCGCGATCACCGCTGCAGCAGCGACACCCTCGACGAACTGGCGGAGATTCTGCAGCAGGCCCATCGCGATGGCGGCAACGTGCTGATCCCCTCCTTTGCCGTGGGTCGCACCCAGGACCTGATCTACTACCTGGGGCGCTTCTATCAGGAAGGTCGCCTGCCGCAACAGGCGGTCTTTCTCGACAGCCCCATGGCCATCCGGGCCAATGCCATCTATTCGCGCTTCCAGGACCAGTTCGCCCCCGAGGATCGCGCGGTGCTGGCGGCCAAAGGGGTCAAGCGCATCGAAGACTGGCTGCCCATACTGCGCTGCACGCCGACCCCGGAAGAGTCGATGTCAATCAACCGGATCAAGAGCGGTGCGATCATCATTGCCGGCAGCGGCATGTGCACCGGCGGACGCATCGTCCATCACTTCAAGCACAATCTCTGGCGCGACGATTGCCACCTGATCTTTCCCGGTTTCCAGGCCAAAGGCACCCTGGGCCGCAACATCGTCGACGGTGCCGAGAACGTCAAAGTGCTGCATCAGCGCATCGCGGTAAAAGCCAAGATCCATACCCTCGGCGGCTTCTCTGCCCATGCCGGGCAGTCGCAGCTGATCGACTGGGTCAGCCACTTCGAACACCACCCGGAGCTGTATCTGGTGCATGGCGAACTGGAAAAAATGCAGGCCTTGCAACAGGCCCTGCGTGAACGCCTGAACTGGATCGCCAATATCCCGGAACCGGGCGAACAGATTGCCCTGTGACCCTCGACGGGCTGGCAGACCGTGGTCACACAAAGGCGACAATAGCCAGGCGCAGGCTACTTTTGCCGCTCAAAGCGGCTACGGCGAGCCATACTTGCAGGCAAGGTCGAGTCATGCAGGGAGTGTCATGCCCGACCTGTAACGACAAAGGAGACGTTGTATGCCTTATGAATCGGAAGACTACCTGTCCCGGCATTTTCAAATAAGCGGCATCGACCTGAATAGCAAAGTGGCAGAGCTTGCCCAGCTGGCGACACCACCCGACAGCCCCAACCTGACCCTGTATCAGGAAATGATCACCACCATAACCCGCATGGCCCAGGCCGACCGCAACCGCTGGGACGCCAAGATCATGCTGCAGACCCTGCGCGAAATGGAGCATGCCTTCAGCGCGCTGGAACAGTTCAAACGCCGGCGCAAGGTCACAGTGTTCGGCTCGGCGCGCACTCCTCGCGAGCATCCGGTTTACCTCCTGGCGCGGGAGCTGGGGGCAACCCTGGCCAAGCATGATCTGATGGTGGTCACCGGAGCAGGCGGCGGCATCATGGCCGCAGCCCACGAAGGCGCGGGGCTGGAAAACAGCCTGGGATTCAACATCACCCTGCCTTTCGAGCAGGGTGCCAACGCCACCGTACAGGGCACCGGCAACCTGCTGTCATTCCACTTCTTCTTCTTGCGCAAGCTGTTCTTCGTCAAGGAAGCAGATGGTCTGGTGCTCTGCCCCGGCGGTTTTGGCACCCTGGATGAAGCACTTGAGGTTCTGACCCTGATCCAGACCGGCAAGAGTCCCCTGGTTCCCGTGGTACTGCTTGACCAGCCTGGCGGTACCTTCTGGAAGAGCGCCCTGGCATTTATCGCCGAACAACTGCAGGGCAACGGCTATATCCTGGCCAGCGACATGCGCCTGGTACGCCTGGTCCATAGCGCCGAAGAAGCCGCGCAAGAGATCGCCCAGTTCTATAGCAACTACCACTCCAGCCGCTGGCTCAAGGAGCGCTTCGTTATCCGCCTCAACCATGGGCTGAGCGAGGCGGCCATGTTGCAACTGAACAACGAGTTTCGCGACCTGTGCAAAGACGGCGACTTCCAGCAGCAGGCCTACTGCGACTCGGAACGCGACGAACCCGAGCTGTGCCACCTGACGCGTCTGGCCTTCAATTTCAATGGTCGCGATCATGGCCGCTTGCGTGAACTGCTCGACCTGATCAATCAGCCGCAGCACTGGCTAGCAGACCGATAAAAAGGCGATAGGGCCGTCAGGTATTGCATGAGTTCTACTGCGCGGGCCTGCCACAAGTCCAACTGGTCGCTGCAACCGGCTGTAGGGTGCGCCGTGCGCACCGCGAGCCCATAGCCTAGGGAGGGCAAGACGCGCACTTAAGCCGGAACGGCCAAAACTAGTCGTCTAGCGCCCCGCGCAGCAAGCGCCCGATCAAATCCGGCGGATAGCCGCGGTAGCTGAGAAAGCGTCCCTGGCGGGCCCTCTCCCGTGCATCGGTGGGCAACTCACCGGCGAACTTGCGTCGCCAGGTGTCTTCCAGTTGTTCACGCCAGTCGATACCGCTATCGCGCAAGGCCTGTTCGATATCGCTGCGCGCCAGGCCGCGCTGGGTCAGCTCTTCGCGAATACGCAACGGCCCATAGCCGGCGCGCGCGCGGTAGCTGACAAAGGCCTCCAGATAGCGCGCCTCAGACAACAAGCCTTCTTCTGCCAGACGTTCGAGAGCGGCTTCGATCAACTCATCTGCCGCCCCACGACTGCGCAACTTGCGGGTCAACTCGACCCGGCCATGTTCACGCCGCGCCAGCAGATCCATGGCCGCCCGCCGCACCGCGACGGGGTTATCCAGAGCAATGGACATAGGCAGGCAGATCAGGCGTCGGCGTCAGCCAGGTCATCGGCCGTGGAGTTGGCCTTGACCGTCGGGCTGACCACCAGCAGTTTCTCGCGAATCATGCCTTCAACGGTGCGCGCCACTTCCGGGTTATCTTCCAGGTACTTGGCCGAGTTGGCCTTGCCCTGACCGATCTTGTTGCCCTGGTAGCTGTACCA
>CAZOEC010000002.1:0-21517 GCA_964578635.1 uncultured Pseudomonas sp.
CCTCGATTGGCTTCTACAAACACGGCAAGTCGGAGTTCTACCGCGCGCTGATCAACCACCTGGCCACCACCGACGACAAGTTCATCATGGCCCCCGGGGTGCGCGGCATGGTCATGAGCGTGTTTACCCTGACGGGCTTCAATACCGTGTTCAAAATCATCAAGGATCGTTTCTCGCCGTCGAAAAACGTCGACCGCGGTACGGTGATCGAGAAGTACCGCCTGGTGAAAACCGTCGACCGGGTCGGGCGCATGGCCGACACCCAGGAGTTCGCCGATTTCCGCTTTCCGTTGTCCAAGTTCGAGCCCGAGTGCCTGGCCGAGTTGCTGGAGGTGGCACCCTCGACCGTGGTGGTGGAGGGCGATACGGTACTGGTGCGTCACTGCTGGACCGAACGGCGCATGACCCCGCTGAACATGTATGTTGAAAGCGCCAGCGAGGCCCAGGTGCGCGAGGCGCTGGACGACTACGGCCTGGCGATCAAGCAGCTGGCCGCGGCGAATATCTTCCCCGGCGATATGCTGCTGAAGAACTTCGGCGTGACCCGCCACGGCCGGGTGGTGTTCTACGACTACGACGAGATCTGCTTTCTCACCGAGGCCAATTTCCGCCGTATTCCACCACCGCGTTACCCCGAGGACGAAATGGCCTCCGAACCCTGGTATTCGGTGGCCCCGCTGGATGTGTTCCCCGAAGAGTTTCCGCCGTTTCTGTTCGCCGATATAAAGCAGCGCAAGCTGTTCAGCCAGTTGCATGGCGAACTGTATGATGCCGATTACTGGAAAAGCCTGCAGGAGGCGATCCGTGCCGGCAAGGTGATCGACGTTTTCCCCTACAGGCGCAAGGCCGAACAGGCCGACAAGGAATATTGAGCCGCCAGTGCAGGCGCGCGACAGCGCGCGAGCCGGGTGTCTGTCTGGCGGCATTTCTGGCAGATTGAACTAGGCTCAGATCAGGCGCGCGCGCCTTTCCGTAGTCCTTGGCAGGAGGTATCCCATGATCGCCAAGTTGCAAAGTGTCTTGCATGACCTGCTGGTTGCCCTCGGTTTGCTTGACCGGCCGACGTTGCAACCTGTTCCCGTGCGTGACGATAAGGACGGCCGGCAACCGCCGCGGCGGCGCTGACGGGTCTGTCTGCAGGGCGTCGAGCAGCAGGTCCGCTGCTGCATTCGAATGGCCGCAAGGGCTGATCCATATGCCGGATCGGGTTGTTTATTGGTGAAATTCCCCAGTGCCTGGCGGCGACTGCTGTAGCCTGTCGGGTCGGTCAGGTTGCTGCGCTCGCGGCATCCTCGTCAGGCGCTTGCGCGGCAGTCATGTTCAGGTAGAAATCGAACAGGCGTACGCTGCTAGCGCAATGCTGGCGTTGTGCTAGACCTAGCATGGCAGTTACACGAATACCTCCAGCTCTGACAGGGATAGCCTTATGCGCCAGAATCTTCCGATAACTCAGCGGGAAAGAACCTTTGCCCAGAATGAGCGGCTGATTTCCACCACCGATCTGAACAGCAATATCACCTACTGCAACGATGCCTTTGTCGCGATCAGCGGCTTTACCCGTGAAGAGCTGATTGGCCAGCCGCATAACCTGGTGCGCCATCCCGATATGCCGCCTGCAGTGTTTGGCCATATGTGGGAGGTCATCAAGCAGGGCAAGCCCTGGATGGGCCTAGTCAAGAATCGCGCGAAAAATGGCGATTTCTACTGGGTCAGCGCCTATGTCACGCCTATCTACGAGAATGGCCGGGTAGCCGGCTATGAATCGGTACGCTCCTTGCCGAGCGAGCAACAGAAACGCCGTGCCGAAAAGCTCTATACACGCTTGCGTGAGGGCAAGCCGGCAGTACCCAGGCTGGAGTACTGGACACGCGGACTCATACAGTCATGGCCGCTGATTCTCTGCGGCCTGAGCATTCTCGGGGCCCAGGCCCTGATCGAGGGCCCCTGGTTGACCGGCTTTATCACTGCGGCGCTATTTACCCTGGGTGCATACCAGCTGTATGACAAGCGCCGCTTGATCCGCGCGACCCTGGCGGAGCATCCGAAGGCCTTTACCAGCCCTCTGGTGGCGCTTACCTATAGCGATAATCGCGGTGCCCAGGCGCTGCTCGATCTGGCCATGATCAGTGAGGATGCACGCCTGCAAACCGCGCTGACACGGATCGAGGATGCCGGGGAAAGCGTCAAGAAGCATGCGAGCAAGTCTGCCGGGTTGTCCCGTTCCAACGCCAAGATGCTTGATCAGCAGCGCAGTGAAACCGATCAGTCGGCTACCGCGATCAATCAGATGGCCGCCACTATTCAGGAAGTGACGCATAACGTGCAGAACACCTCCCATGCCGCCGAAGAGGCCGATCGCCTTGCCAAGCAGGGCTTGCAACTGGCCAGCGGCAGCCTGGAGTCCATGCAGCATATGGCCAAGGCCGTGGTGGACATCGGCCAGGCGGTCAATGATCTGGCCAATTCCACCCAGTCCATCGGCAGCGTGGCGGATGTGATCACCTCGATTGCCGAACAGACCAACCTGCTGGCGCTCAATGCGGCGATCGAGGCCGCGCGGGCGGGCGAGCAGGGCCGCGGTTTTGCCGTGGTGGCTGACGAGGTGCGTTCGCTGGCATCGCGCACCCGTGAGTCGACCGAACAGATCCACCAGATCATTGCTTCGCTGCGGGCCGGGGCCGAGCGTGCGGTGGTGACCGCTGGCAAGGGCGAAAGCATTTCCCGCGAGAGTGTCGAGAGTGTCGAAGCGGTGCGCACCGCGCTGGATGGCATCAGCGAGGCCGTCAGCCGCATCACCGGCATGAGCCAGCAGATGGCCGCCGCTTCCGAGCAGCAAAGCCATGTGGCCGAGGATATCAGCCGGCAGATTACCCAGATTGCCCAGCTCTCCGACCGCAGTGCCGAGCAGGCTCACCAGGGCGCTGCTATTGGCCAGGAGCTGGAGGGCATGGCCGATTACCTGCATAGCCTGGCGGAGCGCTTCAATCGCTAGACCCTAGGTGCCTGTCGGTGCTTTATCGCGACAGGCACTGGCCTTGCCATGCAAGGTCGGCACGCAAGTTCGCCTACGCTGCAAGGTTGTGCCTGACCAGGCTGTGCGGCTGACCGGCCAGGCTTATGGCAAACTGCCGGGCATCAGGAGATGCCCATGTCACGCCTTGTCTGCCCAGCCTGCAATCGTCCACTCGCTCACTGTCTGTGTGCCCTTGTTCCCCGCCTGGACAGCCGCACTCGCGTATTGATCCTGCAACACCCCAGTGAGGTCAGGCATGCGCTGAATACCGCGCGCCTGGCGGCGCTCGGGTTGCTCAATGCCGAGTTGCGGGTGGGTGAAGTATTTGAGGACTTGCCTGCGCTGCTGAATCAGCCTGGCTACCGGGCTTGCTTGCTGTTTCCGGGGGAGGGCGCGCTAGCGTTGCCGCAGTTCGCCGAGCAGGCGGCCGGGCAGCCGACCCTGCTGGTGGTGCCCGATGGCACCTGGCGCAAGGCGCGCAAACTGCTGCACTGCAATCCGCGGCTGGCTGCCTTGCCGCGAGTCAGCCTGGAGCCTGGCCTGCAGTCGCGCTACCGGTTGCGCAAGGCACCGCAAGCGGGAGCGCTCTCGACCATCGAAGCCATTGTCAGCGCGCTGGAAACCTTGGAGGCCCCGGCGCAATTCGCTGCCTTGCTCAGACCGTTCGAGGCCCTGATCGAGGGGCAGATCGCAGCCATGGGCGAGCAGACCTATCAGCGTAACCACCTGAACCCAGCAGACCGTTAATAACGGTCAGCAAGGCCGATACGGCGTAGTTAGTCCAATTCGTGATAACCACTCACCAATTACGGGGAAAACGGTCTTAACGATTAGTTAAACCAATTACTCGATCCGCTTGCCCAAGCCTTGTGCATTGGCTTGGCACTACAGATCGGATCGGGTGCGCCTCTTGCGTTGCTCTGCCGCTTATCAAGGAGAGAATGCATGAGCAGTTCCATTGGGGTGGTTACTCAGGTTGTTGGCAAGGTCTCGGCTGTCGCGAGCGATGGTTCAACCCGTCTATTGGTCGAAGGCGACCGGGTGTTTCTCGGCGAGCGCTTGGTTTGCGCCAATGACGGTGCCGTGGCGATTCGCCTCAACCAGGGCGGCGATCTGACCATGGGTCGCGCGAGCAACCTGTTGCTCAGCCCGGCATGGCTCGCCGACCAATTACCACCTGAGCCCAGCGCCGAGCAATTGCGCGAGGTGGAGGCGCTGCAGCGTGCCATTGCCGCCAATGAAGACCCGACCGAGATCGCAGAGGCCCCGGCGGCCGGGCCGCAGACGGGTGGTAATGGCGGTGGCGGCGGTCATTCGTTCGTGTTGCTGAGCGAGACGGGCGGCCAGCTGGAACCGGAGATAGGTTTCGACACCGGGCCGCTGCCTTTTGTCAGCCTGGATATAACGCTGCAGCCGGCCGCCGATACGCTGGATGACCTAGACCCCGCGGTTCCGAGCACGCCCGTGCCCCCGGCCACTCCGCCGATCGATCCGGTCACGCCGCCGATCGGTCCGGTCACACCCGTACCCCCGGTAACGCCGCCGATTGATCCGGTCACGCCTGTGCCCCCGGTAACGCCGCCAATCGACCCGGTCACGCCCGTAGACCCTCCGCTGTCGCCGCCCCTGCTGGTGGTCGGTAGCAATGCCGACGACGAGGCAGGAAGCAGCGCGCCGCATCTGCTGGCCAGCCCGCTGGACGCCGATGGTGCCGGCAGTCTGACCGGCAGCTCCGGTAACGATGTATTGGTCGGCGACGCCGGCGGGGTACAGAGCCTGATCGTCCCCGGCACCAACTACAACATCGCCCTGATCGTGGACATCTCCGGCAGCATGGAGCGCGATTCCGGCTCGGGAGTATCGCGTATCCAGTTGACCAAGGATGCCCTGACTCACCTGGCCAACCAGATCAAGGACCATGACGGCGTAATCAACGTGCAGTTGATGCCGTTCAGCAGCACGGTGGGGGCTGTGACCACCATCTATGGACTCAATGCCGCCAACGTCGGCCTGTTGCTGGCCGCCATCGACGCCATGAGCCTGACCGGCCATACCAACTACGAGGCGGCTTTTGTCCAGGCCACGCAATGGTTCAACGAGCAGATCATCGGTGCCGGCGCGGACAGTGCGAACAACTTCGAGCAACTGGCGTTTTTCCTCTCCGACGGCCAGCCCACCATGTACCTGGACGAGCAGGGCAACCCGGTGCTCGATACCGCCAATATCTCCAATTTCCGCGATGTCGACGAAGCCCTGCAGGCCGCCAACAGCATGCTGCACACCGGTATTGGCGGTAATCCGATCCAGGTGCATGCGATCAGCATAGGTTCGGCCAGCACCTCGGCGGTGCTGGATATGTTCGACAACACCGGCCCGAGCGGCATCGGCACGGTGTTCCTGCCGGATGGCAGCACGGTCACCGCCCCGACCGGTGACTCGCAGATCGTGCACAGCGCCGCGGAACTGCAGGCGCTGCTGATTGGCGACTCCACCGATATTATTCCGTTGCCGCTCGGCGACGATCAGCTCTATGGCGCGGCGGGTGACGACATCATCTTCGGCGACAGCCTGAACACCGACCACCTGGCCTGGGACGGAAATCCCGCCGGCAGCCACGACGGCCAGGGCTATCAGGCCCTGCTCGACTTTCTGCAGGCCAGCAATGGCGGGGACGTGCCCAGCGTGGCGCAGGTGCGCGACTACATAGTCGAGCATGCCATGACGCTCAACCTCAGCAGCGACCCCCGTGGCGGCGCTGACCTGCTCGTAGGCGGGGCGGGAGACGATGTGCTGTTCGGCCAGGGCGGCAACGACACACTGATCGGCGGGGTGGGCGATGACCTGCTGATTGGTGGTAGTGGCCAGGATGCATTCGTCTGGAACGCGGGTGATCAGGGGCACGACCGGATTCTCGACTTCACCCTGGGCGGCAGCGAGGGCGATGCGCTGGATCTGAGCGATCTACTCAGCGGCGAAACCTCCGGCAGCTTGAGCGATTACCTCAACTTCGCCGTGGTCGACAGCGGCGGGTCGCTCAGCACGCTGATCTCGGTCAGCCCCAGTGGCGCAGGCCCAGCGACCCAGACCATCGAGCTGGCCGGTATCGACCTGGCCACGCATTACGGCGTCACCCCCGGCGCGGGCGGCATCGTCAGCGGCGGCGTGGATACCACGCGGATGATCGATGGCTTGTTCGGCGATCAGGCATTGCGGGTGGAATCGGTGTGAGCTGAACGCCTGGGCTTGGCCATATTGCAACGCACAGAAGCGAACCTTGTAGCCCGAGTAAGCCTTGGCGCTTTTTCGGGCTACAGGTTGCATATTCCGGTAGATCCTATGCCTACCTGCAAGGCTTGTCCGCCATCTGGGCTGCAGCGGTGGACAAAGCTTCGCTATGTCCACCCTACAAAATCCACTTCTAGCGTTCGCGCAGCGCTTCGGCGCGGGCCTTGAGCACCGGCTTCAACAGATAATCCAGTACGCTTTTCTTGCCGGTGATGATGTCCACGGTGGCGACCATGCCGGGGATGATCAGCAGTGGATGCTCATCGCTGCCCAGGTGGCTTTTATCCGTGCGAACCTGGATCAGGTAGAAGCTGCGGCCGTCCTTGTCGACTATGGTGTCGGCGCTGATCAGCTCCAGATTGGCTTTGAGCCCACCGTAGATGGTGTAGTCGTAGGCGTTGAACTTGACCATGGCTTTCTGCCCGGGATGCAGAAATGCCACATCCTGGGGGCGCACCCGGGCTTCGATCAGCAGGCTGTCGTCCAGCGGCACGATTTCCAGCATATCGCTGCCCGGCTGGACCACGCCGCCGATGGTGTTGATCTTCAGTTGTTTGATGATGCCCTTGACCGGGGATGTCACCGTGGTGCGGCTGACCCTGTCCTGGATCGCCACCCCTGATGCGGTGATTTTCTGCCATTGAGTACGCGCTTCGTTAAGGCCCTTGAAGGCCTCGGCGCGAAACGTCAGATCGGCTTGCTCGATCCGGCTTTTGATCTCGTTGGCGGCGGCTTGCGCCCTTGGCAGGGCCAGGGTGGTGGCCTCCAGCGCGCCACGCACCTCGACGATGCTGCGGCGCAGACGCAGCACCTCCACGGCCGAGATCGCCCCGGACGCGACCAGCGGCGTGGACATGTTCAACTCCTGTTGGATCAGCGCCAGGCTGGAACGGTATTGCTGCTGCTTGGCGCGGAACTCGGCTTGTTCCTGTCGCTTTTGAACCAGCTGTTCGCGCAGGGTACGTTGCTCGCTGTGCAAGCGTTGTTGCCGTGACTCGTAGAGCCCGCGCTCATCCTCTGCCAGCTGCGGCGCTTGATCGATGAGCTCTGCAGACATCACCAGCGGTTTGCCCTCGGCCTCCGCAGATAGGCGTTCTATCTGCGCGAGCAAGGCCAGACGGTCGACCTCGGACTCCTCCTGGTTGGAGCGAAACCGGGTACTGTCCAGGCGTAGCAGGGTGTCTCCGCGGTTTACCATCTGACCTTCGCGCACGAAAATCTCGGCAACTATGCCGCCTTCCAGGTTCTGAATCGTCTGGATCTTGCTGGAGGGGATGGCCTTGCCTTCGCCGGTGGTGACTTCTTCCAGCACCGCATAGTTGGCCCAGGCCAGCGCCACGATCAGCAGCAGGCCGGCGATCCACACGGTAAAGCGGGCGATCCTGGGGGAATCTTCGAGTATTGCGCCTTCGAGCTCCGGCATGAACTCGGTGTCCCGCTTGGCACGGCTGATGCCGGCAAGGTGAATCCACAACCTATGCCACATGGTGCAGCTCCAGATTGTCAGGCGAGTCCAGGGTAAGTAGTTTCATATGGCCGCCGGCCCGATTTTGCCTTTGCGTAGCGCCTCAATGACCGCTGCCTTGGGGCCATCGGCAACCACATGGCCGTTGTCCAGTACGATCAGCCGCTCCACCAGGCTGAGCATCGACATGCGGTGGGTGATCAGCAACAGCGTCTTGCCTTGGGACCAAGTCAGCAGGTGGTTGCGCAGGGCTTCTTCGCTGCTGTTATCCATGGCGCTGGTGGGCTCGTCGAGCAGCAGGATCGGAGGGTCGAGCAGCAATGCCCGGGCCATCTGTACCAGCTGGCGTTGGCCGCCCGAGAGCAGTTGGCCGCGTTCGCCAACCGGTCGGTCGAAGCCCAGTGGATGTTGGCGCGCCAGCTCCAGTGCGCCGGTCAACTGGGCGACCTCGAGCATGCGTTCGTCGCTGATATAGCGGGCACCCAGAGTCAGGTTATCGCGCAGGCTGCCGGCCAACAGCGGCATGTCATGGGAGACATAACCGATCTGGCTGCGCAGGTCGGCGACATCGATCTGCCGTAGTTCAAGGCCATCGAACATGATCTGACCTTCGCTCGGTGTGTGCAGACCGACGAGCAGGCGCGCCAGGGTGCTTTTGCCCGAGCCGCTGCGGCCGATGATCGCGACCCGCTCGCCGGGCTTTATATGCAGGCTGATGTTGCGCAGCGAGGGGCTGCTGAGGCCGGGGTAGGTGAAGCTGAGCTGCTGGATATCCAATGCGCCATTGAGGTGGCTGCGCTCCAGGGGACGCTGGTGCTCTGGACGCTCCTGCGGCAAGGCCATCAGCGCGTCGGTGCTTCTCATGGTCAGGCGCGCCTGTTGCAAACGGGTGATCAGACTGGCGATCTGCCCCAGCGGCGAGAGTACCCGGCTGCCGAGCATATAGCAGGCAACCAGGGCACCGACGCTGAGGTCGCCGGCGATGATGCTGTACACCCCGGCGACGATTATCGACATGCCGGACAACTGCTGGAGAAACAGGGTGCCGTTGATTGCCAC
This sequence comes from uncultured Pseudomonas sp., assembly GCA_964578635.1. Classification (GTDB taxonomy): domain Bacteria; phylum Pseudomonadota; class Gammaproteobacteria; order Pseudomonadales; family Pseudomonadaceae; genus Aquipseudomonas. The sequence continues at coordinate 8,823 of CAZOEC010000002.1, forward strand.
TGCCGAAAGCAGGCGGGCGCGGCTATCCAGTCGCGTGAGGGCCCCGTGGGTAGTCTCCCAGCGATGCTGGCGTTGGCTTTCGGCACCGGCCACTTTCAGGGTTTCCAGGCTGCCGAGGGTTTCGATCAGCAAGGCCTGGCGTTCTGCCGCCAGGCTCAGGCTCTTCTGCACGGTGTCGCGCAGGTGTGTCTGGATAATAAAGGCGAATAGGGCGGTAAGCGGAAAGGCCAGCAGGGGGATCAGCACCAGCCAGCCGCCGATCAGGCCGATCACCATGATGATCAGCAGTGCAAAGGGCAGGTCGATCAGGCTGGTCAGGGTGACGGCGGTTAGAAAGTCGCGCAGCCCCTGGAAGTCGTGAATGCTCTGGGCAAAACCGCCAACGGTGGCGGGGCGGGCCGTCATGGTCATGCCGGTAATGCGCTCGAACAGAGTGGCGGACAGCACCATGTCGGTCTTCTTGCCGGCGGTGTCCAGCAGATAGGCGCGGGTTATCCGCAGGAGCAATTCGAACGAGGTGCCGATAAGCAGGCCGATGGCCAATACCCAGAGGGTGGCAGTGGCCTGGTTGGGCACCACGCGATCGTAGGTCTGCATGACGAACAGCGGCACCATAAGGCCGAGCGTGTTGACCAGAAAGGTTGCCAGCATGGCATCTACATACAGTCCGCGGGACAGTTTGAGGGTGTCACGGAACCAGGAATGTACCCGCGGAATCAGCGGGTTGCGTGCTTCTTCCAGCTCATGGCGTGGGCGGGCGAAAAAGGCTTCGCCGCTATATGCCTCGTTTAATTCCTCAATGGACAGCCATTGCTCGCCGCCATCGCTCTCGCTGGGCAGAATCAGCGCCTTGCCATCCTCGTCCAACTTACTCAGTACCGCACAGCGCCCCTGCTTGAGTAACAGCAGCAGCGGCAGGTTGAGCTTGGATATCGACGACAGCTTGCGTCTCAGCACGCGGCCCTGTAGCCCCGCCCGTGCCGCTGCGCGTGGCAGCAAGGCGCGGGTTAGAACTTGTTCGGCCATCGGCAAACCGGCGCTCAAACTGCCCCGGCTGGCGATACGGTCGTGCTGTTTGCACAGAATAAGTAGGCCATCCAGCAGCGGATCGTCATGGCTAAGCCTCGGCTCCGCAGAGGGGGCCACCTGCTCCATCGTCGTCAATTTTCAGCACTCCTGAGCAGGCTTAGCGATTGTAAAAACTAATCAAGTTGCCTTGATTTGAAAAAGGCGTGTCGTCCCTTTGCACATTGGGTTCATCTTTTTCCTGTTGGCCAGGTTTGCTCTTGGCATTTTTGCTGACCTATTGCGGATGCATGTTATCGCTCTGCAGGTGCTGTATTCATTGATCCCGATCAGTGCCTTTGAATTTCCTCGACGTAATCTGAAAGCGTCGCAAGCAAGCCGTTGCTTGGATATTGGCCGTGCATCACGGCCTGTGATTCCAGTCTCGATAAATAGTTAATTTCTATCGTTATATGGTTTTTGATATTAAAGAGCCATTAAGCGAGAAGGCAGCACAAAGACCCCTTCAGGTGCTCTGTCACCAGGTGATTCGGAGAGAAATATGGCCACATTGATCGGTACCGTCAGACAAGTTGTGGGTGAAGTATTTGCGGTCGCTGAGGAGGGTGGTCGCCGCCTTCTTTCTGCGGGCGATTCCGTATTCGCTGGTGAACGGATTCTTACCGCCAATGGCGCTGCGGTCGGTATCGACCTGGTACTGGGTGGTGAGCTCACGCTGGGTCGCGAGACCGATTTCCTGTTAACCGAGCAACTGCTGACGGACGCCCAGAGCGGCGAAGTGTCGGCAGTGCCGACAGCGGCCGCACTGGCGGATGTGGAAGCTCTGCAACGAGCCATTGCGGCCGGCGAGGATCCGACCCAGAACGCTCCCGCGCCCGCTGCGGGGCCGGCAGCAGGCGGGACCGGTGCTGCGGGCGGTGGCCACTCGTTCGTGATGCTCGACGCAGTCGGCGGGGCGCTGGAGCCGGTGATTGGCTTTCCGACCCAGGGGTTGGGCGGTGTGCCTGAGTTTCCCCAGCCAGAGCCTGCTGCAGTGATCGAAACACCCGAGCAACTGCCCATTGATGGCGTGCCCATTGCCATCGACGATGCCAGCAGCCTGAGCGAAGACACGCCCAGTGTGTTCGGTAATGTATTGAACAATGACCTGTCAGGCCCGGATGGCGGAATTTGCGTGGTCACAACGGGGACCGTTGCAGGTGTTTATGGCCAACTGGTTCTCAACGCCGATGGCACTTTCACCTATGTGCTCAATACCGGCCTGGCCGTAGTGCAAGGGCTGGACGATGGCGAGCAGCTGAGCGAGACCTTCAGCTACACCATGCAGGACGCCGACGGCGACCCGTCCACGGCGCAGCTGACCATCACCATCACTGGCAGCAACGACGCGCCGAGCCTGAGCGTGATTGGTGCCCAGGTGTTTGAAGCCGGCTTGGCCGCCGGCTCCGATGCCAGCGCCAACAGCGAGTTTGCCAGCGGTACCTTTACCCTCAGCGACACCGATGGCCTGGACGATATCCAGAGCGTCAGCATCAACGGCACTGCAGTTGCCATAGGGTCACTGGTGGGCAGCAGCTTCTCTGGTGCCCACGGCACCTTGACGATCACCGGCTACGACGCGCTGACCGGCATCGCCACCTACCAATACCAACTGACCAGCCCGACCACTGACCTGGCCGGAACAGAGAGCGACAGCTTTAGCGTCAGCGTATCCGACGGCACGGCATCGGCCTCCGGCAGCCTGGTGATCGAGATCGTCGACGATGTACCGAGCGCGGCCAACGATGCCTTTAGCCTCAGCGAAGACACCGCCAGCGTGATCGGCAATGTGCTGAGCAACGACATCAGCGGTGCGGACGTCAGCGCCGCTGTTACCAGCGCCGGTAACCAGGTCGGCAGTTATGGTCAGCTAACCCTCAACGCCGATGGCACTTTCACCTATGTGCTCAATACCGGCCTGGCCGTAGTGCAAGGGCTGGACGATGGCGAGCAGCTGAGCGAGACCTTCAGCTACACCATGCAGGACGCCGACGGCGACCCGTCCACGGCGCAGCTGACCATCACCATCACTGGCAGCAACGACGCGCCGAGCCTGAGCGTGATTGGTGCCCAGGTGTTTGAAGCCGGCTTGGCCACTGGCTCCGATGCCAGTGCCAGCAGCGAATTTGCCAGCGGTAGCTTTACTATCGGCGATACCGATGGCCTGGACGATATCCAGAGCGTCAGCATCAATGGCACCAGCGTAGCGCTGGGCAGTCTGGTCGGTAGTAGCTTTGCCGGTGCCCACGGCACCCTGACAGTTACCGGCTACGATGCGCTGACTGGCGTTGCCACCTACCAATATCAACTCACCAGCCCGACCACCGACGTGGCCGGTGTGGATGAGAGCGACACCTTTAGCGTCAGCGTATCCGACGGCACGACCTCGGCCTCCGGCAGCCTGGTGATCGAGATCGTCGACGACCTGCCGAGCGCGGCCAACGATGCGTTTAGCCTGAGCGAAGACACCGCCAGTGTGATCGGCAACGTGCTGAGCAACGATATCAGCGGTGCGGACGTCAGCTCCGCTGTTACCAGCATCGGCAACCAGACCGGCAGCTATGGCCAATTGACCCTCAATGCCGATGGCAGCTTTAGCTACGTACTCAATACCGGCCTGGCCGCGGTGCAGGGCCTGGACGACGGCGAGCAACTGAGCGAGACCTTCAGTTATACGATGCAGGACGCCGACGGCGACCCGTCCACGGCACAACTGACCATCACCATCACCGGCAGCAACGATGCGCCGAGCCTAAGCGTGATCGGTGCTCAGGTGTTCGAGTCCGGCCTGGCCGCCGGCTCCGATGCCAGCGCCAACAGCGAGTTTGCCAGCGGTAGCTTTACTATCGGCGATACCGATGGCCTGGACGATATCCAGAGTGTCAGCATCAATGGCACCAGCGTGGCGTTGGGCAGCCTGGTCGGTAGTAGCTTTGCCGGTGCCCACGGCACCCTGACGATCACCGGCTACGACGTGTTGACTGGCATCGCCACCTACCAGTACCAACTGACCAGCCCAACCACCGATGTAGCCGGTGTGGATGAAAGCGATACCTTTAGCGTCAGCGTATCGGACGGTACGGCGTCGGCCAGCAGTAGCCTGGTGATCGGTGTCGTCGACGATTTGCCATCGCTCGGTGCCTTCACCACGGCGATTATTCCCAACGAAATAGGTGCGGTTAACGGCACCTTTTCCGTTGTGTCGGGTGCCGATGGCTTGGATGGTTTCCAGATCACCGGGCCGGCCATCAGCGGACTGAACTACACAACGGTTCATAACTACGATAGTGCGGGCAATTTCCTGAGCTCCACTCTGAATGGCCTCACCTCGGGCAACGAGACGGTGTTCAGCCTGACGGTCAATGCGAACGGCACCTACGTGTTCAATCTGCTTCAGCCTGAAGCTGCCAGTGAGCTGACCTATTCGCTAAGCAACCTTGCTCCGGGGCACGTGCCGGGTTTTGCCGAAACGGCCGATGGCTTGATCGAGTTCAGCAGTCCGGGGGCGATCAACTCATCCACCCAGGGTTTTGGCATCAACAACCAGTTCTTCGACCGTGGTGAGCGCTTCACCATGGAGTTCCATGCTGTCGGCGTACCGGGGGCTGATAACGATCCCGCGACCGATGTGCGTCTGGTCGACCGGGTGGTACTGGTTAACGATCAGGTCAATGGTGAGCTGACCGTGCGCTGGACTGCGACCAATAGCCTGACTGGCGAAAGCCGTAGCGGCACCCTGATTGTCACCGGGGCGATGGCGGAGACGGTGGTAGATCCTGATATCAGCTTCAACCAGCTACAACTCGAAGGCATTGCCGGAAACGGCAGAGTGCGTTTCGCCACCACCACCATCAGCACTCTGGTGCTGCCAGAGGATCAGAGCCTGGCGTTCGACGTAGTAGCGCAGGACGGCGACGGCGACCTTAGTGGCTCCTCAACCTTGAATGTGCAGGTGGTCGCGGAGGACTCAACGACCAGCTTCGTGCTTGAGGGAACCGCAGGCGATGATGTGATCGCGGCGAGCAGCCTGACCGACATCATCGACGGCAAGGCCGGCTTTGACATAGTCGACTATGGCGATGATACGGCTGGAATAGCCGCCAGCCTGGCGGCAGGTGTAGGACTTTCGGGGACGGCCCTGGGCGATAGTTACAGCTCAATAGAAGGCTTGATGGGCGGCTCGGGTAACGACCAACTGGCCGGCGACGGTCAGGACAACTACCTGGAAGGCGGTGCCGGGCGCGACATACTGCAAGGCGGAGCGGGGGACGATGTGCTGGTGGGCGGTCTCGGCGACGATTTGCTGTCTGGCGGGGCGGGCGATGATGTACTGGCCGGCGGCCCCGGCTCGGATCAATTGCTGGGCGGCGAGGGCTTCGATATTGCCGACTATAGCGCCGATACTGCCGGAGTCATTGCGAACCTTGAAAGCGGTAGCGGTATGGGAGGACTGGCCGCAGGCGATACCTACTATTCAATCGAAGGCATTATCGGCGGCTCGGGCGACGATCAATTGAGCGGCAATGACCAGGCCAATTACCTTGCAGGCGGTGCCGGTGATGATTTGCTCAGCGGTGGCGCTGGCGAGGATGTACTGGTTGGCGGTTTGGGCGACGACGTCATGAGTGGTGGTGCCGGGCGTGACAGCTTTGTCTGGCGCGCCGGGGATACGGGTGGCAGCGATACCATCAGCGATTTCTATATCGATCCGACGGGTGCCAATTCGGACGTTATCGATCTGTCTGATTTGTTTTCCGCTGTGGATACCGAGGGCGGCGGGTTGGATGGTTACCTGAACTTTGCCTTCGGCGAGAGCACGACCATTTCGATCAGCCTCACCCCTGGCGGTGACCCAGTCCAGGACATCACGCTCAGTGGCTTGGATCTATCGAGCTTCTACGGTACCAGTGACGAGGCGGCGGTGATCGCTAATATGATCGACGACAACGCGCTCAAGGTCGATAACGCCTAGTGGCGGGACGGACGTAACCCCGGAGCTGGATTGCTCCGGGTTGCATCCGGCGACTTAAAGTATGGCTGCGCCTCTCCACGAGCCGTGTTCAACGCTCGCGCAGGGCTTCGGCGCGGGCCTTGAGCACCGGCTTCAACAGATAATCCAGCACGCTTTTCTTGCCTGTGATGATGTCCACGGTGGCCACCATGCCGGGGATGATCAGCAGTGGATGCTCGTCGCTGCCCAGGTGGCTTTTATCCGTGCGAACCTGAATCAGGTAGAAGCTTTTACCTTCCTCATCGGTGATGGTGTCGGCGCTGATCAGTTCCAGGTTGGCTTTCATGCCGCCATAGATGGTGAAGTCGTAGGCGCTGAACTTGACCATGGCTTTCTGCCCGGGATGAAGAAACGCCACATCCTGAGGACGTACCTTGGCTTCGACCAGCAGGCTGTCGTCCAGGGGGACGATTTCCAGCATATCGCTGCCCGGCTGGACGACGCCGCCGATGGTGTTGACCTTGAGCTGCTTGATCACCCCGCGTACAGGCGAGGCCACAGTGGTGCGGCTGACCCGGTCCTGGATCGCGACGCTGGTGGAGGTAAGTTTGGTCAGCTCGGTGCGGATTTCATTGAGCTCCTTGAAGGCATCGGAGCGAAAGCCCAGCTCGGACTCTTCAATCTTGCTTTTGATTTCGGCCATCGCCGATTCCGCCCTGGGTATGGCCAGGTTGGTGGCATCCAGTGAGCCGCGTATTTCCACCAGACTGCGGCGCAAACGGAGAATCTCAACCTGGGAAATGGCACCGCTTGCGACCAGCGGTTGTGACATATTCAGCTCCTGCTGGAGCAGCCCCATACTGGCGCGGTACTGCTGGGATTTGGAGCGAAATTCGGCCAGTTCCTGGCTTTTTTGCCGCAGTTGTTCGCCCAGCGTGCGTTGTTCGCTCTGCAGGCGACCCTGGCGCGATTGGTACAGGGCCATTTCGTCTTCGGCCAGTTGTGGGGCCTTGCGTAGGATTTCCTCCGGCATGGCAATGGGGCGACCTTCCGCTTCTGCGGTCAGACGCTCGACCCGGGCGATCAGGGCCAGTCGGTCGGCCTCGGTTTCGCCCTGATTGGAGATAAAGCGGGTGTCGTCCAGGCGCAGCAGCACATCACCCTTTTCCACCACCTGACCTTCACGGACGAAGATCTCGGTGACGATACCCCCCTCAAGGTTCTGGATGACCTGAATCTTGCTCGAGGGGATGGCCTTGCCTTCACCGGTGGTGACTTCCTCCAGTACGGCAAAATTGGCCCAGATCAGTGCGGCCAGCAGGCAGCTGCTGACCGCCCAGACGGTGATCCGGGTAAACCAGGGGGAGTCTTCGAGTATCGTGCCGTCGACCTCGGGCATGAACTCGGTGTCCTGCTTGTGCTGGCGCATACTGGCGAAATAGCTGCGGAGCGACTGGTTCATGTTTGGTTTCCTAGACCGCAGCCGGGCCGACCCGGCCTTTGCGTAGCGCTTCGATAACCGCTTCTTTCGGGCCGTCGGCAACGATATGGCCGTTATCCAGCACGATCAGTCGGTCGACCAGGCTGAGCATGGAGGCGCGGTGGGTGATCAACAGCAGGGTCTTGCCCTGGGCACAGGCTTGCAGGCGGGTGCGCAGCAGGTCCTCGCTGGTGTTGTCCATGGAGCTGGTGGGTTCGTCCAGTACCAGTATGGGCGGGTCCAGCAACAGGGAGCGGGCCAGCAGTACGGCCTGGCGCTGACCGCTGGACAGCAGCTGGCCGCGTTCGCCTACGGGGCGGTCGAAGCCCTGCGGATGCTGCCGTGCGAGGTCGACTACACCGGTCATTTCCGCGACTTCGAGCATGCGTGCGTCATTGATGTAGCGGGCACCCAGGGTCAGGTTGTCGCGCAGGCTGCCGGCTAACAGCGGCAGGTCATGGGCGACATAGCCGATCTGGTGACGCAGGTCTGCAACATCGAGCTGACGCAGGTCGATATTGTCGAGCAGGATCTGCCCTTCATCGGCGGTGTAAAACGCCATCAGCAGACGGGCCAGGGTGCTCTTGCCCGAGCCATTGCGGCCGATGATGCCGACCCGTTCGCCGGCATTCATGCGCAGGCTGATACCCGCCAGCGCGGGTGTGCTCTGACCGGGGTAACTGAAGGTGACTTGGCGCAGCTCCAAGGCCCCCTGCAGCTGGGTTCTATCCAGCGGGCGCTGCTTGGCCTGGCGTTCCTGGGGCAGGGCCATCAGCGCGTCTGTGCTGGCCATGGTCAGGCGTGCCTGCTGGTAGCGGGTAATCAGCCCAGCGATCTGGCCTAAGGGGGCCAGGATCCGGCTGCCAAGCATGTAACAGGCCACCAGGGCACCGACGCTGAGGTTGCCGGCAATAATGCTGTAGACCCCGGCAACGATGGTCGCCATACCGGCGAACTGCTGCAGGAACATGGTGCCGTTGGTGGCGATGGCGGCCAGTGAGCGGGCATGCACGTCCAGGCGGGTCAGAGCCCCGTGGGTCTTTTCCCACTGGTGCTGACGCTCGCTTTCCGCGCCACAGGCTTTCAGGGTTTCCAGGCCGCCGAGGGTTTCGATCAGCAGGGCCTGGCGTTGCGAGGCCAGCTGCAGGCTCTTGGCAACGGTGTCGCGCAGGCGGGCCTGTACGGCAAAGGCGAATAGCGCGGTGATCGGGAACGCCAGCAGGGGGATCACCACCAGCCAGTCGCCAATCAACCAGATCACCGCAATCATCAGAAACGAGAAGGGCAGGTCGATCAGGCTGGTCAGGGTTACGGCGGTGAGAAAGTCACGCAGCCCCTGGAAGTCGTGAATGCTTTGCGCGAAGCCGCCCACTGTGGCCGGTCGCGCTTTCATCGACATGCCGGTGATGCGTTCGAACAGCGTGGCGGAAAGCACCACATCGGTTTTCTTGCCGGCGGTATCCAGCAGATGGGCGCGCAGTATCTTCAGCAGCAACTCGAAGCCCATGGCGATAAACAGGCCCAGCGCCAGGACCCAGAGCGTTGCGGTGGCCTGATTCGGTACCACGCGGTCATAGGTCTGCATGACGAACAGCGGGATCATCAGGCCCAGCAGGTTGATCAGTAGGCTGGCCAGCATGGCATCGGTATACAGCCAGCGGGACAGTTTCAGGGTGTCGCGGAACCAGGCCTCAATTCGCGGTATCAGCGGCGTACGGGCTTCTTCCAGTTCATGCCGCGGCCGCGCGAAGAAGGCCTGGCCGCTGTACTCGGCGGCCAGTTTTTCCCGGTCAACCCATTGCGCGCCGCCGTCGGTTTCACAGGGCAGGATCTGCGCCTGGTTCTTCGGTCCCCATTGGCGCAATACCGCACTGCGGCCATCGTTGAGCAGCAGCAGGATCGGCAGGTTAAGTGCTGAGATGCTGGCCAGGTCGCGACGTAGCAGACGCCCCTGCAAGCCCGCCCGCGCCGCTGCGCGTGGCAGCAGTGCGGGGGTCAGGCGTTGCTCAGGCATCGGCAGGCCGGCACTGAGGCTGCCACGGCTGACCGAGCAGCCGTGGAGTTTGCAAAGTATCAACAGGCCATCAAGCAGCGGATCATCGTGATTGAGACGCGGATCGCTGGATGCCCCTGGCCGCTCCATGGTGGTCAAATTGAACTACTCCCGAGCCGCTACTACTTCATTGCCGGCAAACGCGCCTCACTCTTCACTTCGCTCAGAGCTACAGCTTCAGCCGGTACTACAACCTGTTGCTGACGCAGCAGGTCACCCATGGCAGCAATTACGCGGTACATGGAGAACTCTTCGAGGAAACGCACCTCGCTGTATCGACGGTTGGCGGTGAACAGTTCGTTTTCACTGTCGAGCAGATCGAGCAGGGTGCGCTGGCCGAGGCTGAACTGCTGCTGGTAGGCCTCGCGAACCCGTGCGGTGTAGTCGGCATAGTCACGGGCGGTGGGGGTTTGCTGGCGAGCGTTGTCCATGGCATTCCAGGCCAGGGAAAGGTTCTCGTTGAGCACCCGCAAGGCGTTGTTGCGAATATCCATCGATTCGTTGATCTGGTGCGCGGCCGATTGCAGCCGGGCCTTGTCGCGCATGCCATTGAACAGGTTGTAGTTCATCACCACGGCCGCGCGCCAGCTGTTGTCATGGCCGCCAATGCCCTGGGTGTTGTCATTGGCTGCGGTGGCCAGTTCCACATCAAGGCGTGGGTAGAACGGCGATTTGGCTACCTCATATTGCTTCTCGGCAGCACTGACATCGGCCTGAGCCGATTTCAGGAAGGGGTTGTTGTCCATCACGGTCTGACGCGCCGCCGCAAGGTCTTCCGGCATTGTGCCCTTGACCGAGCTCGGGGATTCCAGCTCATCGGGCATGCGCCCAACGGCGCTGAAGAAATTGGCCTCTGCGTCCGCGAGGTTGACCTGCTCGGTGTAGAAGTTGTTCTGGGCCAATGCCAGGCGGGCTTCGGACTGGTCGAGGTCGGCGGTACTTCCGACACCCTGCTGGCTGCGCAAGCCGATCTGGTCATTGATGCGCTGATGGGCCTGTAGGTTGTTGCGGGCCAGTTCGAGCATTTCGCGGCGCATCAACACGTCCAGATAAACTTCTACGGTCCGCAGGGCCAGGCTCTCCGAAGTGCCCAGCAGACGATAAGCGCGGGAGTTGACCACCGCCTGGGTGCGGGCCACTTCGTTGGGCGTATTGAAGCCGTCGAACAGCATCTGCCTCAGGCGCAGCTCCGACGTGCCGTAAGTCAGGGTTTCAGTGTTGTGGTTGCCTGCACTTCGGGTGGTGGGGTTGTCCGTGTATTCCCGACCATAACCCATCAGCAGATCGACAGTGGGCAGATAGCCCCCCTTGGCAATCTTCACTTCTTCATCCGAGGACAGGCGGTTGTTGGCACCTGCATGCACTTCGGGATGGTTGTCCAAGGTGCTCTGGATGGCTTCCGCAAGACTGATGGCCTGGGACGGCATGCTGAATGACGCCAGCAATACAGCGCTCCATAGAGGATTGAGTGCGCGCATCGGGTGACTCTCCTTTTTAGATGTTCTGAATCCAGTCGCCAAAAAAATGGCTTATTTGTCTGTCGGACTGATCTGAGCCTCTAACATCAAAGCTAAGAACAACTTTAGTTGTAGCTTAGAAAAATTAATTACACCTCTTATGAGGAAAAAATCTTATGCACTCCGCGAAAAGCAGCACATTGTTCTGGCAGACGGCCTGAACTTTTAGGTCTCTAGCGGGTATGCGCAGCTTATTAAGCAGGTGGTCAGACACGATTCGGGCGGGAGTTGTTTGATGGAGTAGTACAACGCAGGCTTTGGTGACAATTTTTTGTCGTTAGCGTTTTTATTGATAGCTTCCTGCGTCGCTTGCTCACTCACAGTTCTTGTTTTCATCCCGACTTCGGAAGGTGATCTGACCGTATTGAAAATACGTGTCGGCGGTGGTCGACAGCTGTAGTGAGGATGGAATCATGGCTACTCTAATTGGTGTCGTCAGTCAGGTTGTCGGCGAAGTCTATGCGGTAGCCGGCGATGGAGCGCGGCGACCACTGGTCGAAGGTGATCGCGTCTATGCCGGCGAGCAGATTGTCACCGGCGCTGCGGGAGCCATTGCGGTCGCAATGACCAATGGCCAGCAATTGACCCTCGGGCGTGACAGCAGCCTGACCCTCACGGAGCAAATGCTGGCCTATCGTCCTGACTCGCAAGCGCCTGCTGCCGACAGCTCTCCGGCCGCGCCGAGTGACAGCGATCTAACCGATGTCGAACAACTGCAGGCGGCCATCGAAGCCGGTGTCGACCCAACTCTGACAGGCGAAGCAACCGCAGCAGGGCCAGGTGCAGGTGGTGCTGCAGGTGGCGCAGGCGGCGGTCACTCCTTTGTCCTGCTGGGCGAGGTTGGCGGTCAGCTTGATCCGGTGATCGGCTTCCCCACTGCAGGGCTGCAGAGCGGCCCCGAGTTTCCCAATCCTGACCCCGATGTATTGCTCGATACTCCCGAGCCTCCTCCACCTGAAGTGCCGGACTTTTCCCCTGTAATCGACGTGATCTATCTGGATGGCCCGCCCGGTGGTGATGGCGGCGGTAATCAGCCCGGAGTAGTGGCTGGCCCCGGTGTAGTCGACGAAGCCGCTCTGGCAAGCGGCAGTAACCCGGGCAGCACTGCCGAGTCCACCTATGGCAGCCTGGTTATCAACTCGCCGGATGGCGTTTCCCGGATTGAAATACAGGGTGCCGATGGTGTCTGGGTCAACGTACTGGGCGGCGGTACTGTTGTAGGTGTTTACGGCACCTTGCAGTTCGATGCAGCGGGTAACTGGGTCTACACCCTCAATGCCAATACCCTGGATCACAGTAATGCCGGCGCAACAGGCGCAGCCGATCAGGTCGGCGAGAGCTTCCCTGTGCGGGTATTCGATGGCGATGGGGATGTGTCGCCGACGGTGTCGCTGGATGTTGTGGTGTATGACGACGGTCCCAGTATCGAGTTGGCTGCTACACAGCTGAATGCCCTTGTAGTTGATGAGACTGATCTGAGCGCCGATGCCACTGTAAATTTCAGCGGGGCCTTCAGTTCTGCGTTCGGTGCTGACGGTGCCGGCAATATCAGCTACGCGCTGAATACCACCGGTGCGCCGAGTGGCCTGGTGGATGTGGCCACGGGTCTGGATATCGTGCTGGGCATGA
>CAZOEC010000002.1:21617-77711 GCA_964578635.1 uncultured Pseudomonas sp.
CCCTGACGGCGACCATCACCGACAAGGACGGCGACAGCGATAACGCCAGCCTGGATCTGAGTGGTTCGCTGACCTTCCGCGACGACGGCCCAAGCATCGACGTGGTCTCGCAGTTCGACGTGAGCCTGGAAGTGGATGAAACCAACCTGGCCCTGAACGACAGCGTCGACGTGGCAGGAGCCTTCAGTGGCAGCTACGGTGCCGATGGCAGCGGCACCACCAGCTATGCGGTGAGCACCGTCAATGGTACCGACAGCGGCCTGGTGGACGTGGCCAGCAACCAGAGCATCTTCCTCTACAACACCGCCAGCGGCGTGGAAGGCCGGGTGGGCGGCGAAGGCGGTGCGGTGGCCTTCAGTGTCACTGTGGTGGGCAGCCTGGTGACCCTGGATCAGGTGCTGGCAATCAAGCACCCGACCAACGACCCGAACGAACCGATCAGCCCGGCAGCTAACAGCCTGACCCTGACGGCGACCATCACCGACAAGGACGGCGACAGCGATAACGCCAGCCTGGACCTGAGCGGTTCGCTGGTATTCCGCGATGACGGCCCGACTTTAGCCGGTAGTGAGCAAGAGCCTGCGCAGATTTCTGCGTTGGTTCATGAGGACCTGCTACTCAGCCCGCACCAGGGTAATCCGGAAGGCGGACAGACTCTGACTGCTATTGGTGGGGCTGGGGCGCTCCATGCGTTGGTCAACTTCGGTGCAGATGGGCCTGGCAGCTTCGGCTTGAGTAGCAATCTCGGTTCGTTGGAGGCTCAAGGGCTGACCTCTGCTGGTGAATTGCTGAGCTATAGCCTGGTGGGCGACACTCTGACCGCCAGCGTCAGTGGCTATGACGTATTCACGCTGCAGGTAGGAGCAAATGGTAGTTACACCTTTACCTTGCTTGGTCCGCTGGATCATCCGTTGGCTAATGGTGACGATGGTGAAACCCTGGCTGGTTTGGGTATCGATTTCTCCGGCGTGCTGACTGCCACTGATGGCGATGGCGATCCACTGGTCGGTGGCTTCCCGTCCGGTAGTTTCACTATCGACGTTGAGGACGATGTACCGGTGTTGCATGGAGTGCAGGACGGTATCATGGGCAATTTTGCCGGCACTCTGCATGGCCAGGTGGATATCGCCTTCGGTGCTGACGGTTTGGGGGGCTACAACCTTTCCGGTACACCGCCGAGCGACGCGATAAGCTACGAAACGGTAAACAATCCGGATGGCTCCTCAGTACTCACAGCGACCATTATCAGCAGTGGAGATACCTATTTCATTCTCACTCTGCATGCCGATGGCAACTATGACTTCGAACTGGTCAATCCCAGTCCTTCGACTGAAGTCACTGCATCGCTTGTCGGGCTTACTGCAGGCGGACCTGTGCCGGTTTTGGTATTGCCAATTGGTGACAACCTTATCGCGACCTTTACCGAGTTGGCACCGAGTCCCGCGGAGGGGGGTATTAATTCCTCCAACAACGGAATGGGGGTCGACAACAACCTGATCAATGGCGGCGAGGTGATGAAGATCGCCTTCAGCTCGACGATTTCCAATGTCGGTTTCACGATAAACAAACTCAGTACCAGCGACAGCATGATCTGGGCGGTGTACAGCGCTGGCGTGCTGATCGCTTCCGGTACCTGGAGCCCGCCTGCGGGCACTGGTGAAGGCAGTGATACGGTGTTCAACCTGCTGAATCCGGCCGCCGGTTCAACCTTGTCCTACACCTTTGGTTCGGCTGCTGATATCGAAGCGAATGGCTTCGATGAACTGCGCCTTGGGGCGGCTGGTGGTGACGATTACCGGTTGTTGTCGATCACGGTGTCCGAGGAGTTGTTCCCCGGAGATGTCGACCTGACCTTCGATCTGGGGGCAACGGATGGCGATGGCGACCCGGTTGCCGCTAGTCTCAATATCACGCTGGAGGGCGATGGTGCCGAAGCCACCGGCTTTGTCCTGACCGGTACTGGGGCTGATGAGGTACTGCTCGGAGGCAGTGGCAACGACATCCTGATCGGTGGCGATGGTGACGATGTCCTGATCGGTGGTCTCGGCGACGATACCCTGACCGGTGGCAGTGGCTCCGACGTATTCAAGTGGCAGGCCGGAGATAGCGGTACAGACACCGTTACCGACTTCGTAGCGGGCTTCAATTCGGGTGGAGATCAATTGGATCTGTCCGAGTTGCTGGTGGGCGAGAGCGGAGAAGCTGGCGATCTCGGCAATTTGCTGAGCTATATCGATATCTCCACCTCGGGGCTCGACACTGTGCTCAAGGTAAGTAGCACGGCAGTCGCCGACCCGGCGGCCGCGCCTGAGCAGACCATCGTCCTGCAGGGTGTTGATCTGTATGCCAGCTATGGGGTAGGCAACGAGTCTGACCTGATGCTGAGTATGCTGGGTGATGGCACGCTCAAGGTCGATACCGTCTAGTCCATCGGTAATAAGGCAATAAACTGACCCGCCACTTGAGGAGAGTGGCGGGTTTTTTGTTGTTGTCGCGGTCAGGACGTTTTTATTGCGTGGGCAATTGAGTTTGGGTTTAGCCCGGGGCATTCAGCCGCTGCAAGTACTCCACCACATCCGGTGCGCCGGCCAGGCGCAGGCCTTCGCCCAGCGCGGTGGCTTCGGCAGAGTATTTGGGCAGCAGAAGGATTTCCGGGTCGCCTGGGCTGCGTAGCAGCGACAGACGTGCATAGGGGAGGCCGCTGTCGAGCAGCAGCCCCATAAATGCCGGATCACTCCAGGCGGCTGCCGGCATGGCCAGGGCATGGTATTGCTGCTGTAACTTGCTCAGCCCCTGGGCACTCAAACGGTAGTGGCAAAGGTCCGCGGGCAGGCTGATTTCCAGTTCGCGGCGGCGGGCATAGGCTATTGCACAGGCAAAGGCCTGGGGGTGATGTTCGCCGGCCCAGAACACCCGTTCGCCATGCCAGCTGGCTTGCCGCAGGTTGATACGTTCGCCGGCCAGGAAGCGCGGCAGAGCCAGGCTGATGGTTTTGACAAAGTCCTTGTAGCTGATGATGCGTACCTGGCGGCATGCCTGGCTGGCGGCATAGTCCTCGAAGCTGGCGAAGGCGGCCTGGTCGGCGTTACACCCGCAAAGGCCATCGACCATGCGCAGGTCGAATGAGCTCAGCTGGCGCTCCTCGAGTTCGATGATGCGAATCAGGGCGGCGTGGGCCTGGGCCTTGTCTTCTTGCACGGGGCCGGAAAGTGCGCCACGTGGCAGATCGATCAAGCGATGCAGCTGTGGCCCGTCCTGCCAGCAGATGCTGTTACGGACCGTGGGCAGGGGGTCGAATGGCAGGCGCAACTGACTGGCGCGCTCAAGTATTTGGCGAGGCGCGCGACCAATAAGGCCCAGGCGTTGGGCCAGGGCTCCAAGGCGTGAGCTGAGGGTAGGGGGCTGCTCAGACAAACTCATGGCCAGGTGGAAACTCCATAGTCAGCAATGCCAGTTTGGCAGAGGCATACGGCCACTGCACAGGCTTTATCGACTGATTTGACAGGTTTTTCAGCGGGCTTTGCGTTTGCCTGTGGCAATATTGCCGCATTCATTTGCGTAGGTGCCTCCATGCCCAGTCTGGTGCTGGATATTGCGCTGTCCGCTGAGCGCTTGCGTGCGGTCTATCAGGGCCATGCTAATCGCATATTGCTGCGCAGTCGTGACGGTCGCCGGGTGAGCGTGCCGGCCCATCATTTTCGGCAGTTTCTGACTCACGAAGGAGTCTATGGTTCCTTCGAGCTCGAGTTTAGTGCGGCCGGCGAACTGCTGAGCCTGCGCCGTTTGAGCTGAAGCAGCCTTGCGCCTCGCCTATGAGGTGGCCAGGCGGCTATAATTGCGGCCTTTGTCACTTTATCGAGCTAAGCCTGCCCATGTATACCCTGGCCCGCGAGCTGCTGTTCAAACTGTCCCCGGAATCCTCCCATGAACTGTCCGTCGATCTGATCGGGGCCGGTGGCCGTCTGGGGCTCAATGGCTTGTTGAGCAAGCGCCCGGCAGCCTTGCCTGTTCAGGTAATGGGGCTGGAATTTGCCAACCCGGTCGGCCTGGCCGCCGGCCTGGACAAGAACGGCGATGCCATCGATGGTTTTGCCCAGCTCGGCTTCGGCTTTATCGAGATCGGTACCGTCACGCCGCGAGCCCAGCCGGGCAACCCCAAACCGCGCCTGTTCCGCCTGCCTGAAGCCGAAGCGATCATCAATCGAATGGGCTTCAACAACCACGGCGTAGATCACTTGCTGGCGCGGGTGCAGGCGGCCAAATACAAGGGCGTGCTGGGTATCAATATCGGCAAGAACTTCGATACCCCGGTCGAGCGCGCGGTGGACGATTACCTGCTGTGCCTGGACAAGGTCTATCAGCACGCCAGCTATGTCACGGTGAACGTCAGCTCGCCGAACACCCCTGGGCTGCGTAGCCTGCAGTTTGGTGATTCGCTCAAGCAATTGCTCGAAGCCCTGCGTCAGCGCCAGGAAGACCTGGCTGCGCAGTACGGTAAGCGCGTACCGCTGGCGATCAAGATTGCGCCGGACATGAGTGATGAAGAAACCGTGGAAGTTGCCAATGCGCTGGTTGAGGCGGGTATGGATGCGGTGATTGCCACCAACACCACTCTGGGCCGCGAAGGGGTACATGGCCTGGAATGTGCCGATGAGGCGGGCGGACTGTCCGGCGCGCCTGTGCGGGAGAAGAGTACGCACATCGTTCAGGTGCTGGCTGGCGAGTTGAAAGGCCGTTTGCCGATCATCGCCGTGGGCGGTATTACCGAAGGCAAACATGCGGCTGAGAAGATCGCCGCCGGTGCCAGCCTGGTGCAGATTTATTCCGGCTTTATCTACAAGGGTCCGGCATTGATTCGCGAAGCGGTGGATGCGATCGCGGCGTTGCCGCAGAAACCTCAGGCATAAAAAGGTCTGGAGCCATTTTTAACGTCGCGCAGTGATGGCCTGAAATGGAGCAGCATGGATGGCAGGCCATAAAGAATTACCGGGAGGAATTTTTAACGTCGCGTAGCGACGGCCCGAAGGGTGGCCGCCATGGATGGCAGGCCATAAAAAAGGGCTCCCTAAGGGAGCCCCTGGGCTTGCGCCCGCCGCTCGGATGGAGCGTGCCTGGAAGTCGGTAGGGTTCCTTTGTCAGCCGACAGCGTGAAGTTCGTTGAGTCGATGGATGCCGGCAGTGCCGGTCATGCCGTCCCAGTTATCACCGCGTCCTTCGCGCCAGCCGTTCAACCAGGCTTGGCGTACGGACGGAAGGGTGAATGGACAAAGTTCGCGGGATTTACCATTGATCCCATATTGATAGCCGCGCAAAAAGGCTCTTTCTAACGGATCACGCTTAAGTCTTCTCATAGGGTGAAGCCCTCAATGTTGACTGTTATGTCCTTTAGACCTTGTAGCAAGGTCAGGCAGAGAAAGTTCTGCCTACGGAGTCCGCTGCCGGCGTCGCGAGCCTCCTTGCCATCACCGTTGCAGCGATGGCCTAGGTAGATTTCTAACGAATGCGCCGGGGCCTGTGAATGATCGTTTCGTCATAAGGGCGTAACATTTTTGCGGGTCAGGCCATAAGGCGTTGCGGCCGGATGCTGGTTTTTCACCCCGAGGCCTATGCTGTGGGCGTATTCGGGGGCGGTGCTGGTATTTTGCTATCGCGAATGAATTGCGATTGCGACTGTTGTTTATTCCGACGAAGGGTCGCACTGCGACGCTTTGTCACTTATTTTGGGCGTGCTGATTTCGCTGCACGCCGTTTATTGCCTTAGGCACACTGGAAGCTCCCATGTCGGATCGTTACGAACTCTTTCTCACCTGCCCCAAGGGCCTGGAAGGCCTGCTGCTCGAAGAGGCCAGCAAGCTCGGGCTTGAAGAGGCGCGTGAGCACACCTCGGCCATTCGAGGCATGGCCGACATGGAAACCGCCTATCGCCTGTGCCTGTGGTCGCGCCTGGCCAACCGCGTGCTGTTGGTGCTCAAGCGCTACAGCGTGCAGGACGCCCAGAGCCTTTACGAAGGTGTGCTGGAGGTCGACTGGTTCGAGCACCTGGAGTCCACCGGTAGCCTGGCGGTGGAGTTCAGCGGCAATGGTTCGGGCATCGACAACACCCATTTCGGTGCGTTGAAGGTCAAGGACGCCATCGTCGACAAGCTGCGCCTGAAAGACGGCACGCGGCCTTCGGTGGACAAGCTCAACCCGGACCTGCGCGTGCACCTGCGCCTGGATCGCGGTGAGGCGATTCTTTCTCTCGATCTGTCCGGCCACAGCCTGCACCAGCGCGGCTACCGCCTGCAGCAGGGCGCTGCACCGCTGAAGGAAAACCTCGCCGCTGCCGTATTGATCCGCGCCGGCTGGCCACGTATTGCCGCCGAAGGCGGTGCCCTGGCCGACCCTATGTGCGGCGTCGGCACCTTCCTGGTCGAGGCGGCGATGATCGCCGCCGATATCGCGCCGAATATGACCCGCGAGCAATGGGGCTTCAGCAAATGGCTGGGCCACGTGCCGGCCTTGTGGAAGAAAGTGCATGCCGAGGCCGAGGAGCGCGCTGCAGCAGGTATGGCCAAGCCGCCGCTGTGGATTCGCGGCTATGAAGCCGATCCCCGGCTAATTCAGCCGGCGCGCAATAACATCGAGCGCGCAGGCATGAGCGATTGGATCAAGGTCTATCAGGGTGAAGTGGCGACCTTCGAGCCGCGTCCTGATCAGAACCAGAAAGGCCTGGTGATCTGTAATCCACCCTACGGTGAGCGCCTGGGTGATGAAGCCAGTTTGCTCTACCTCTATCAGAATCTCGGCGAGCGTCTGCGTCAGGCCTGCATGGGTTGGGAAGCCGCGGTCTTTACCGGCGCGCCGGACCTGGGCAAGCGCATGGGCATTCGCAGTCACAAGCAGTACGCCTTCTGGAACGGCGCGCTGCCGTGCAAGTTGCTGCTGATCAAGGTGCAGCCCGAGCAGTTCGTCACCGGCGAGCGTCGCACGCCCGAGCAGCGTGAACGCGAGCGCGAACAGGCCGAAGCTGATAAGGCCCCGCTGGAACCGCAAGAGCGCCAGTACAACAAGAACGGCAATCCGATCAAGCCGGCTCCTGCACCTGCTCCGGTGGTCGAGCAGGCGCGCCTGAGTGAAGGTGGGCAGATGTTTGCCAACCGTCTGCAGAAGAACCTCAAGCAGCTGGGCAAGTGGGCGCGCAAAGAAGGCGTTGAGTGCTACCGCCTGTACGACGCCGATATGCCGGAGTATTCCATGGCGGTGGATCTGTATGGTGACTGGGTGCATGTGCAGGAATATGCCGCGCCCAAGTCCATTGACCCGGAGAAAGCCAAGGCCCGTATGTTTGACGCCATCGCCGCGCTTCCGCAGGCGCTGGGCGTCGACAAGAGCAAGGTGGTGATCAAGCGCCGCGAACGCCAGAGCGGCACCAAGCAGTACCAGCGCCAGGCGACCCAGGGCCAGTTTATGGAAGTCAGCGAGGGCGGCGTAAAGCTGCTGGTCAACCTCACCGATTACCTGGATACCGGGCTGTTCCTCGATCACCGTCCGCTGCGTCTGCGCATTCAGAAAGAGGCCGCCGGCAAGCGCTTCCTCAACCTGTTCTGCTACACCGCCACGGCGACCGTGCATGCGGCCAAGGGCGGCGCGCGCAGCACTACCAGCGTCGACCTGTCGAAGACTTACCTGGACTGGGCGCGGCGCAACCTGTCGCTCAATGGTTACTCGGACAAGAACCGTCTGGAGCAGGGCGACGTGATGGCCTGGCTGGCCGAGGATCGCGGCGAATACGAGCTGATCTTTATCGACCCGCCGACCTTCTCCAACTCCAAGCGTATGGAAGGCATCTTCGACATCCAGCGCGATCATGTGCAGTTGCTCGACCTGGCCATGGCCCGTCTGACCAAGGACGGCGTGCTGTATTTCTCCAATAACTTCCGCAAATTTGAGCTCGATGAGAGCCTGGCCGCGCGTTATCAGGTTGAGGAAATCAGCGAGTCGACCCTCGATCCGGACTTCGCTCGCAATCAGAAGATCCACCGCGCCTGGCGTTTTAGCCTGCGCGGCTGATGCATGACGCCGGGCCAGCTTGCCGGCTGTAGGGCGGACATGGCGCAGCCTTGTCCGCCACCGATCCGGGCTTAGCTTTTGTTGCGGATCAGCGCGCGCAGTGCGAAGCGATTCGGATGGCAGGCCTGCGCCACATCGGCGGGCACTGGCAGCGGCTCGTTGTTAAGCCAGGCGGCGATCAACTCGCCGGACAGTGGCGCGGTGATCAATCCGCGGGAGCCATGTCCGCTGTTGATATACAGGCCATCCAGCCAGGGACAGGGCGTATCCGGCACCTGGCGGGCATCCTTGCTTAGCACTGCATAGGCCTCGGCGAAAGCGGCTGTATCGGCTAGCGGGCCGACAATCGGCAGATAGTCCGGGCTGGTACAGCGAAACGCGGCGCGGCCTTGCAGTTGCTCGGGATCAAGTGTCGCAGCATTCAGTGCGATGGCCAGCTCTGGCGAAATCTCTTCCAGTAGTTGCAGGTTGCTCGCGTGATCGGCGCTATTCAGCGTCAGATCGTTACTGTTGAAATCAAAACTTGCGCCCAGGGTATGTTCATCCTGGCGTACCGGGGCGACATAACCTTCGGCGCACACCACGGTGTTTAGCGCGCGGCTGGTCGCTGTGGCGGGCAGGCGGCTGATTTGCCCGCGGATGCGTTTCAGCGGCAGGTCTGCACTCTGACTAAAACCCTTGATCTCGGCGGCGCTGGCCAATACCACCACACTGGCGCTGGCCAGCAGTTGCTCGCCATTCCAGGCCAGCCAGCTATCACCGTCACGGCGCAGCTCCAGCGCTTCTTGGTGCAGTTGCAGCTGGATAGTCGGTTGCCGGCTAAGCAGTTCACAGAGCGCCGGCGGGTGCACCCAGCCCGCTTCGGGATAGAACAGGCCGCCTGCCGGCAGTGGGATGCCGGCCTTGGCTTCGGCGGCGCTTCGGTCCAGGTTCGTCAGCAGATCGGCGGGAAAGGCCGCAGCAAGTTGCGCCTGGCGCTGCGCTTCTTTGGCGTCGAAGGCCAGTTGCAGCACGCCGCAGCTATCCCAGTCTTGGCCTTTGTGCAGACGCTCCAGCAGACGGCGGGTATGGCCGAAGCCGCTGACGATTAAACGTGACAGGGTGGTGTGATGGGCTGAGAGCTTGAGGTAGAGCACGCCTTGCGGGTTGCCCGAGGCTTCCTGGGCGATGGCAGCGTGCCGCTCCAACAAGGTGACCTGCCAGCCGCGCTGGGCCAGGCTGGCGGCAGTGGCGCAGCCGGCCAGGCCTGCGCCAATCACCAGGGCGCTGCGCGGGCCGACAGGCTGCGGCGGGCGAGCAAACCAGGGCTTTTCGCTCACCTCAGCCTGACCGATAAAGCCGCCTTTAAGCACTTCCCATTTTTTCCCCAGCCCCGGCACGCGCTTCATCTTGAAGCCGGCATCGTTCAGCCGCCGGCGTACATAACCGGTGCTGGTAAAGGTGCCCAGGGTGGTGCTGGCGTGGGACAGCCTGGCCAGTTCGGCAAATAGCTCCGGCGTCCACATGTCCGGGTTTTTCGCCGGGGCGAAGCCGTCGAGAAACCATGCGTCGATCTTGGCGTCCAGTTGGCCGAACAGTTCCAGTGCATCGCCGATCAGCAGGGTCAGAACGATACGCCCTTCAGCAAATACCAGACGCTGAAAACCTGGGTGCAGCGCCACATATTGCGCCAGTAACGGCTCAGCGTAGGGTGCAAGTTCCGGCCACAGGTCTAGGGCGCGTTGCAGGTCGGCTTTGCTCAGCGGGTATTTTTCCGCGCTGACAAAATGCAGGCGCGCAGCGGGAGCAGCCTGCTGCTCGAACAGCTGCCAGGCGCAGAGGAAATTCAGCCCGGTGCCGAAGCCGGTCTCGCCTATGACCAGTTGTTCGCCGGCAGCCAGGGTGGCGAAACGCTCAGGCAACTGGTTATTGGCGAGAAACACATAGCGGGTTTCAGCCAGGCCGTCCTCGTTGGAGAAGTACAGGTCGTCGAATCGGGCGCAGAGGGGTTGGCCCTGTGCATCCCAGTTAAGGTGTGCCTGTTGGCGGGTGGTGTTGAACGTATCGGACATGCGGGCTACCCAGTGGCGCAGGCGCGCATTCTAGCCGATTGCCGGGTGAATCCGGACAAAGCGGGGGGTGATCCGCTAGGCTCAAGCCATCATGTCAGGGAGTTGGCTATGTTCGAGTCTGCCGAAATTGGTCACAGCATCGATAAGGAAACCTTCGAGGCCGAGGTGCCCGCGCTGCGCGAGGCCTTGCTGGAGGCGCAATACGAGTTGCAGCAGCAGGGCCGTTTCGCCGTGATCGTCCTGATCAATGGCGTCGAGGGGGCGGGCAAGGGCGAGACGGTCAAGCTGCTCAACGAGTGGATGGATGCGCGGCTGATTCAGGTCAGCACCTTCGATCAGCAGACCGATGAGGAGCTGGCCCGGCCACCGGCCTGGCGCTACTGGCGGCAGTTGCCGCCCAAGGGGCGGATCGGCATCTTCTTCGGCAACTGGTACAGCCAGATGCTCCAGGGGCGGGTGCACCGGCGGATCAAGAACGCCGTGCTGGATCAGGCCATCGACAGCACCCTGGGGCTGGAGCGCATGCTTTGCGATGAAGGCACGCTGATCTTCAAGTTCTGGTTCCACCTCTCCAAGCAGCGTATGAAGGCGCGGCTCAAGTCCCTGCAGGACGACCCGTTGCACAGCTGGCGGCTCAGCCCGCTGGACTGGCAGCAATCGAAGACCTACGACAAGTACGTCAAGGTCGGTGAGCGCGTGCTGCGCCGCAGCAGCCGCGACTATGCGCCCTGGTATGTGGTGGAAGGCGTGGATGAGCATTACCGCAGCCTGACGGTCGGGCGCATCCTGCTCGATGGCTTGCAGGCCGCGCTCAAGGCCGAATCCCGGCCGCTGCCGCAACCCCATGCGGCACCGCTGACGTCGAGCCTGGATAACCGCGGCCTGCTCGACAGCCTGGATATGAGTCAGGCCCTAGCCAAGGATGATTACGAGGCGCAGCTGGTTGTCGAACAGGCGCGTCTGTCCGGCCTGATGCGCGACAAACGCATGCGCAAGCACTCGCTGGTGGCGGTATTCGAAGGTAACGATGCCGCCGGCAAGGGCGGGGCGATTCGCCGTGTGATCGGCGCGCTCGACCCGCGTCAGTACCGCATCGTGCCGGTGGCCGCGCCCACCGAAGAGGAGCGTGCGCAACCCTACCTGTGGCGCTTCTGGCGGCATATTCCGGCCCGCGGCAAGTTCACCCTGTTCGACCGCTCCTGGTATGGCCGGGTGCTGGTGGAGCGGGTCGAGGGTTTCTGTAGCCCGGCCGACTGGCTGCGTGCCTACAGCGAGATCAACGATTTCGAGGAGCAGCTGAGCGAGGCCGGCGTGGTGCTGGTGAAGTTCTGGCTGTCGATCGATCAGGATACCCAGCTTGAGCGTTTCAAGGCCCGTGAGCAGATCCCCTTCAAGCGCTTCAAGATCACCGAAGAAGACTGGCGCAACCGCGACAAGTGGCCGCTGTACCGCGACGCGGTGGGCGATATGGTCGACCGTACCAGCACCGAGATCGCGCCCTGGACCCTGGTGGAAGCCAACGACAAGCGCTTTGCCCGGATCAAGGTCTTACGCACCCTCAACCAGGCGCTGGAGGCGGCGTTCGAGAGGGATTAACGGCTGAGTCTTGCTGGATGCAGGGGCCACGGGGCTGCGCCTGGCCAATGCCTGAAACCCTGGTTAACGATGGTTGCGCATACGTCTGCTGAATGATCATCGCCGGCTTGGATTGTTCGGTTTTATTCTCACCCTAATTCAAACCCCAACAACAATGAGGTGCGGCATGCGTGAAGTGGTGATAGTGGACAGCGTGCGGACTGGTCTGGCCAAGTCCTTCCGTGGCAAGTTCAACCAGACCCGTCCGGACGACATGGCGGCCCATTGCGTCAATGCGCTGCTGGCTCGCACGGGTATCGACCCGGCGCTGGTGGACGACTGCATCGTCGGTGCCGGCTCCAACGAAGGGGCCCAGGGCATGAATATCGGCCGCAACGTGGCAGTGCTGTCCGGTCTGGGCACCAACGTGGCGGGCATGACCCTCAACCGTTTCTGCTCCTCGGGCCTGCAGGCCATCGCCATCGCCGCCAACCAGGTGGCCTCGGGCTGCAGCGACATCATCGTCGCCGGTGGGGTCGAGTCGATCACCATGACCCTGAAAAGCATGAACACCGACAACCTGTTCAACCCCATCCTGCAAAAGGATGTGCCGGGTATCTACTACCCCATGGGCCAGACTGCCGAGATCGTCGCGCGGCGCTATAACGTCAGCCGCGAAGCTCAGGACGCCTATGCCCTGCAGAGCCAGCAGCGCACCGCCAAGGCCCAGGCCGAGGGCCTGTTCGACGACGAAATCGTGCCGATGAACGTCAAGTACCTGGTCGAGGACAAGGCCACCGGCGAGAAGAAGATCGTCGAGGGTGTGGTCGATCGCGATGACTGCAACCGTGCCGACACCACCCTGGAAAGCCTGGCCGCGCTCAAGCCGGTATTCGCCGACGATGGTTCGGTCACTGCCGGCAACGCCTCGCAGCTGTCCGATGGTGCGTCCATGACCCTGGTCATGACCCTGGAGAAAGCCATCGAGCTGGGCCTCAAGCCGATAGCCTTCTTCCGCGGCTTTACCGTTGCCGGTTGCGAGCCGGACGAGATGGGCATCGGCCCAGTGTTCTCGGTGCCCAAGCTGCTCAAGGCTCGTGGTCTGAGCGTGGCCGATATCGATCTGTGGGAGCTCAACGAAGCCTTCGCCTCGCAGTGCCTGTATGCCCGTGACCGTCTGGAAATCGACAACGCCAAGTACAACGTCAACGGCGGCTCGATCTCCATCGGCCACCCGTTCGGCATGACCGGCTCGCGCCAGGTCGGCCATCTGGTGCGTGAGCTGCAGCGGCGCAATCTGCGTTACGGCATCGTCACCATGTGCGTGGGTGGCGGCATGGGCGCAACCGGTCTGTTCGAAGCGGTGCGCTGAAGACGCGGGCAGTGGCCCGATCTTTTGCTTGAACGAACGCAAACCCCGGCGCAGTCGAAACTGCCCGGGGTTTGCTCGTTATGGCGGACTAGAAACGGTTGGATCGCGCGTAGAGTGCGCTGGAGATCTGCATGCGCTGGATATAGGCATCTATCCCGTGTAGCGCATCGATGCGGGTGAAGTAGGGGCCTTCAAGGGTGCCTTCCCGGGTGGAAAAGAAGTATTGGCCATTGACCGCACTGACCCGCTCGCTGCGGTAATGCGTGCCGGGGCTGGGATCCACATTGCGCTGACCAAACATGCTTACTCCTCCCACGTTAGTAGTCATTGACTTCAGTCTAATCGGCACCTGGTCTGATACGTGTTTTGGCGACCAATGGTCGCATATTGTTGGTTTTTCTTAGGTTTTCTTGAGTATTGACGCCATTTTTGTGGCGATCGCCGATGGCCATCAGCACAGTTCTGCTGCACGGCGGTTTGCAACTGTGACTGTAGTGCTGCCAGGCCAGGCCCTAGAATGCGGCTTTGCGCCACCCGCGTAGCGGTTCTCGGGCGCGTATTCGAGGCTGTCATGCATATATCTTCCGGTCGCTGGCTCTACGGCATGTTTCTCGCGCTGGTCACCGCGGTGTTGTGGGGCGTGCTGCCGATCAAGCTCAAAGAGGTGCTGCAGGTGATGGATCCGGTCACCGTGACCTGGTATCGCCTGCTGGTTTCCGGCTCGATTCTGCTCGCTTACCTGGCCGCCAGCCGGCGCTTGCCGACCTTGCGTCTGCTGGGGAGCAAGGGCCGCTGGTTGCTGGTTCTGGCGATTGCCGGGCTGAGCGCCAACTATGTGCTCTACCTGATTGGCCTGAACCTGCTCAGCCCAGGCACTACGCAACTGGTAATCCAGGTTGCGCCGATCCTGTTGCTGATCAGCAGTCTGTTCATCTTTCGCGAGCGTTTCAGCCTGGGGCAGGGCATGGGCCTGGCGGTGTTGCTGCTGGGGTTCGGCTTGTTTTTCAATCAGCGCCTGGGCGAGTTGCTGACTTCCCTGAGCGACTACACCGCCGGGGTGCTGATCGTGCTGCTGGCGGCGCTCGTCTGGACGTTTTATGGCCTGGCGCAGAAGCAGCTGCTTACCGCCTGGAACTCGCTGCAGGTGATGATGGTGATCTACCTGGCCTGTGCCCTGTTGCTTACGCCCTGGGCGCAGCCGGCGCAGGTGTTCGAACTGAGTTCGCTGCAGGCCTGGCTGTTGTTCGCCTGCTGCCTGAACACCCTGGTGGCCTATGGCGCGTTTGCCGAGGCCCTGGCGCACTGGGAGGCGTCGCGGGTCAGCGCCACCCTGGCCATCACCCCGCTGGTGACCTTCGCCTCGGTGGCATTGGCGGCAAGCTGGTGGCCGGACCATGTGCAGCCCGAGCAGATCAACTGGATTGCCTATGGCGGTGCCGTGCTGGTGGTGCTGGGCTCGGCGCTGACCGCCCTGGGCCCCTCGCTGATGGCCAGCCTGCGCAACCGACGCGCCCGCCTGGCCGCCCAGCTGTAGTCCAGTGGGCAGGCCGGCTCAGCGGGTGGCGATCCAGATCAGCAGGCCAGCCTGAAACAGGCAGAAGGCGATCAGGCAGGTGATGGTGAAGCGCAGGCTGCCGTCTTCGCGCCTGAGCTGATCGATGCGCTCACTGAGTTTGCGCAGCTTGATCTCCTGTTCGCGCAGGTTCTGATCGGCCTGTTGCAGCATGCCGGCGGCGTCGAGCAGCTCGACGATCTGCACCTTGTCGGCATTCCAGTCGCTGTGCAGCGTGCTCACCCGCGGTGCGCCATAGCGCGCCTTGAGTTGCAGCGGGTCGAGGTATTCGATGACAAAACCCTGGGCCTGCAGGCAGTGGTCGCGGCGCGCCCGGGCTTCTTCGCTAAAGGCGTCCCGGCTCGGCAGGTCGGCACCCTGCACCTGGTAATGGTTGTAATGCCGGCGCGCCCAGGCGATGCCCTGGGCCAGGATAAAGCGTCCCAGGCCGCGGTTTTCCGGCTCCAGGTGCAGGCCGTCGTCCGGGGCGAAGCGCAACAGCTTCTTGCCATGGTCGGCCCAGACCTCCAGCACATTCTGTTCCTTGCGCAGGTGATGCCCGGGTAGCTGCAGGGTCAGGCGCAGCAGGCTCTGCCGCGGGCTCTGGCGTTCCAGGCGACCCATCTGGATAAAACGCAGGGGCCGCGGGCCGGTATGGCGGTCGATGGGTAAGGGGGCCAGCCTCAGCAGGCTGAACTGTTCCGGGCCGAGTTCGGCCCAGGGGTGGGCTTTTTCCGCCTCTGGCGGGGTGGCCTCTGCAGGGGTGGGCGGCGTTTGCTGGTCAGTCATACACACGGATCCTGTGCGCGATGCCGGTGCTGGCCGCGCCTGTTATCCGGCTTATCGGCTGACCTGCGACTATCTGGAGTCTGCGGCTGGGGGGCTGCGCCGGATAAAATCGGCAATCTCTGCACCGAGCACGCCCGCCAAGGGTAGCCGAGGGTTGTTGTAGCTGGCCAGTTGCGCCGGCATGGCTAGCGGCACGATGCGCAGAACATGGTTCATGCCGGGCACTATCAGCAGCTCGGCATCCGGCTTGGCGGCGTGCAGGGCCTGGGCATCGGCGACGCTGACCTGGATGTCATGGCTGCCCTGGACAATCAGTGCGGGCATTTTCAGCCTGGCGAAGGCTTCGGCGGGATGCTGTTTGAACAGCGAAATCAGATAGGGCTGGACGCTGGGTCTGAACAGCACTCGCAGGGCGTCGGGCACCTGGGTGCTGGTCTGCCCGGCCAGCAGGCTGTCGAGCAGCCGGTTGCTCTGCGCCAGCAGGGGCGGTGGCAGGCGATAGGACAGTTGCTCGCGCAGCACCCGGTCGATCGGCCGCGCGCTGCCGGCCAATGTCACCAGGGCGTCGGCCCCGGCCTGTGGCGCGGCCAGGCTGGCGATCAGTGCGCCTTCGCTGTGGCCGATCAAAATCAGCCGGTCGAAGGCCTTGTCACGCTTGAGCAGCCGCCCCCAGGCTACCGCGTCGGCGACGTAGGCATCGACGTTGAGGTCGCGTTCGTTGGGCGTCGCCGCACGGCTGGCGGCCACGCCGCGCTTGTCGTAGCGCAGGCTGGCGATGCCGTGTCGGGCCAGGTTCTGGGCCAGCTTCTTGAGGCTGTCGTTATGGCCGTCGGCGGGGTTGTTGCCATCCCGGTCGGTCGGCCCGGAGCCGGCGATCAGCAGGGCCACGGCCAGCGGCTCGTCACTGCGCGGCTGGAGCAGGGTGCCATGCAGCGTGCCCTGGGCGGTTTCCAGGCTGAGTGGGCGTTGCTCCAGGGTATTGGGGGCGGCCTGGGCCAGGCCGGCAAGCAGGGGGAGGGTCACTAGAAGGGCTCGAAACATGGCGGGACACTGCAAGGGCGGGAGCATTTCGACGTTTTTCCAAGGCTAAGGTTCGAGGATGAACTCAATGGACGCCAAAGGGTATACTCGCCGCCTTATTTAACGAGGCCGGGCGCGGGTATGCGCCCGGTCTGTAGTCGATTCTTGCGGAGCCTTTGCACATGTCCGGCAATACCTACGGCAAGCTGTTCACTGTCACCAGCGCGGGCGAAAGCCATGGCCCGGCGTTGGTCGCCATCGTTGACGGCTGCCCGCCGGGGCTGGAACTTTCCCTGGAGGACATGCAGCGCGACCTCGACCGGCGCAAGCCGGGCACCAGCCGCCACACCACCCAGCGTCAGGAAGACGATGTGGTGGAAATCCTCGCCGGGGTATTCGAAGGCAAGACCACCGGTTGCTCGATCGGCCTGCTGATCCGCAATACCGACCAGAAATCCAAGGACTACTCGGCGATCAAGAACTCCTTCCGCCCGGCCCACGCCGATTACAGCTACCACCACAAGTACGGCATCCGCGACTACCGCGGTGGTGGCCGCAGTTCTGCGCGCGAGACCGCCATGCGCGTGGCCGCCGGTGCCATCGCCAAGAAGTACCTGGCCACCCAGGGCATCGTGATTCGCGGCTATATGAGCCAGCTCGGCCCCATCGAGATTCCGTTCAAGAGCTGGGAGTCGGTCGAGCAGAATGCCTTCTTCAGCCCCGACCCGGACAAGGTGCCGGAGCTGGAAGCCTATATGGACCAGCTGCGCCGTGATCAGGATTCGGTCGGTGCGAAGATCACCGTGGTCGCTGAAGGCGTAATGCCCGGCTTGGGCGAGCCGATTTTCGACCGTCTGGACGCCGAACTGGCCCATGCGCTGATGAGCATCAACGCGGTCAAGGGCGTGGAAATCGGCGCGGGTTTCGCCAGCGTGGCGCAGCGCGGCACCGAGCACCGTGACGAGATGACCCCAGAGGGTTTCCTCTCCAATAACGCCGGCGGCATTCTCGGCGGCATCTCCAGTGGCCAGCCGATTGTTGCCCATCTGGCGCTCAAGCCCACTTCCAGCATCACCACGCCGGGGCGTTCCATCGATGTCGACGGCAACCCGGTGGATATCATCACCAAGGGCCGCCACGACCCCTGCGTGGGCATCCGCGCCACACCGATTGCCGAGGCAATGATGGCCATCGTGCTGATGGACCATCTGCTGCGCCACCGTGCGCAGAATGCCGATGTGCGGGTCAGCACGCCGGTACTGCCACAGCTGTGATGAGCATTGCTGCGCGGCCAACCGCGTCCCGCAGCAGGGTTCCGGGTTTATGCACAGCATGAGCCCGGCATTGCCATACTGGCGGCTGTCCGGTTTCTATTTCTTCTATTTCTCCCTGCTCGGTGCCACCGCGCCGTTTCTCGCGCTGTATTTCGATCACCTGGGGTTTTCCGCCGCGCGGATCGGCGAGCTGATCGCCATTCCCATGCTGATGCGCTGCATCGCGCCGAATCTGTGGGGCTGGCTGGGGGATTACAGCGGTCGCCGCCTGGCCATCGTGCGCTTCGGCGCGATCTGCACGCTGCTGTGCTTTGCCGGCATCTTTATCAGCCAGAGCTACGCCTGGCTGGCATTGATCATGGCCTTGCACGCGTTCTTCTGGCACGCGGTGCTGCCGCAGTTCGAGGTGATCACCTTTGCCCACCTCAAGGAACAGGCCACGCGCTACAGCCAGATCCGCCTGTGGGGCAGCATCGGCTTTATCGTCGCGGTGGTGGGCCTGGGCAAGCTGTTCGAGCTGCTCAGCCTGGACGCCTACCCCTGGGCGCTGATCCTGATCATGGGCGGTATCGTGCTGAGCAGCTGGTGGGTGCCCAACGCCCAGCCGCAGATGCGCCCCAATACCCAGGACCAGGGTGGCTTTCTCCAGCAATTGCGACGGCCGGGGATTCTCGCCTTCTACCTGAGCGTCGGCCTGATGCAGCTGAGCAACGGCCCCTATTACACCTTTCTGACCCTGCATCTGGAGAGCCTCGGCTACTCGCGCGGGTTGATCGGCCAGCTCTGGGCCCTGGGGGTGCTGGCCGAGATCGTGCTGTTTATGGTCATGGCCAGGCTGCTCGCCCGCTATTCGCTGCGCAGCGTGCTGCTGGCCAGTTTTCTGATCACCGCTGTGCGCTGGCTGCTGCTGGGCAACCTGGCCGATTATCTGCCGGTGTTGCTGTTCGCCCAGTTGATGCACGCGGCGACCTTCGGCAGTTTCCATGCGGCGGCCATTCACTTCGTCCAGCGCAGCTTTGCCGACCGCCAGCAAGGCCAGGGCCAGGCCCTGTATGCCACCCTGGCCGGGGTGGGCGGTGCCCTGGGCGCACTGTATTCCGGCTACAGTTGGAATACCCTGGGGCCAGCCTGGACCTTCGCCATCGCCAGCCTGATCGTGCTGGCAGCGGCCTTGATTACTGTCATCTATATGCGCGAAGAGCAGCCCTGAAGCGCCCATTGCAGCCCTTATCGAGAGTACGAGAACCCGACCATGAGCAGCCTGATCGTCTATCACCAGTCCTCACCCGAAGCGCCGAACAAGCTGCTGACCCACGCCGAAGACATCGCCAGCACCCTGGCCGCGGTCGGCGTGCAGTTCACCCAGCTGCCGGTATCGGTGCCTGTGCAGGCCGGCAGCGCGGTCGATGAGGTGATCGCGGCCTGTCGCGTCCAGCTCGACCAACTGATGAGCGAGCATGGCTTCGCCAGTTTCGATGTGCTCAGCCAGCGTACCGAACCCCGTTATCAGCACGGTCCGCGGACCAGCCTGCCCACGGCGCAGCGCTATGACGTGGCGCAGCTGCATTACTGCCTGGCGGGTCGCGGCCTGCTTTGCCTGCACATCGACGACTATGTCTATGCTCTGCTGTGCGAGAAGAACGACCTGGTGCAACTGCCGGCCGCCACCCTGCATTGGTTCGACACCGGTGAGCAGCCGCGGGTTACTCTGTTGCGTCTATTCGACAGCGCTCAGCTGCCGGTCGCCGAACCCGCCGATGATGCACTGGTCGCAAGCATTGCCGGGCTGGATGACTGCTAACTAATCCGCGCCCCCCCACACTCAGGAGATTCAACATGGGTTCCACTTTTAACGGTTTACTGGGCTTGGTCATTCTGGCCCTGGATATCTGGGCGATTCTCAGCGTCATCAAAAGCAACGCCGAAACAGGCATCAAGGTGTTGTGGATATTGCTGATCGTATTGCTGCCGGTGATCGGCCTGATCATCTGGGCGTTGATGGGGCCCCGTGGCACGGTCAAGTTCTAAGGCCGGCGCGTGGCTTTTGGCGCTGTGCCTGCTGAGCGGCACGGTCCAGGCCAGCGATGAGCACGCCTGGACGGCGCTGCGTGAAGGCCGCGCCGTTCTGCTGTTGCGCCATGCCACCGCGCCCGGCACGGGTGATCCGGCGAATTTCCAGCTGGGTGACTGCCGCACTCAGCGCAATCTCGATCAGATCGGCCGTGAGCAGGCGCAGCGCTGGGGTCAGCTGTTGCGCAGCCAGCGTATCGAGCGCCCACGAATACTCAGCAGTCGTTGGTGTCGGGCTCTGGATACCGCACAGGAGATGGGCCTGGCTGCCGTCGAACCCTTGCCGGCGCTGGACTCCTTTTTCGTGACACAGGCGCGGGCCGGCGAGCAGACCCGGCAACTGATTGAGGCGGTCAACCGCCTGGCCCGCGGCGCGCCGTTGGTACTGGTGTCGCACCAGGTCAATATCACCGCCCTGAGCCGGATTTATCCTGCCTCGGGTGAAGGCCTGATCCTCGCTCTACCGCTCAGTGCACCGGCCCAGGTGTTGGCACGGATTCCTCCCCCCTGATATTTAGAACCCCAGCAGCTTCTGCTCCGGCAGCTGCACACCTTCCAGTTTGAGCAGCAGGGCCTTGCGCGGCAGGCCGCCGGCATAGCCGGTGAGGCTGCCATCGCGGCCGATGACCCGGTGGCAGGGGATGATGATGGCGATCGGGTTGGCCCCATTGGCTGCGCCGACCGCGCGCACCGCCTTGGGCCGTTCGATCTGCGCGGCCAGGGCGCTGTAGCAACTGGTCTGGCCGAATGGAATCTGCAGCAGTGCCTGCCATACGGCCTTCTGGAACGCCGTGCCCTGCGGTGCCAGGGGCAGTTCGAAGCGTTGCCGGCGTCCGGCGAAGTACTCGTCCAGCTGCCTGCACACCTGGTCCAGCTCAGTGCTGGCGCTGCGCCACTGCTCGGCGATTAGCCAGGGCTTGTCGTCGATATCCATCAGCACCTGCTGCAGGCCGCTGGCATCGCCGCTTAGCAGCAGGCGGCCGATAGGGCTGTCGTGGTAGCGGTAGAACATCGGTTCAGCCCTCCGAGTAGTTATGCCAAAGGTGCGCCGCGGCGTAGGCGCGCCAGGGTCGCCAGGCTTCGGCACGGGCCTTGAGCTGTTTGGCCTCGATACCGTCCGGCCCCCAGAGCGGTGCCTTGAGCAGGCCCAGATCGCTGGCGGGGAAGGCGTCGGCCTCGCCGAAGGCGCGCAGGGCGATATATTCCGCGGTCCAGGGGCCGATGCCGGGCAGCGCGCAGAGACGTTCGAGCAAGGCCGCGCAACCGTCGTGCAGATCCAGCTGCAGTGCGCCGCTGGCCACCTGGGCGGCGAAGTGCTGCAGGGTCTGCACCCGTTTACCGGGCATGCCGATATTCTCCAGATTGGCTTCGGCGATGGCCGCCGCGCTGGGGAACAATCGTTGAATCTCTACCGCATCGGCAAACTGCAGGGGCTCGCCCAGGCGCGTGACCAGACGGCCGGTGATGGTCACCGCGGCCTTGACCGTGACCTGCTGGCCGACGATGGCGCGCACCGCCTGCTCGAACGGCTCGAAGGCGGTGGGCAGGCGCAGGCCGGGGTTGCGGGCGACCAGCGCAGCGAGTTGCGGGTCGGCGGCAAGGTGCGCGGCTATCTGTTGCGGCTGGCAGTCGAGGTCGAACATCTTGCGGACCCGGGCAATCAGCGTAGGCAGGCAGGGCTCCAGCGTTGCGCTGTACTGCAACTGCAGCGCGTGTTGATCATCCAGCACTTGCACGCGGAACCAGCCACGCCGGCCATCGAGCAGCACGCTGCGTGCGTAGCTGCGCGGCTGCAGGCTTTCGACCCCGGCCAGGGCGCGCAGGGCGAAATGACCGTGGAATTGCTGCCACTGCCAGGGCGGCTGGTAGTCGAGCAGTAGGGGGGCGGGGGACAGGTTCATGGCAGGACGATAACCGCCGTCGGGGTGCTTGTCAGCGCCGAACTGACTTTCAAACAGTTCCATCCCGGTCTTTAAGGTTTTAATCCAACGTTCGCGCATGGGCGGTGCACACGGCGCACCCTACTTCTTGCTGCTCCTGGCCAGCTCTGGCAGCGTTCAGCGCAGGCTGCGGCGGTACTGGCCCGGGGGCAGTCCTTTCCAGCGCCGAAAGGCATGCACGAAGTTCGACACTTCGCTGTAACCGAGGCGTTCGGCGATTTCCTCCTGGCTTAGGCCGCCAGTGGCCAGCAGCTCTTCGGCCAGGGCCTGGCGCACTTCTTCCTGCAGCTGGCGGAAGCTGCTGCCCTGTTGTTCCAGGCGGCGGCGCAGGGTGCGGCTGCTGAGCTGCAGCTCGCTGGCGACCTGTTCCATATCGGCCAGGCGGCCCGGAGTGCTGAGCAGGCGATCGCGCACCTGGCCGGCCAGCCCGCTGCGCACCTGACGTTGCGCCAGCAGGGCCTGGCATTGCTGTTCGCACAGTCTGGTCATCGGGGCGTTGGCGTGGGGCAGCGGTGCATCGAGCCAGTGTCGGGCAAAGCTGATGCGGTTTTCCGAGCTGGCAAATTCTGGCAGCAGGCCAAACTGCTCGATAAAGGCCGCAGGCTGGCGGGGCGCACTCATGCGCAATTGCACGCGGCTCAGGGGCAGGGCGGTGCCGGTCAGCTCGCGCTGGATCACCATTACCGCCACCGCATCGCGCAGCACCAGAAAGCCGCGCAGGTCTGGCGGCAGGTGCGCGTCATCGAAGTGCAGGTGGGCATGGTCGTGATCTTCGCTCAGGCGGATATGGCTAAAGGCGTAGGTCAGGTCGAGGTAGCGCAGCCCCAGTTCGGCGGCCTGGCGAAAGTCCTGGCTGCTGAGCAGGGCATAACCCCAGATGCCATAGGTGATCAGCCGGTAGCGCAGGCCGGCCTGCAGGCCCAGGTCCGGCACGCCGGGCAGGGCCGCCACCAGGTTGGCGATCAGCTGCAGTTCCTGCTGTGGGGCGATCTCGCCCAGCGGCTCGGCCAGTTGCAACGGCGTCAGGCCGCAGTCCCGCAGGCAGGTTTCCAAGCTCAGGCCAAATTCCAGGCCCACCTGGGTGAGCAGTTGCGCGCTGGTGATGCTGCGTCTGGAGACGCTGGGGGCAGGGCGGGGCATGCGTCTGGCCGAAAGTCACAAGGAAGTGGCTGACTATGCCACAGCTCCGGGCCGCCACGCCAAGGCCGGCCAGGCGGCTGTCTGCTTGATCTGCCGGCGGCAAAGCATTAGCGTACGCCGAAATTTGCGTTCGGCTCCCCAGGCTGGTGCGCATCAGGTTTTAGCGGAGCCAGGCAGTGGCAGAGGAACCCCAGGGTATGCAGGAAGTAATCAAGGTATTCGTTGGCTGCGACCCCAACGACTGTGATCTGGAACAGATGATGGTGCTGGACTACAGCATCCGCAAACACTGCTCCCTGCCGGTCG
The DNA here is from genome assembly GCA_964578635.1 of uncultured Pseudomonas sp. Taxonomy (GTDB): domain Bacteria; phylum Pseudomonadota; class Gammaproteobacteria; order Pseudomonadales; family Pseudomonadaceae; genus Aquipseudomonas. The sequence continues at coordinate 44,759 of CAZOEC010000002.1, forward strand.
AGATCCACTGGATGCAGCTTTCCCGCGACCCGCAGAGCTTCTGGTATTCCAACCCGGCGCAGCAGCAGGGCTGGCGCAGCGAAGCCTGGGCCACGCCGTTCTCAGGGTTTCGCTGGGGCATTCCGGCCTACTGCGGCTACCAGGGCAAGGCCATCTATATGGACACGGACGTGATCGTTCTGTGCGACCTGGCCGAGCTTTGGCAACTGCCCTTCGAGCCCGGCAAGGTGGTCATGGCCAAGGGCGGGCAGGAGTCCTGGCGCTTCTGCGTGTCGATGTGGGACTGCGCCGCGGCGGAAAAACACCTGCCGGCGATCGAGGAGATCAAGAGCCGGCCGGAGGTCCATCAGCAACTCAAGAAGTACTACAAGGTCAATACCGGGGTGATCCAGCCGTTTGACACCGAGTACAACAATATCGACGGCGAGAACAGCCCGATCGAGCAGATCAAGATCCTCCACTACTCGGATATGGGCACCCAGTTCTCCCACGCTCTTTCGGTGCCGCGTCTGGCCGGGGAAGGGCGCAAGCACTGGTTCGATGGTCAGATCATGGCGCACCCGCGCAAGGACCTGCAGAGCCTCTTCGACCGCTATTACCAGGAGGCGCTGGACAACGGCTACAGCCTGGACAACTACCGGCTGCCCGAAGTGTTTGGCGAGTTTCCCAAGTTTTCCCAGAAGGCCTACACCGGCAACCGCGTGACGCGGCCCAAGCGCTGGTGGAAGTTCTGGTAGCCGTTACGGCGCAGGGATGAGCGGCGCACTGCGCCATTTCTGACCCGCGCCCTGTACGCCTTCGATCTTGCGGAAATATGCAGTTTTCCGGGCATTCGGCTTTACTCGGTAGAGCCCCGGCCTGCCGCGATCGGACGTTCTGTCCGAAAGTCACAATCTGTTGTCCGGCTATGCCATAACCTTTGTCTACCCAGGCAAGTAGCATCCTGTGCTGTCAAACAGATGCGATTGGGGAGATAACAATGCATAACAGTTCCCGCTCGGCAGCACCCTTGCGCGTGTTGATTATCGGCAGCGGCTTTGCCGGCCTGGGCATGGCCATTCGCTTGCAGCAGGCCGGTATCGAGGATTTTCTGATCCTGGAGAAGGCTGCCGATATCGGTGGCACCTGGCGCGACAACAGTTACCCGGGGGCGGCCTGCGATGTGCCTTCGCACCTCTATTCGTTTTCCTTCGAGCCAAAAACCGACTGGAGCCGCAAGTTTGCCCCTCAGGCGGAAATTCACGCCTATATGCAGCACTGCGTGGCCAAGTACCGTCTGCGCCCGCGTATCCGCTGCAATGCCGAGGTGCTGTCGGCGAGCTTCGATCAGGCCGCCGCGCTCTGGCGGGTGACCCTGGGCAACGGCGAGGAGCTGAGCGCCGAGCTGCTGATCAGCGCCTGTGGGCAACTCAATCGCCCGGCCTACCCAAGCCTGCCCGGTATCGAGCAGTTTCAGGGGGAGGCTTTCCACTCGGCGCGCTGGCGGCATGATCTGGATCTGACGGGCAAGCGCGTGGCGGTGATCGGCACCGGAGCCTCGGCGATTCAGTTTGTGCCGCAGATCCAGCCTCAGGTGGCCGAGCTGAAGCTGTTCCAGCGCTCGGCGGCCTACGTGCTGAGCAAGCCGGACCGGGCCTATCGCGCCTGGGAGCTGGCCGTGATGCGTCGCCTGCCCTGGCTGCAGCGTATCGACCGTATGCTCAAGTACATCCAGCACGAAACCCGCGGGCTAGCCTTTATCAGCATGCCCTGGCTGATGAAGCCGATGCGCTTGAGCTTCGAGCGTCATCTGCGTCGGCACATTCGCGACCCTCAGTTGCGTGCGCAGCTGCAGCCGGATTACCCCATGGGCTGCAAGCGCATCCTGATCAGCAATGACTATTTACCGGCGCTGGCCCAGGCCAATGTGCAGGTGGTCGGCGAGGCGATCAGCCAGGTCCGCGAGCACTCGCTGGTAACCGCCGACGGCCGGGAACACCCCTGCGATGTGCTGATCTACGGCACCGGCTTTACCGCCACGGAGTTTCTCGCCCCCATGCAGATTCGCGGGCTCGGTGGGCGCGAGCTGAACCAGGCCTGGCGCGACGGGGCTGAAGCCTACAAGGGCATCAGCGTCAGTGGCTTTCCCAATCTGTTTATTCTCTACGGGCCCAATACCAACCTGGGGCATAACTCGATCATTTATATGCTCGAGAGCCAGTTCCGCTATGTGCTGGGCTGCATCGATCTGCTGCGTGATCAGGGCCTACGCTATCTGGATGTCAAAGCTTCGGTGCAGCAGGACTATAACCAGTGGATTCAGGCCCATTCACATCGAACGATATGGGAGCAGGGCTGCACCAGCTGGTACAAGACCGCCACCGGTAAAAGTACCAATAACTGGCCGGGCTATACCTTTGCTTATCGCCACCTGACCCGCGCGCCGGAGTTGAACGACTATGAATGCACCCGCTGAATTCACTCCGCCCGCCGTCGAACAGGCGCTGCTGCGCACAATGCTGCGCGGCAGTCTGCGCCTGCTGTTTCGCGGCCTGGTGCGCCCGCCCATGCCGATTGCCGGGCAGCGCGCGGTGCTGCGGCTGCTGACGGCGGTCAGCCCGGCTCCCCGTGGCATCACGCGCAGCACCGGCACCCTGGCCGGGCGACCCTGCGAGTGGCACAAGCCGCAAGGCGGACAATGGCAAAAACCGCAGAGTGGCCGCGGTACTGTGCTGCTGTATCTGCATGGCGGGGCCTACCTGATCGGCGGGCCGAATACCCACCGGGCGATCTGCTCCAATCTGGCCAAGCGCGGGCAGATGGAGGTCTGCGCCCTGGATTACCGCCTGGCCCCGGAGCATCAGTACCCGGCCGCCCGTGAGGACGCCGTAGCAGCGTTCCAGGCGCTGATCGAACTGGGCTACAAGCCTGAGCAGATCGTGATCGGCGGCGATTCGGCCGGCGGCAACCTGAGCCTGATCACCAGCCTGCACCTGCGCGACCTGGGCCTGGCGCAACCGGCGGCGCTGGTGTGTTTCTCGCCGGTCACCGACTTTACCGGCACGCAGTTGCACGAACCGCCGGCGGGGGATCCGCTGATCCATCGCAAGTGGGTGGAACAGGCCCTGGCGCTGTATTGCCCGGCCGGACTGGCCCATGACGACCCTGGCCTGTCGCCGCAGTTTGCCGATCTGCACGGCCTGGCCCCACTGCTGATCCAGGTGGGCGAAGACGAAATTCTGCGTAACGACAGCCTGCGTTTTGCCGACAAGGCCAGGGCTGCAGGTGTGGATGTGCGTCTGCAGCGTTATCCGGGCTTGTGGCACGTGTTCCAGGCCCACGCCGGCATGCTCAAGGCGGCGGATTTTGCCCTGGCCGAAGTGGTGAGCTTTCTGCGTCAGCGAGGCTGCTGAATGAACAATATCCTGATTACCGGCGCGGCCTCGGGCATTGGCGCGGCGACTGCGCGGCTGTTCCACCGCCAGGGCTGGCAGGTAGGCCTGCTGGATATCGATCATCAGGCCCTGGCGACACTGGCGGCCGAGCTGGGCAATGTCTGGCATGCCGAGCTGGATGTGGCCGACCCGGCAGCCGTCAAGGTCGCCCTGGCGGATTTCTGCGCCCTGCATGGCGGCAAGCTGCGTCTGTTGTTCAACTGCGCTGGAATTCTGCGCTGCGGCCATTTCGAGGAGATCGAGGCGGCCGAGCATGCACGCATTCTGCAGATCAACGTGCTCGGGCTGCTGCAGATGACCCACGCCGCCTTTCCCTACCTGCGCGTCACACCCGCTGCCCAGGTCATCAATATGGGCTCGGCCTCGGGCGTCTATGGCGTGCCGCATCTGGCCAGTTATTCGGCCTCGAAGTTCGCCGTGCGTGGGCTGACCGAGGCGCTGGACCTGGAATGGGCGCGCCACGGCATCCGGGTCGGCGACCTGATGCCGCCCTTTGTCAGCACGCCCATGCTCAATAACCAGCAGTTCCAGGCCCCGGTGCTACAGCGCCTGGGGGTCAAGCTGCAGGCCGAGGATATTGCCGAGGCGGCCTGGCAGCAGGCCCACAGCAGTGCGGTGCATCGCCCGGTCAGCCTGCAGTTCAAACTGATGTACTGGGCGGGGCAGCTGACCCCGGCCTGGGTCAGTCGCTTGATCATGCGCGGGCTTAGCCGTGACTGACGCTGGCTGGCCCAGCAAGTTTTGCTGGGCAAAGTGCTCTGGATAGGGCTAGTCTGCAAGTGACGCTTCCGGTCTGTTCGCCCTGAACAGCCCGGCGTCGACCAGCCCTGGTTTCAGGACTGGCTTATGACACATCAAGCAGCTCCTTGCTTGAATCTCGGGCGGCTCAGCGACTTGTGCCGCGACACCGCCGGTTTCTGGCGGTTGCAATGGGAAAGTAGTTAATCCATCGCCTGAGGAGGTCACTTCATGAGCACAGCCTTGCACGATGATGTCAGTAACGGGGTTTTACGGCGGATGAAGGAGGGTGGCTTCGACTTTGCCAGCTTCCATCCCATCGAGTTCTACGCCATTTTCCCTGACGAGGAGCGGGCCCGCATGGCGACCCGCAAATTTCGTGGTGAATCTTTACACGCCCTGGTGACCGAGCGTGATGACGGTGTATGGCACCTGCAAGTCAGTAAGGTAATGTTTGCCACCTACCACGGCATTGGTGACTTCGAGCATGATCTGGAGTCCGTGGTTGCACCGCTTGGCGGCAAACTGGACGGTTGGGGCGTTACGCAGGAGGTAAAGAACCTGCAGCCTTGAACCCATCGGCCAGCTTAGCTGGCCGATGTTTTATCTGCCGTCCCTCGACCTCAATCCCGCCTTCCTGCAGACTGCCTGGCCCATGCGCAACCCGATAGCGCTGAGACCGACAGGCCTGTAGCCATGAGCGATGTTCTGATTTTTACCCATATCGATTACTGCCCGCCGGGCCATCTGGGCCAGGTGCTGGAGCAGGCTGGCTGCTCGTTCAGGGTGCTGCGCGTCGACCTGGGCGAGCTGGACGGCATCGATCTGGAGCGGCCCAGGGCCGTGGCCATCATGGGCGGACCGATGAGCGTCAACGACCCGTTGCCCTGGCTGCAGACCGAAGTGGCGGCGTTGCAACAGCTGATCCGCCGCGAGATCCCGCTGATTGGTCACTGCCTGGGCGGCCAGCTGCTGGCCAAGGCCCTGGGCGCGGAAATCACCCGCATGCCCTATACCGAAAGCGGCTGGCAGACCCTCAGCCGCCAGCCGGAGGCCGCCAACAGCCCCTGGCTGGCCCACCTGCCCGCCGAGTTTCCGATGTTCCAATGGCATGGCGACAGCTTCGCCATTCCCGAGGGCGCGCAGCCCTTGCTTGCCAGCCCCTGGTGCAGCAATCAGGCCTTTGCCTGGGGCGACAAGGTGCTGGCCCTGCAGGGGCACCCGGAAATGACCGAGGCCCTGGTGCGTGAATGGCTCGACGACTGGCACCACCTGCTGGATGACAGCCAGGCCAGCCAGCAGAGCAGGGTGCAGATGCTGGCAGACCTGCCCGCCAAGGTCGCCGAACTGAACCGCGTGGCCAAAGGTTTCTATCGGCACTGGCTGCGGCTGGCTGGGCTTTGACATCCGGGGGAGGGTGGATGGCGTTTTACCCATCCAGCATCGTTTGCCCTGTGGTGGATAAAAGCAGCGCTATCCACCCTGCCTGATTTTGATAACGCCGCGTGCTGTACGCCCCCAGTGACCGAGACCTGCACCGGTGCGCACGGCGCACCCTGCGCGATACCCAGGTGCACGCCTTAAAAAGGCGCGTGCGCGACTGACTGGTCACGGGCTTGCACATCTTTGGTGCGTTAATCTCGGGGTGGATATTCAAGTCATTGATATTTAAGGCTTGTTGCCTCTGGCGCGGCCCTTGCAAAGCTGACTCTATGTCCGGGTGACAAGGAGTACGGCATGGCCCGCACCTTTTATGACGAAATGTACGACGCGAGCGGCGCAGTCCGCCCGCACTATCAAACCTTTGCCCGCTGGCTGGCCGACACGCCGGATGAACTGCTGGCCCAGCGTCGCCGCGAGGCGGATCTGCTGTTTCACCGCGCTGGTATCACCTTCACCCTGTATGGCGATGACCAGGGCACCGAGCGGCTGATCCCCTTCGATATCATCCCGCGCAGCATCCCCGCCAGCGAGTGGCGTGTGGTCGAGCGCGGCTGCATCCAGCGGGTGCAGGCACTGAACATGTTCCTCGCCGATCTCTACCACGACCAGCACATCATCAAGGCCGGGATCATCCCCGCCGAGCAGGTGCTGGCCAACGAGGGGTATCAGATCGCCATGCAGGGCCTCAATCTGCACCGCGATCTCTACGCCCATATCTCCGGGGTCGATCTGGTGCGCGATGGCGACGGCAGCTACTACGTGCTGGAAGACAACCTGCGCACCCCCAGCGGCGTCAGCTACATGCTCGAAGACCGCAAGATGATGATGCGCCTGTTCCCCGAGCTGTTCGCCGCCCAGCGCGTGGCTCCCATCGATCACTACCCGAATCTGCTGCTCGACACGCTGAAAAGCTCCAGCCCGCTGGACAACCCCAACGTTGTGGTGCTGACCCCGGGGCGCTTCAACAGCGCCTACTTCGAACACGCCTTCCTTGCTCGCGAAATGGGTGTGGAACTGGTCGAGGGCGCGGACCTGTTTGTGCGCGACGACAAGCTGTTTATGCGCACCACCGCCGGGGCCAAGCAGGTGGACGTGATCTATCGCCGCCTCGACGATGCCTTCCTCGACCCCCTGGCCTTCAACCCGGACTCCATGCTCGGCGTGCCCGGCCTGCTGGCCTGCTACCGCAGCGGCAACGTGGTGCTGGCCAACGCCATCGGCACCGGGGTGGCGGACGACAAGTCGATCTACCCCTATGTCGACGAGATGATCCGCTTCTACCTGACCGAGGAACCGATCCTCAAGAACGTGCCGACCTGGCAGTGTCGCAAACCCGCCGACCTGTCCCATGTGCTGGCCAACCTGGGCGACCTGGTGGTCAAGGAAACCCAGGGCTCCGGCGGCTACGGCATGCTGGTCGGGCCGGCGGCGAGCAAGGCCGAGATCGAGAACTTCCGCGAGCGCCTCAAGGCCAACCCGGCGGCCTATATCGCCCAGCCGACCCTGTGTCTGTCGACCTGCCCGACCTTTGTCGACAACGGCATCGCGCCACGCCATATCGACCTGCGTCCCTTCGTCCTCTCCGGCAAGGAAACCCGCATCGTCCCTGGCGGCCTGACCCGTGTGGCGCTGCGCGAAGGCTCGCTGGTGGTCAACTCGTCGCAGGGCGGCGGAACCAAGGACACCTGGGTGGTGGAGGACTGAGCATGCTGAGTAGAACTGCTTCCGATCTGTACTGGATGTCGCGTTATCTGGAGCGTGCCGAGAACCTCGCGCGCATGCTTGAAGTCAGCTATTCGCTGTCGCTGATGCCCCAGGACGGCCGTGGCGATGGCCTGGAAGAACTGGCCCTGCCGCTGCTGATCACCGGCACCCTGGACGACTACCTGGCCCTGCACGGGCCGCTGCATGCCGAGCGCATGCTGCACTTCTTCGCCCTCGACCCGCAAAACCCGGCGAGCATCTACTGCTGCCTGCAGGCCGCACGCAGCAACGCCCACGCCGTGCGCGGGCGGATCACCGCCGATATGTGGGAGAACATCAACGCCACCTGGCTGGAGATGCGTGGTATCTCCGAGCAGGGCTTCGGCCGCTACGGCATCAGCAGTTTCTGCGAGTGGGTCAAGGAGCGTTCGCACCTGTTCCGCGGGGCCACCTTCGGCACCATCATGCGCGGCGACCCCTACCGCTTTATCCGCCTGGGCACCTTTATCGAGCGCGCCGACAACACCCTGCGCCTGCTCGATGCGCGCTACGAGATGCTCGGCGAGGACATCGACGAAGTCGACGGCCGTCCGGCGCGCAGCTACTACCAGTGGACCGCGCTGCTGCGTGCACTGTCTTCCTTCGAGGCCTTCGCCGAGATCTACCGCGGCTCGCCGGGCACGCGCAAGGTGTCCGAACTACTCTTGTTGCGTGCCGATGTACCGCGCTCACTGCGCGCCTGCATGGACGAACTCAGCCTGATGCTCGCCAGCCTGCCCGGCGACAACGGCCGCCCGGCCCAGCGCCTGGCCGCCGAACTGGAAGCGCGGCTGCGCTACACCAGCATCAACGAAGTACTCGACGAAGGCCTGCATGCCTGGCTCACCGATTTCATCCTGCTGGTGCGCCAGCTGGGTCAAGCCATTCAAACGTCCTATCTGGAGGTCGCATGAGACTGTCAATCAGCCACGACACCGTCTATCGCTACGAAGACCAGGTGCGCAACAGCATCCAGTATCTGCGCCTGACTCCTCACGACAGCGAGCGCCAGCAGGTACTCAGCTGGGAGCTGAAGCTGCCGCGGCCGGTGCGAGCCCAGCTCGACCCCTACGGCAATATCCTCCATGTGCTGACCCTGGATGAACCCCACGAATCCATCGTGATCGGTGCCCGCGGCCAGGTGGATATCGACGAAGCGCGCGAAGCCGAACATGAAAGCCAGTCGCCGCTGCCGTTTCTGCGCTTTACCCGCCTGACCAGCGCCGACGAGGCCCTGCGCGAATTTGCCCTGCGTCAGAGCAACCGCCGCCACGACCGCAGCAGCCTGATCGACCTGATGCATGCCCTCAATGCCCATATCAGCTATCAGCCCGGCACCACTGCGGTGGAAACCAGCGCCGCGGAAGCCTTCGCCAGCGGCAAGGGCGTGTGCCAGGATCACACCCATGCCTTCCTCGCCTGCGCCCGCAGCCTGGGCATCCCGGCGCGCTATGTGTCCGGCTACCTGTTTGCCGACAGCGCAGATCACCTGGCCAGCCACGCCTGGGCCGAGGCCTGGCTGGACGGTGCCTGGTACAGCTTCGACGTGACCAACTGCCTGGCCAAACCCGAACGCCACCTGAAACTGGCCGTGGGTCTGGACTACCTCGACGCCTGCCCGGTTCGCGGCATGCGTCGTGGCGGTGGCTGCGAGCAGATGCACGCGCGGGTGGATGTGTCACCGTTGCTGCTGGTGCAGCAGTAGGGTGGGTGAGTGGCGCAGCCCCGCGGTTGATCAACCGACGCGATACTTGAGCGCCACGTAACCCACCAGCCAATGGAACGCGTTGCGCCGATGGTGGGTTACGCCGCGTTCCGAGTCGCGTGATCCTTGGCAATCGAGGCATGCGGCTAACCCACGCAAACTGCTTGCAACAGGTCATTGGGTCATAGCCAAAAACAACGGCCTACCATCCGTAGGGTGGAAAACCGCGAAGCGTTTTCCACCCTGGCGATTTGATCGGTATCGCGTTGCTCAACCTGCGCGGCCCGATCTACGCGGCCCGACCCATCCGGCTCACCCGTCTCCGGCTCCCAGCAGGCAGGCTGCGCCAGCCTTCAAGGCACCGCCTTGCGCCCCACCATATGCCCCAGATATTCGATCAACTCCGCCAGCTCCTGCTCATTCAATACCTCAAGAGAAAACCCCGGCATCTTGCCCTGTGGCCAGTGCCGCAGGCTTTGCGGGTCGCGGATATAGCGGCTGAGGAAGTCGCCGCTGAAATATTCCGTCGGGTTATACGGCACATTCAGGTCCGGGCCGAACTGTGAGTCTCCCGCGCCGTTGAGGCGGTGGCAGGCCATGCAGTGCTTCTGGTATTGCAGCAAACCGGCCTGCACCGTGGCGCTGGCCTCGGCGGCCGGTAGCAGTTGCGGGAAGCGCTGCGCCACCGGGGCCAGTTTGCGAATGGCCACCACCTGGAAGGGCCATTGCTCCGGGCCGATCTGACTGGCGGCGGGGTTTTGCCAGACCAGGTAGAAGGGCCCGGCGCTGGGCTTGCCGACGCCAAGAACGGGCCAGGGCTGGTTGGGGTCTTCGATGGCCAGCCAGGCCTGGCTGCCGCCCGGGGTGAGCACCAGAGCGGCGGGCAGTTCGGCGGCAAAACCGTCGCTGGCCACCAGTTGCAGATGTTCATCGGCTTGCACGCCCTCGAGCAGCGCCGCCAGCGGTACGGCGCGGTAGCTCATGGGGCCTTTGTAACTGACGTCCTGGTCGATTTCGATCTGTTGCGCCTGCGGGTGCTTGAGCAGTTCGGCGCTGCTCCAGTGCTGGCTTTCGGCCCCTATATCGAGGAGCAGTTCGGCGGCCTGCAGGGGGCTGCCCAGCAGCAGGGCCAGCAGGCCGATCAGTAATGGACGGGTATTCAGGCCAAGGGCGGCAAGTAGTGAGCGCATGGTGCTCTCCTGAACCAACAATGGCGTCACCCTAGCACAGGGTCTGGCTGGGCTGCAGGGGCAGGTTCAGGGGTGGGCAGAGGCGCAGCGAAGCCTGCTGCCGAGGCGCTGCAGCGCAGCGAACCCAGCAGCAGGACGAGGGACGTCAGCTGACCAGGCGGGTCAGGTTGGGGAGGATCAGAATCAGGGTGGTGGCAAATACAATCACGCTGGCCTGACGAATCTTGGCTTGATTGAACATGGCGACTGACCTTGTTGTTATTGGTGTGGCTTTCCCTGCTCGCTGTCACTGCCTGCGGGCCGCGGCGTCACGCCGTTGGTGGTTCAAGCCGCCCCGGCAAAACCCGGCGGCGGCACCAGCTCAGGCAGCTGGTATTACCAGTGCCTGAATCAACTGTAGGGGCACCCGGCCCGGGGCTATAGACGTGTTGATTGCTAGCGCTGCCGGGGTTGCTCCCGCAGGTTATGACGAAGGGCCTTCGGGGCGTGACGAAGCCTTGAACTAGAGCGCATCCGCGGGCATGGCAGGAGCACCTGACCGTTCGTCTGAGCTGAGCGGTCAATAGCCCTGAGCATTTCGGTCATTGAGCCTGCAAAGTCAGGGCGTATGGTGTAGCCAGCTCAACAACAACAGGCGCAGTCGATCGATATGCGCCGCCAGCCACCCTCCATTGGAGGTCTGAGGACGCCATGACCGAAGCATTTATTTTCGATGCAGTGCGCACGCCCCGCGGCAAAGGCAAGAAGGATGGGGCGCTGTACAGCGTCAAGCCTGTCGACCTGATCGCCGGCCTGCTCAAGGCGCTGCAGGCGCGCAATAACCTGGACACCAGCCAGGTCGATGACATCGTGCTTGGCTGCGTAACGCCGGTGGGTGATCAGGGCGCGGACATCGCCAAGACCGCGGCCATGGTCGCCGACTGGGATGTCAGCGTGTCGGGCGTGCAGCTCAACCGTTTCTGCGCCTCGGGTCTGGAAGCGGTGAACATGGGCGCGATGAAGGTGCGTTCCGGTTTCGAGGACCTGGTGGTAGTTGGTGGCGTCGAATCGATGTCGCGCATTCCCATGGGCTCCGATGGCGGCGCCTGGGTGATGGACCCAGCGACCAATATGCACACCCATTTCACCCCGCAAGGCATAGGCGCCGATCTGATCGCCACCCTGGAAGGCTTTAGCCGCACTGACGTCGACAGCTTTGCCCTGCGCTCGCAGCAGAAAGCCGCCCGCGCCAGCAAGGACGGCTCGTTCAACAAGTCGCTGATTCCGGTGACGGATCAGAACGGCATCGTGTTGCTCGACCACGACGAATTTATCCGTGGTGAATCCACCCTCGAGGGCCTGGGCAAGCTCAAGCCGAGCTTCGAGATGATGGGCCAGATGGGTTTCGACAGCACTGCGCTGCGCGTCTACAGCCATGTCGAGCAGATCAACCACGTACACACCCCGGGCAACAGCTCCGGCATCGTCGACGGCTCCGCCCTGATGCTGATCGGCAGCGCCGCCAAGGGCAAGGAACTGGGCTTGAAGCCGCGCGCGCGCATCGTCGCCACTGCGGTGACCAGTACCGATCCGACCATCATGCTCACCGGCCCTGCGCCGGCCACGCGCAAGGCGCTGGCCAAGGCTGGGCTGAACGTCAATGACATCGACCTGTTCGAGGTCAACGAGGCGTTCGCCTCGGTGGTGATGAAGTTTATGAAGGACATGGGCGTCAGCGAGGACAAGGTAAACGTCAACGGCGGCTCCATCGCCATGGGCCATCCGCTGGGCGCGACCGGCTGCGCCATCCTCGGCACCCTGCTCGACGAGCTGGAGAAGCGCCAGCTGCGCTACGGCCTGGCCACCCTCTGTGTGGGCGGCGGTATGGGCATTGCCACGATTATTGAAAGAGTTTGAGGCGGAGATAAGAAAAATGACTGACGCCATCCGTTACGAAAAAGGCCAGGACAATATCGTCGTTCTGACCATGGACATGCCCGGCCAGAGCGCCAACACCATGAACGCGGTATACCGCGAAGCCATGGGCAAGATCGTCGAGCGCCTGGAAGCCGAGAAGGATTCCATCGCCGGGGTGATTGTCACTTCGGCGAAGAAGACCTTCTTCGCCGGCGGCGACCTCAATGAACTGATCAAGGTGACCAAGGCCGACGCGCCGGCCTTCTACCAGATGATCCTCAATATCAAGGGCCAACTGCGCCGCCTGGAGTGCCTGGGCAAGCCGGTGGTGGCTGCGATCAATGGCGCGGCCCTGGGCGGCGGCTGGGAAATTGCCCTGGCCTGCCATCACCGTATTGCCCTGGACAGCTCCAGCATCCAGCTCGGCCTGCCGGAAGTAACCCTCGGCCTGCTGCCTGGCGGTGGCGGGGTGGTGCGCATGGTGCGTTTGCTCGGTCTGGAAAAGGCCCTGCCGTATCTGGCCGAAGGCAAGAAGGTCCGCCCCGATGCCGCGCTCAAGGCTGGCCTGATCCATGAACTGGCTTCCGACAAGGATGACCTGCTGGCCAAGGCCCGCGCCTGGATTGTGGCCAACCCGGCACCCAAGCAGCCTTGGGATGTCGCTGGCTACAAGATTCCCGGTGGCACGCCGTCGAGCCCGAATGTGGCGCAGATGCTGGCCATCGCCCCGAGCGTATTGCGCGACAAGACCAAGGGCTGCTTCCCGGCACCGGAGAAAATCATGTGCGCCGCCGTCGAGGGTGCCCAGGTCGACTTCGACACCGCGCAGATCATCGAGGCGCGCTACTTCACTGAGCTGACCACCGGCCAGGTGGCGAAGAACATGATTGGCACCTTCTGGTTCCAGCTCAATGAAATCAACGCTGGCGGCTCGCGCCCACAAGGTTTCGAGCCCCATGTGACCAAGAAGGTTGGCGTGCTCGGTGCCGGCATGATGGGTGCCGGTATTGCCTACGTGTCGGCGGGGGCCGGTATCGAGGTGGTGCTCAAGGACATTTCCATCGAGGCCGCCGAGAAGGGCAAGGATTACTCGGCCAAGCTGCTGGAGAAGAAAGTCGGCCGTGGCCAGATGAGCGCTGACAAGCGCGATGGCATCCTGGCGCGGATCAAACCCACCGTCAGCGATGCCGACTTTGCCGGCTGCGATCTGATTATCGAAGCGGTGTTTGAAGACCGTGACCTCAAGGCCAATGTCACTGCCGCTGCCGAGCGTGCGGCGCTGTCTGATGCAGTAATCGCCTCCAACACTTCGACCCTGCCCATCACCGGCCTGGCCAACGCGGTGCAGAAGCAGGACAAGTTTATCGGCCTGCATTTCTTCAGCCCGGTGGACAAGATGCCGCTGGTGGAAATCATCAAGGGTGAGCACACCAGTGACGAGACGCTGGCGCGTGGCTTTGACTACGTCATGCAGATCAAGAAGACCCCGATCGTGGTCAACGACAGCCGCGGCTTCTTCACCTCGCGGGTATTCGGCACCTTCACCAACGAAGGCCTGGCCATGCTCGGCGAAGGCGTGAGCGCGGCGATGATCGAGAACGAAGCGCGCAAGGCCGGCATGCCGGTCGGCCCGCTGGCGATCAGCGATGAAGTGTCGATGAGCCTGATGAACCATATCCGTCAGCAGACCATCAAGGACCTGGCCGCCGAGGGTAAATCCATCCCCGAGCATCCGGCCTTTGCGGTGATCGACATGATGCTGGGCGAGTACAAGCGGCCGGGCAAGGCGGCAGGCGCGGGCTTCTACGACTATCCTGCGGGGGGCAAAAAGCACCTGTGGCCGGAGCTCAAGGCGCGTTTCGAGAAGCCGGACGCGCAGATCTCGCAGATCGACGTACGTGATCGCATCCTGTTTATCCAGGCCATCGAAACCGTGCGCTGCGTGGAAGAGGGCGTGCTCAAATCGGTGGCCGACGCCAATATCGGCTCGATCATGGGCATCGGCTTTGCCGCCTGGACGGGCGGCGCGCTGCAGTTTATCAACCAGTACGGCGTGCAGGATTTCGTCGCCCGCGCCCAGTACCTGGCTGAGCAGTACGGCGAGCGCTTCCTGCCGCCGGCGTTGTTGCTGGAGAAAGCAGCGAAGAACCAGACGTTCTAGCAGTCAGCCGCGTACCCAATGCCGTTCGCTTTCCCAGGCGAACGGCATTTTTGTTTCAGCGTGCAGGCGACTGGCTGGCGGCGGTTTGCTCTTCAACCGCCTTGTCTTGTGGCCCAATAGCGGTTTTTTCCTATGGCCCATGGCCATTATTGGCCTGCTTGTTTAGGCTGCGTGTTTTTCAGGGAGATGGGCATGTTACGCGCAGCTATTTTGTTGTTGGCGACACTGGCCGGTATGGCGCAGGCGGCCGAGGATCGGGTGTATCTACTGGCGACGGCCAATCTGGGCGGTTCCAACCTGGCCCAGAGCGTGTTTCTCCACGAGCCCGATATCACCACCCTGGCCGATTGCGAGGCGGCGCGGCTGCAGGGCATACGCGAACGGGACTGGGTGCGCTACCACCACATCTTTATGCGCGATCGCATGCAGGGTTTTACCGTGCAGCGCCAGTACCGCTGCGTGGTCAGCGCTCAGCTGATCGATGCCTGGTATGACAAGGATCGCTACGACCACGCCTACCTGATAACGGTCGATACCGATGCGCGTTTGCGCCTGCGTAAAACCAGCAATCTGGCGGCCTGCACGGGGCAGTTGGAGAGCCTGAGCGGCAGTGCGCGCGAGCAGGCGCAATGCACCAAGTCCAACCAGCGCCTGCTAAGCGAATAGTGATCCTAAAAGCGCCTCTGGGGCGACCAGAGGTCAGGACCTGCAAGTGCTCAGCAGTTGGCTGATGGCCTGGCGCTCGCTCAGGCCGGTGGGCATCTTCAGGGTGGTCAACTTGCCATCGACCGACTGGATAGCCAGCTCGGACTCGAAGTGGATGCCATTACGGTCGACAGTGGCGTAGGTCACGCCATAGACGTTCTGGTGGCTTAGCGCGTGGGCGATGCTCATGGCGTTCTCCTGGTTGCGGGGCGCAGTTATCTGGCGGGGTTCTGGTCAGCCTTGAGTTGTGCGGCTTGCACTTTCTCGGCTTGGCGCTGGCTGCTCGCGCTCTGGTTGCTGTTAAAGGCCGATGCGGCAAGCAGGCTGGCGATGGCGGAAAAACTGGTCATGGTTATGTCCTCTGGTAAGTGGGGCGCAGTGCCCGATGGCCAGATCATCTGCGCGCGCCGCTATCGACAGAAGTGAATGGTGCTTATGGTGACTATCGAGGCCGCTGATGGGGGCGGGTAATTGGTCGGGTTTAGCCCGCAGCTATTGCCTTGCAGCCTGTCAGCAGGCACGCTTGCGCGCTGGTAAAACAACCCTCCTGCGCCCTAGGTAACCGCCCATATGCCGCTGCAGATCTGCATCCTGGAAACCGATGTTCTTCGCCCTGAATTGGTCGACCAATACGACAGTTATGGCCGTATGTTCGAGCAGTTGTTCGCCCGCCAGCCGATTGCTGCCGAGTTCAAGGTGTACAACGTGATGGAGGGGCATTACCCGCCGGACAGCGAGCGCTACGACGCCTATCTGGTGACCGGTAGCAAGGCGGATTCCTTCGGTAGCGACCCCTGGATTCAGACCCTGAAAACCTACCTGCTGGAGCGCTACAACCGTGGCGACAAGCTGCTCGGTGTGTGTTTCGGTCACCAGTTGCTGGCGCTGCTGCTGGGCGGCAAGGCCGAGCGCGCGGTGCAGGGCTGGGGTGTGGGTATCCATCAGTACCGCATGGCGAACAAGCCGACCTGGATGAGCCCCGATCTGGAAGACCTGACCCTGCTGATCAGCCACCAGGACCAGGTCACCCAGCTGCCGGATAACGCCACCCTGCTGGCCAGCAGCGAGTTCTGCCCAATTGCCTCCTACTGCATCGGCGATCAGGTGCTGTGCTTCCAGGGCCACCCCGAGTTCGTGCATGACTACTCGCGCGCGCTGCTCGACCTGCGTCAGCAGCATATCGGCGAGCCGGCGTACTCCAAGGGCGTCGACAGCCTGCAGCACGATCACCAGGGCCACACCGTGGCCGAGTGGATGATGCGCTTCGTCGCCCATGGCCGTGCCGGCCTGGCCGAGTAACTCGCGGTTGGACGAAAAAGCCCGGTCAGTGTGACCGGGTTTTTTTATGGCGCGCCATCCATGGCCACCACCCTGCGGGCCGCCGCTACGCGACGCTATAGCCAGCCGGAACGCTTGAAGCTGACGAACAGGCCCACGCAGCCGGTGCTGATCAAACCGAGCACGCCGAAGTAGCCGTACTGCCAGGCGAGCTCTGGCATGTTCTGAAAATTCATCCCGTAGATGCCTGCCACCGCCGTGGGAAAGGCCAGGATCGCCGCCCAGGCGGCGAATTTGCGCTGGGTGACGCTTTGTCTGGAGGACTCCAGCAGCAGGCCGATTTCGATGGCGTGGTCGGCCATCTCGCGCAGGCCGGTGAGGTCTTCCAGCAGGCGGTTGACGTGAATCGCCACGTCGCGGAAGTAGGGGCGCATGTTCTTGTCGATAAACGGAAAGTCGAGGCGCTGCAGCTCCTTGCAGATTTCTGCCAGTGGCCCGATATAGCGACGCAACCGCAGCAGGTCGCGGCGCAGACCCTGGATGCGCTCGACATCGGCCTGGCTCAGCGGATTTTTCAGCACGTGCTGCTCCACTTCCTCAAGCTCGACATGGTAGTTGTCCATCAGCGGGCGGTAGTTCTCGATCACGAAGCTGAGCAGGGCGTAGAGCACGAAATCTTCCCCGTGCTCGAGCAGCAGCGGACGCGCCTCGCAGCGTTGGCGCACCTGGGAGTAGGGCGCGGATTCGCCGTAGCGGGCGCTGATGATGTAGCCGTTGCCGGCAAACAGCTGGGTTTCGACAAAGGTCAGCTCGTCGTCGACCAGAATGGGCGAGTAGAGCACCAGAAACAGCGCATCGCCGAAGGTTTCCAGCTTGGGCCGGGTGTGCCGCTGCAGGGCGTCTTCCAGGGCCAGTTCATGCAGGTCGAATTGTCGCTGCAGGTTGGTCAGTTCTTCGCTGGCGGGGTCATGCAGGCCGATCCAGACAAAATGCCCCGGCTTTTTCGCCCACTGCTTGCCTTCGTCGAGGCTGATATTACTGACCTTCTGGCCCTTGCTATAAACGGCGGCGGCAACAACGCGACCCATAGTCTTTCCTTATTGGCGGTGACCTCAGCACGCAGCTTAGCGGCTTGCTCGCCGCCGGTGTGGCTGAGCGGCCGTTGCACAGGCAATAAAAAGCCCAGCACGCGGGCTGGGCTTTGCGGGCCTCGCGGGCTGCCTCAGGCACTCTGGCCGAGTTGCCGATCCATGGCTTCGATGCACTGCTGCATCTGGGTGTGGCAGCTTTCCATCAACTGCGGCAAGTCATCCGAGCCCAGGCCGGTGGTGGCAATGGCCGGCAGCGAGCGAATCATGATCTCGCCACTGTCCCAGCGGTTGAGCCGCATATGTTTGACGTAGGTGCTGACGCACACCGGGATGATTGGCACGCCGGCGGCAATTGCCATCTGAAACGCGCCCTTCTTGAACGGCAGCAGGCCATCGCCGAGGTTACGGGTCCCCTCGGGGAACACCCAGATCGAGGTGTCCTTGTGCTTGAGGGTCTCGGTGGTGGTAAGCATGGCCTGCCTGGCGCGAATGGCATTGCCGCGGTCGAGCAGTACGTTGCCGGCCAGCCAGTAGAGCTGGCCGAAGAAGGGCACCCACTTCAGGCTCTTCTTGCCGATGCTGACGGTGCGCCTGGGCACCACGGCACCCAGCACATAGAGGTCGTAGTTCGACTGGTGGTTGGCCACTATCACGCAAGGCTCGCGCTGTTTGAGTAGCGATCCGACCTCGGTTTGCAGGCGCAGACGCAGCAGCCACAGCGCCGGCAGGCTGTACAGGCGTGCGCAGAGCCGGCTGTTATCCGGGTTGAACGGGCGGCAGATGCCCAGCAGCAGACCGAGGATGCCGGCGAGGATAAAGTGCACGGCCATCGCCAGCATGCGCAGAAGGAAAAGCATTTAGTACGTCCGTCATAAGAAAAAGGCGCGCAGTGTACGGGCGTGCACTGTTTTCGGCAATTGCAGCAAACAGTCGACTTTCTGTCGCCATCGGCGCTTATCGTGCGGGAGCAAGGTGGGTAGAATGGTCGGTTCAGCCATGTTTGCGCTCACAATAAAAAGCCCGGCGCTCAAGGCCGGGCTGTGTATGGGCGGTGCGGGGTCAGATCAGCTGCTGCTTATCCAGCTCGACGGCCAGGTCGAGGGCTTCGAGCAGGGCCTTGCGCACTTTCAGCTTGGTGTTCTTGTGCGCGGTCATATTGATCTTCTTCATCTGCTGGGCGACGGCCAGGGCGGTTGCCTGCAGCTGTTCGGCCGGCACCACCTTGTCGAGGAAACCGGCATCCACCGCACCCTGCGGGTCGAACATCTCGCCATTGATCACCGAGCGGTGGAAGGCCGACTTGCGCAGGCGGTCACGGGCCAGTTCGATGCCCGCGTGGTGCATGGTCATGCCGATCTGCACTTCGTTGAGGCCGATGCTGAAGGCCCCCTCGACGCCGATGCGATAGTCAGACGACAGCAGGATAAAGGCCCCCTTGGCCACCGCATGGCCTGGGCAGGCGACGATGATCGGGAAGGGGTGGGCGAGCATACGGCGCGCCAGGGTCGAACCGGCGGCCACCAGATTGATTGCGTTCTGCGGGCCCGAGGTCATCACCTTGAGGTCGTAGCCGCCGGAGAGAATGCCTGGCTGGCCGGTGATGATGACGATGGCCTTGTCCTGTTCGGCGCGATCCAGTGCCGCGTTGAAGGCGGTGATCACGTCCGGGGAAATGGCATTTACCTTGCCGTTGCACAGGGTCAGGGTTGCGATGCCATCTTCGAATTGGTAGCTGATCAGGTCGCTCATGGTCGGGTTCCTTGGACTGAAGTGGAGCAGACGTTACTCATCCGCACAGGCCAGGTAAAGCGCCATGGCTGACTGGTGAGTCAGCGCCGCTGGCGGTTCGCACCGCCGGGCGCGGGGCGCGCAGCCTATTGCGTCGATCAATAGCAGGCTATTGGCTGCCGGCGCGCGCCTGGATCATGGTCCGCATCCGACCGTGGAGAAGCCCAATGCCCAGATCAACCCCCGTACAACCTATATGGCGCGCCGTGCTGGCCATGGCCTTGTTGCTGGGCCTGCTGCTGCTCGCCACCCACAGCAGCAGTCAGACCCCGCTGGGTACCCTGGGCGTGTTTGCCTTCAGCCTGTTTATTTCCCTGGGTTTTCTTCTGTTCGGCCGCCAGACATTTCCGCGGGCCGAGCAGGACCAGCCTTCCGATCCCAAGCAGCGGGCATAAGCACATGAAAATTCTGAAAAAAACTTTTGCCTTTGGCGGGCTGTTCGGCTAGATTAGCGCGCCTCGACAGACAGCAATGAATGTCGATACCCGGTGAAGTGTCCGAGTGGCTTAAGGAGCACGCCTGGAAAGTGTGTATACGAGAAATCGTATCGAGAGTTCGAATCTCTCCTTCACCGCCATATAGATTCAGTTAAGGCCCTGATAACTAACAAGTTGTCGGGGCTTTTTGCTTTCTGGCGTTTGGTGCTGTCGATCAAGGGGCGAAAACCTGTGTCAGTCGTAGTGCGACCAGAGCCGCAGCACTTTCACCACATGCTCATCCTGCAGCACCTGATAGACCAGCCGATGCTGGATGTTGATGCGGCGTGAGTACGCCCCGGCAAGATCCCCAACCAGCTTTTCATAGGGGGGAGGGTTCTGAAACGGGTTCTCCTGTACAACGGCCAGCAGGGCTTTAGTTTTGTCCTTTAAGCCAGCTGCTGCCAGTTTCTGTGCATCTTTCTGAGCTTGCTTTGTGTAGACGAGCTGCCAACTCACCAGTCCAGTTCCTTCGCGCATTCCTCGACCGGCTCGACCATGCCTTCCTTGATGGACTCGCGCATGCCAGGAACTGACAGCAGATATAGAGTCTCTTGAATCGCTTCCCAGTCTGCGGCCGACAGCAGAACGGAGTTGGTGCGCTTGCCTGAAATCAGAATGGGCTGGTGCGATTCGGCGGATTGGTCCATCAGCCGGTACAGGTTTGTGCGTGCTTCGCTTGCGGTTAGGGTTTGCATGGGGCTCGGCCTCCTATGTCGTTGCACGTAGCGTACGGCAAAACGTACGTTTTGTTAACGTCATTTATCGGCCGGCGGGTTAAGCGTTAAAGCATCCTGCAAGTGAGCGGGTGCGAGGAGCGCATGGGGCTTCCCCTGCCTGCGTTGATCTGGGTCGGTCTTCTACTGCGGATTAAGGCCTAGACTGGGAGACACCTCTCTTGGTTAGGCGCTTAGATGAAAAGACTGCTGCCTCTGCTGTTGCTCGTATTGCTGCCGCTGGCCCATGCCGAGCCGTTGACCATCCGCGTCTGCCATGACCGCGAGCCATTGCGGCCCTGGCGTCTGGAGGGGCAGCAGGGGCTGGACTTCGAGTTGATACGTCAGCTGCAAGCCCCGCTGGGTGTGCGCTTCGAGTTTGTCGCGCTGCCCTGGAAGCGCTGTTTGCTGAGCCTGCAGCGTGGTCGGGTGGATGCGGCCATGGGGGTGAGTTACTCCGAAGAGCGGGGAGCCTTTGCCATCTATCCGCTGCTACAGCAGCAACCCCAGACGGCCCTGCGCATGCGCAGCGAAAGCTATGTGCTGTATCGGCGCAAGGGCCATGCGGTGCGCTGGACGGACCAGGGCTTTGCAAACCTGCAGGGGGTGATCGGCGTGCAGTTGGGCTACTCGGTGATTGAGATGCTGGAGCGCCATGGCGCGATCATCGACAGCGGGGCCAGCAGCGCCGAAGCCAATCTGCACAAGCTGCTCAAGGGCCGGGTTGCGGCCGTGGTGTTGCTCGGCCAGGAGGGCGACTACTGGCTGCGGCATAACCTGGATTTCCACGCGGCGCTGGAGCGTGTCGAGCCGCCGCTGCAGGAAAAGCATTATTACCTGGTCTATTCGCAGGCCTTTTACCAGCGTCATGCCGCGCTGGTGCAACGCAGCTGGCAGGGCGTCGCGCTGGCGCGGGACTCGGCCCTGTTTCGTCAGCAGCTGGAAGCCAGCGTGCTGGATTGAGCGGCGGGTGCGTGAGTCTTGATAAACTGCGCGCCTATTGATGGGGCGGTGCATGAAGGCGAGCTGGGATATTTTCTGTAGCGTGGTCGACAACTACGGCGACATCGGGGTGACCTGGCGTCTGGCCCGGCAGTTGGTCGCCGAGCATGACCTGGCGGTGCGTCTGTGGGTGGATGACCTCGGCGCTTTTGTCCGTCTGTGCCCCGAAGCTGATCGGCAGGCGGCGCAGCAGAAACAGGCGGGGGTCGAGATCCGTCAGTGGCCTGTGCCCTGGCAGCCGGTGGAGCCTGCCGATGTGGTAATCGAGGCCTTCGCCTGTGCGTTGCCCGAGGTCTATATCGCGGCCATGGCGGCGCGGCCGAACAAGGTGTTGTGGCTGAACCTGGAGTACCTCAGCGCCGAAGACTGGGTTGAAGGGTGTCACGGGCTGCCGTCGCTGCAAGCCAATGGTTTGTCCAAGTTCTTCTTCTTTCCCGGTTTTACCCCAGGCAGTGGCGGGTTGCTGCGCGAGCGAGAGTTGCTGGCGCAGCGTCGGGCCTTTCAGGCCGATCCAGCGGCGCAGGAAGCTTTTTTACGCAGCATTGGCGTGGAGCCCGTAACGGGCGCGCAGCGGATTTCCCTGTTTGCCTACGAGAACAGCGCCCTGGCCAGCTGGCTGGATGCCTTGGTCAGCGCTAGCCAACCCAGCCAGTTGCTGGTGCCGGAGGGGCGCATCCTGAGCGATCTGCAGGCCTGGATCGGCGGCGCGCCTCTGTCGGTCGGGACGGCGCTGCAGCGCGGTCAGCTGCATATCCAGGTGCTGCCGTTTGTCCGTCAGGATCAGTACGACCGCCTGCTCTGGTGTTGCGATCTGAATGCGGTACGCGGCGAGGATTCCTTTGTACGTGCGCAGTGGGCGGGGCGGCCGCTGCTGTGGCATATCTACCGACAGGAGGACGCCGCGCACCTGGAAAAGCTCGAGGCCTTTCTGGCGTTGTATAAAGAGGGCCTGTCGCCTGCTGCGGGCGAGGCGCTGAGTGGTTTCTGGCGGGCCTGGAATGGCGGCGAGGAACTCGCCGACGACTGGCAGGCCCTGCTCAAAAGCTGGCCGGAACTGGCCGAGCATGCCGAAAACTGGTGTCTGCAACAGGCCTCTCAGGTCGATCTTGCCGAGGCGCTGGTGCTGTTTTACCTAAATTGGCTATGATACGCGGCCAAGATTTCTGTAATTCCATCCAAACCCGGATATTCGTATGAAAACCGCACAAGAAATGAAGCCCAACAGTGTGGCCCTGATCGACGGCCAACCTTGGCTGATCCAGAAGGCCGAATTCACCAAATCCGGTCGTAACAGCGCCATCGTTAAAATGAAGTTGAAGAACCTGCTGAGCGGTTCCTCGACTGAAACCGTGTACAAAGCCGACGACAAAATGGAGCCGGTTATCCTCGATCGCGTAGCAGTGACCTACTCCTACTACAGCGAGCCGAACTACGTCTTTATGGACGAAGAGTTCAACCAGTACGAGCTGAACAAAGACGACCTGGAAAGCGTAATGCCGTACATCGTCGATGGCATGACCGACGTCTGCGAAGCCGTATTCTTCGAAGGCAAAGTGGTTTCGGTTGACCTGCCGACCACCATCGTTCGCCAGATCACCTACACCGAAGGTTCCGCCCGTGGCGACACTTCCGGCAAGGTAATGAAGCCAGCCAAGCTGAGCAACGGTACCGAGGTCAAGGTTGCTGATTTCTGCAACATCGACGACTGGATCGAAATCGATACCCGTACCGGCGAGTACAAATCCCGCGCTAAAGCCCCGGTCTAAGACTGGCTTCAGTTGCGAGCAGAAAGCCCGGCCTTAGTGCCGGGCTTTTTTATGGCCTGCCATCCATGGCGGCCACCCTTCGGGTCGTCGCTGCGCGACGCTAAAAATGATTCCCGATCATTTTTTCTGCCTGCCGTCTGGCTTTAGCCACGGTTAAGCCCGCTCTGCAGCGCCAGATCCCAGGGCGCGACCGGGCCGAAGCGGTTCTTGAGGAATTCCAGCAACAGGCGGCTGCGCGAGTCGGTTTCCCGTTCCAGGCGCAGGGCGTAGATGCCGCTGGGCTCGGGGGCGGGCAGGCCGTTCTCGCAGAACAGTGGCAACAACTCGCCGCGTAACAGGTAGTCGCTGATCAGCCAGGTGGGCAGGTGGGCGATGCCCAGGCCGGCGAGGGCGCTGAACAGCAGGGCCTCGGCGTTGTTGGCGGTCATGCGCAGGCGTTTGGGCCGGCACAGCTGCAGCTTGCCGGCCTGTTCGAAGCGCCAGGCATAGGGCGGGGCCAGGCCGTCCCAGTCGAGGCCGTCGTGTTCCAGCAGCTCGTCGGGGCTGCGCGGCACGCCGCGGCGCGCCAGATAGTCCGGGCTGGCGCAGACGATCCGCACCATGGGTGACAGTGCAGTGGCGACCAGACGGGTGTCGGCCAGCGGGCCGATGCGCAGCACCAGATCGACTTCGCCCAGGTGGGTGCCGTGCAGGTCGACGAAGCTGTCGATCAGGCGCAACTGCACATCCAGGCCCGGATAGGCGAGCAGAAACTCGGCAATCGCCGGGGCCAGATGGCGGCGGCCGAAGGGGGCGGGGGCATCAATGCGGATCAGGCCCTCGGGGGCGCTGCTTAGCGACACGGCTTCGGCGCGGGCCAGGTGCAGCTCGGCGAGAATGCGCCGCGCGCGCTCGGCAAAGGCCAGGCCGGCCGGGGTGACCCGCACCGCATGAGTGCTGCGGCTGAACAGGTTGCTGCCCAGGGAGCGCTCCAGGCCATCGATGCGCCGGGCCACGGCCGAGGGCGTCAGGGGGTGACGTCGGGCCGCGGCGGAAAAACTGCCGGTTTCCAGCACGTCGAGAAACAGGCTGAGCTGGTCGGTCAGAGCATCGGGATTCATGGTTGGGCTCGGCTGTGCGCTGTAGGCACAGCCATTGTGCGCTGCTGTGCGTTTCCCTGCCAGAGGCCAGTGTTTAGGCTAGCCGCTGGTTATCTGGAGTGCCCCCATGACATTGCTCGACTTTGCCCTGAATCTGCTGCTCGGCCTGGCGCTCGGCACCCTGGGCGGGCTGTTCGGTATCGGCGGCGGGCTGATTGCGATTCCGGCCCTGGGCGTGCTGTTCGACCTGGATCAGCAACTGGCCCAGGGCACGGCTCTGGTGATGGTGGTGCCTAATGTGCTGCTGGCGTTGTGGCGCTATCACCAGCGCAACCGTATTGACCCGCGTCACGCCCTGGCGCTGGCCCTGAGCGGCCTGCTCTTCGCCCTGCTCGGGGCCGCCTGGGCGGTGACCCTGGAAGCCGAGCGCATGCGCCTCGGTTTTGTCGGCTTTCTTCTGGCGTTGGCGCTGTACAACCTGTCGCGCCTGTACTGGCGGCCGGCACCGGCCCTGACCCATTTGCGCTATCCCTGGCCCTGGTTGGGCGTTCTGGGCAGTGGCGCGGGGTTGCTGGGCGGCTTGTTCGGGGTCGGTGGTGCGGTGCTGGCCGTGCCGGTATTGACTGGCCTGTTCGGCACCACCCAGGTGGTGGCTCAGGGCTTGTCCCTGGCGCTGGCGGCACCCAGCACCGGGGTGACCCTGGCCACCTATGCGCTGCACGGCCATGTCGACTGGCTGCTGGGGTTGCCCCTGGCGTTGGGTGGGTTGCTCAGCATCAGTTGGGGAGTGAGGCTTGCCCATGCCTTGCCGGAGCAGGTGCTGCGTGGCCTGTTTACCGTCTTTCTGTTGCTTTGCGCGCTGCTGCTGGGGCTTAAAACCTGAAGCCTTCGACGATGTGTTCGGCCAGGGTTTCGGTGACCGGCGACTGAGTGCGCTCATTGCGCAGCAGCACGATGCTGGCCATGGGCATGCTCGGCAGCCCTTCGGCCTCGCCGATCACCTGCAGGTCCGGGGTGACCAGGCTTTGCAGCTGCGCGGTAATCGCCAGGCCGGCGCTGACCGCGGCCATGATCGCCGACAGGCTGGGGCTGGTGTAGGCGATGCGGTAGTTACGGCCCAGGGCATCCAGGCCGTTGCAGGCCCAGGAGCGGCAGAAGCACTGCGAATTGAACATGGCCAGGGGCAGGTTGTCGCGCTCGTGCAGGTTGCTGCCGCGGGCCTGAGCCCAGACCAGGTGTTCCTGGCGCAGCAGCTGGCCGATCTCGGTGCCGGGCTCGCGGGTGACGATGGTCAGGTCCAGATCCTGGCGTTGCAGCAGCTGGAAGGATGGCTCGCAGTGCAGTTCCACCTGCACCAGCGGGTAGCTTTCGGCAAAACGCACCAGAATGCCCTGCATAAAGCGCATCACGTAATCGTCCGGGGTGCCGATGCGCACGGTGCCGACCATATGCGGCTCGCGCATGCTGTTCATCACTTCGGCATGCAGCTTGAGAATGCGCCTGGCGTAGCTCAGCAGCAGCTGGCCCTCGGCGGTCAGGCTGAGCTGGCGGCCGTCGCGCTGAAACAGCGGGCGCTGCATCACGTCTTCTTCCAGGCGCTTCATCTGCATGCTGACCGCCGACTGGGTGCGGTTGACCATCTCCGCGGCACGGGTAAAGCCGCCGTGATCGGCAATGGCGACAAAGGTGCGCAGCAGCTCGCTGTCGATACTCGGGTGGCTGGCCATTCATCAATCTCCGAGATGTATAGCATAAGAAACATTCGTTGGATTGATCATAAGCCCAGCGCGAGACTGTCGCCAACCCCACAGGAGGGCGACGAGATGAAAGGTCAAAAAGGTTATGTACTCGCAACAGTCTTGCCCCGGCACCTCAGCCTGAGCGCATGGTTCGGCAAGCTTGGACGGCAGCTTAAGCGCTGGTATCAGCTGGCCGAACAGCGCCGGCAGTTGGCGATGCTGGACGACACCGCACTCAAGGATCTCGGCTTGAGCCGGGGCGATGTCATGCAGGAAGTCGAGCGGCCATTCTGGGATGATCCCTTGGCGCAAACATTGAGAAATCACCAACAGGGACGCTGAAATGCAGGTACGGGTAGTCAATGCTTTTGTCGATGGCGAGCAGGGTGGCAATCCCGCCGGCGTGGTGTTGCAGGCCGATGCGCTGAGTACGGCGCAGAAGCAGGCGATAGCCGCGCAGGTGGGGCTGTCGGAGACTGCCTTTGTATCCCGCTCGGAAAGCGCGGCGTTCAAGTTGGAGTTCTTCACCCCAACCCGCCAGATCGCCCATTGTGGCCACGCTACCGTGGCCACTTTTTCCTTGTTGCGTCAGCTGGGCCTGGTCGGCGAAGGCTGGAGCAGCAAGGAAACCATCGACGGCAACCGCGACATCCTGCTGCTGGGCGATATGGCCTTTATGGAGCAGCGCCAGCCGCAGTACCTGGATCTGCGCAGCGAGCCCCAGGCCCTTGCCGACGTGCTGGCCGCCCTGGGCATAACGCCTGAGCAATTGCTCCCCGGCTTGTGGCCGACGCGGGTAAATACCGGGGCGGCCTTTATCCTGGTGCCGCTGGCTGACGAGGCCAGCGTGGCTGCCGTCGTTCCCGATCAGGCCGAACTGGCGCGGCTCAGCGAGCAGTTCGAGCTGATCGGTTTCTACCTGTTTTCCCGGCAAACTCGTGGTCCCGGGCGGGATGCCGGCGCGCGGATGTTCGCGCCACGTTATGGCATCGATGAGGAGTCCGCCACCGGCATGGCGGCTGGGCCTCTGGCGTGCTTTCTTCACGATTACCTGGGTGTGGCCGGCCCGCGTCTGTTGATCGAACAGGGCTACCTGATGCAGCCGCCATCGGCGAGTATGATCACCGTCGACCTGCAATTGGCCGAAGGCCGCATCGAGCGCCTGCTGGCTGGGGGGAAGGCGCAGGTGATGAGTGAAATTACCCTCGAACTGAAATCGCACAAGGAATGAGCATGTCTCTTTACCAACTCGCGCAACTGAATATCGCCAGCATGCTGCAACCGCTGGAGTCGCCGGGCATGGCGGATTTCGTCGCCAACCTGGAGCGCATCAACGCCCTGGCCGAAGCCTCGCCGGGTTTTGTCTGGCGGCTGCAGGACGAGGCGGGGGATGCCACCGCCATCCGCCCCTTTGGCGAGGAGGTGCTGGTCAACCTGTCGCTCTGGCGCGATGTCGAAGCGCTCAGGGACTATGTGTATAAATCCGCCCATGCCGAGATACTCAAGCGCCGCGCCGAGTGGTTCGCGCGCATGGGCGAGGCGCATATGGTGCTGTGGTGGGTGCCGGCCGGCCATCTGCCCAGCGTCGAGGAGGCCGCCGAACGCCTGCGCTTGCTGCGCGAACAGGGGCCGAGCGTGCAGGCTTTTAGCTTCCGGCAGACCTTTTCTGCTACGGATATGCAGGCGGTTGCGCTTGGTCCCGCGTAGGTAATGAGTGCTTGGTGCGCACGGCGCATCCTACGGGGCGGGGCTCATCAGTACCGCTATTGCGGGGGCAATTCTCCTGAAGTGGGCTGATTGCCGGGCCGGTAATTGTGTACGGCTTCCGCTACAATGCGCGGCGAATTTGTCATGCCCGAGAGCCCGCCCATGTCCGCCTGCCAGACCCCGATCATCGTTGCCCTGGATTTCCCGACCCGTGATACCGCCCTGGCCCTGGCCGCCCGGCTCGACCCCGCGCTGTGTCGGGTCAAGGTCGGCAAGGAGCTGTTTACCCGTTGCGGTCCGGAGATCGTTGGCGCGCTGGCCGATCAGGGCTTCGAGGTGTTCCTCGATCTGAAATTCCACGATATCCCCAACACCACCGCCATGGCGGTCAAGGCCGCTGCCGAGATGGGCGTGTGGATGGTCAATGTGCACTGCTCCGGTGGCCTGCGCATGATGGCGGCCTGCCGCGAGACCCTGGACGGCCTGAGCGGGGCCAAGCCCCTGCTGATTGGCGTGACCGTGCTGACCAGCATGGAGCGCGAGGACCTGGCCGGCATCGGTCTGGATCTCGAGCCGCAGGCGCAGGTGCTGCGTCTGGCCGGGCTGGCAGCGCAAGCCGGCCTGGATGGCCTGGTCTGTTCCGCTCAGGAAGCACGGGCCCTGAAAATCGCTCACCCGGCGCTGCAACTGGTGACCCCGGGGATTCGTCCGGCTGGCAGTGCCCAGGACGACCAGCGGCGCATCCTGACGCCGCGTCAGGCCCTGGAAGTAGGCTCCGATTACCTGGTGATCGGCCGGCCGATCAGCCAGGCTGCCGACCCGGCCCAGGCGCTGGCCGCCGTTGTAGCCGAACTGGCCTGAGGCGTCAGCCCGTTCCTTATTTGACTTGATCAGGTTTTTGCCATGCACCCTGCTGCCGAAGATTCGCCCCTGGGTAAATCCAGCGACTATATCGCGACCTACACGCCGTCCCTGCTGTTCCCCATTCCCCGCGCCGCCAAGTGGGCCGAGCTGGGCCTGAGCGCCGAGAGCCTGCCGTACCAGGGCGTGGATTTCTGGAACTGCTTCGAGCTGTCCTGGCTGCTGCCTTCGGGCAAGCCGGTGGTGGCCATGGGCGAGTTCGCGATACCTGCCGACTCGCCGAATATCATCGAGTCCAAGTCGTTCAAGCTCTATCTCAACTCGCTGAACCAGACCGTGTTCGCCGATAACGCCGCGTTGCTGGCGGTGCTGGTCAAGGACCTCTCGGCGGCGGCGGGCAAGCCGGTTGGGGTGCGCCTGCGCAGCCTGGCCGAGGTGACGGCCGAAGGCGTGGTGGCAGCGCCTGGCACCTGCATCGACGAGCTGGATGTGACCATCAGCAACTACGCCCAGCCAATGCCAGAGCTATTGCGCTGCGACCCGGCGCGGGTGGTGGAGGAAAGCCTGCACAGCCATCTGCTCAAATCCAACTGCCCGGTCACCGGCCAGCCGGACTGGGGCACCCTGGTGGTGGAATACCGGGGCGCGGCTCTGGATCATGCCAGCCTGCTGGCCTATCTGGTGAGCTTCCGCCAGCACGCGGATTTCCACGAGCAGTGCGTGGAGCGGATCTTTCTCGACCTGCAGCGTCTGCTCAAGCCCGAGTGGCTGACGGTCTATGCGCGCTATGTGCGCCGCGGCGGTCTGGATATCAACCCCTATCGCAGCAGCGCAGCCATCACACCGGAAAATCGCCGGCTGGTGCGCCAGTAATGAAAAACCCCAGCCAAGTGCTGGGGTTTTTCTTGGTGTCGGGGCTTTAGATCCCCATATTGGCCAGGCTCTGCATGATATTGCGCAGGGTGCCGGCCAGGGTCGGATGGCTGACTTCGAAACGCTCCACGGCCAGGTTGACCCCGTCGATCAGGGTGGCGTCCGGTGCGGCGGCGGCCTGGTGAGCCAGTTGCAGTTCGATCTCCTGGGTCAGGACAAACAGTTCGGCGCGCTCCTCTTCGCTGAGCGGAGGCTCTTCCGACAGTTGATCGCGCAGGTCTTGCAGTTGTTGCTGCAGGCGGCTTGCGGGCATGTGCTTCTCCCTTCTTGGTACACCAATCGATAGACCTTGCGCCGGGGCGCAAGGTACGTGCATGTGTTCAAGGGTAATCCAAGCGCCGGGGCTTTGCTTGCTTTGGATCAACACGGCTGCCGTCGCCGGGGCGGCTGATACGTGTCAGGGGCCCGCCGTCAGGGCTTTTCACCTTTTTGCCGGCGCTGCGCGAGGTCGTCCAGGCAGGCGGGCAGATCGCTCAACTGATCGATCACCGAGTGCACACCCAGGCGATAGAGGGCCAGCGTGGCCTGGCTGCGCAACTGATCGCGCTCTCCTGAGGCCAGGCTTTGCCAGTCCGCCGGTGCCTGCCCGCAGAGGGGGCCGCAGATTGCCAGGCCGACAGTCCAGAGCCCGGCCCTCAGGCCGGCCTGGAGCAGGCGCGGTTCGCCGCTGATCAGCACCCCTCCGTCGAGATGCTCGACCTGCAGCTCGATCAGGCTCTGCCAGATGGCGTCGGGTGCCGGCCAGGGGCGTTCGTGCCGCTGCGCTGTCGCGGGCAGCCAGGCGGGCAGGGCGCTGGCCAGCTGGATGCTGACATCCCGGGGCAACTCGTCGAGCCAGGCGCAAGGCACGCCTTGCTGGTGCAGCTGGGTCAGAATTTCCAGCGCTCCCGGGGTGGCTTCGGCATGCTCGCTGGCTGCCGCGCTCAGGGCGTCCTGGTAGGCCAGTTGTTCGTGGGGTTGCGCTGGGCGGCCGAGCAGTTGCTCCAGGTCGCGCTGCGGGCCGGCATCCGGGTAGAGACGCTGCAAGGCCAGCGGGGCCGTGCGTGCACCGAAGTCGACCAGGCAGCCAGATAGGCCGAACAACAGGGCGCTGAAGCGGGGCGGGGTGGGAAATAGGGTCATGAGGTTCGTCCTTGTCGTCATGTGCAGGCTAAGGCAGCTAGATGACAGACCGATGAACCTTGGGTGACAGAGCCAGCCTGGCACGCAGGCCTTGCCCGGCATCGCCAGTTTTCCTGCGCATGGTTGATCCGCTATGCTGCCATCACCCTGGCCGACGTCTTATACTGCGCGCCTTTGAATGGCTGCCCGTGGGCGGCTCACTACTGCTGTCAAGGAGAGGCTGTAATGCGTGTGATCGCTGCGAGTTGGATGGAGCGGCTGGGCTGCCTGGCTGTTTGTGCCGGTCTGGCGCTGCTGCCAACGCTGGCACAGGCCAGTGAAGAAGACCCCTGGCAGGGCTACAACCGCTTTATGTTCCGCATCAACGACAATGTCGATGCCTACACCCTCAAGCCTTTGGCCAAGGGCTACCAGGCGGTCACCCCGCAACTGCTCGAGGACGGGGTGCACAATATCTTCAGAAACATCGGCGATGTCGGCAACCTGGCCAACAACGTGCTGCAGGGCAAACTGCATGATGCCGGGGTAGATAGCGGGCGCCTGATCTTCAACACCACCTTCGGCCTGCTGGGCTTCTTCGATGTGGCCACCCAAATGGGCCTGCAACGCAGCGATGAAGATTTCGGCCAGACCTTCGGTGCCTGGGGGCTGGGCAGCGGCCCCTACGTGGTATTGCCTCTGCTGGGGCCAAGCACCGTGCGTGATGCCATCGGCAAGATTCCCGACAGCATGCTGACCGTACAGGCCACCATCGATCATGTGCCGACGCGCAATGTCGTGCATGCGGTCAATGCCGTGGATACGCGCGCCAGTCTGCTCTCGGCGGAGAAGCTGATCAGTGGTGACAAATACATCTTTATTCGCAATGCCTACCTGCAGAACCGCGAGTTCCGGGTGCGTGACGGCGAAGTCGAAGACGACTTCTGAAGCGCCGGCCACAAACGCAAAAGGCGGCTCAATAGCCGCCTTTTGCATGTTTGGGGGCCTGGCTCAGGTCATCGAGATAATCGCCAGCCCCAGGGCCTGACGGCCATCCTCCAGGGTGTTGACCCGCACCACCTCGGCCTGGGCGTCCAGCCCGCGCAGCTCGTTATGGTCCGAGGCGATATGCACCCTGACCTTGTCGCCCAGGCTCAGGGTGCTTTCAGCTTCCAGTTGCATGCCGGTGCTGGACAGGTCGAGGCAAAGCGCCGGGAGTTCCTTGCCCGCATAAAGCAATGTGACCGGTGCTTCCAATCGCATACGGATGTAATCGCGTTTTTCACTGTAAGCATGATCATTTTGGCTCATGGGCATTTTCCTCTTATTATCGGGGCTGTCCTGCGACTCTTATAACCTTGGCCGATTTCGGGTGTAAAGGCGAACTGCGACGATCGGCAGTCGCTTGAATCGAGGTGCGGATGGGAGTACCGTCTGCGCCTTGATGCAAGCCGAGTTCGCGCGTTCGGGGCAATGCCCCTGACGTATAAGCCAACCCATACCCGGCGCAGTTTGCCTGGATACCCCATGCACAAAACCAGTGCCACGCTGCTGATAATCGATGACGACGAAGTAGTGCGCGCGAGCCTCGCGGCCTACCTGGAAGACAGTGGTTTTCATGTACTGCAAGCCGCCAATGGCCTGCAAGGCCTGGAAGTCTTCCACAGCGAAAACCCGGATCTGGTGATCTGCGACCTGCGCATGCCCCAGGTCGATGGTCTCGAGCTGATTCGCCGCATCAATGCCCTGCAAGTGGAAACGCCAGTCATCGTGGTCTCCGGTGCCGGGGTCATGAGCGATGCCGTGGAAGCCTTGCGCCTGGGGGCCGCCGACTACCTGATCAAGCCCCTGGCGGATCTGGCGGTGCTCGAACACTCGATTCGCCGCGCCCTCGACCGGGCCAACCTGCGCCTGGAAAACCAGCGCTACCGCGAAGAGCTGGAAACCGCCAATCGCGAGTTGCAGGCCAGCCTGCACCTGCTTCAGGAAGACCAGAACGCCGGTCGCCAGGTGCAGATGAATATGCTGCCGGTGACTCCCTGGCAGGCCGATGGCCTGAACTTCGCCCACCAGATCATCCCCTCGCTCTATCTGTCCGGTGATTTCGTCGATTATTTTCGCGTCGACGACAGCCGCATCGCCTTTTACCTGGCCGATGTCTCCGGCCATGGCGCGTCCTCGGCCTTTATCACCGTACTGCTGAAATTCATGACCACCCGTCTGCTTTACGAGTCCCGTCGTGCCGGTGGTTTGCCCGATTTCAAACCGTCGGAAGTGCTCGGTCATATCAACCGTGGCCTGATCAACTGCAAGCTGGGCAAGCACGTGACCATGCTCGGCGGGGTGATCGACCTGGAGCACAATCGTCTGACCTACAGCATTGGCGGCCACTTGCCGCTGC
>CAZOEC010000003.1:0-76403 GCA_964578635.1 uncultured Pseudomonas sp.
GTATTTTTCCGCTTCACGTGCGGCCTCGGGATCGAGGGATTGCCAATCGGCCATTGAGTTGGGGCTACCTTTGCTTATGTATATATAGGTGAGTCATGTGCCTATTGAAGCGCGAAAAAGGCTTCTCGGTCAGCTTTTCCAGCGACAATATTTTTTTCGACAGCAGGGCTTTACAAGGCAAAAGGTCGCCCGTATAGTTCGCGCCCACAGCGTCGAACAGACGTTGTAACACGGAACTGATGAGTAATCATCGTTTCAGTGCCCAGGTGGCGGAATTGGTAGACGCGCTGGTTTCAGGTATCAGTGATCGCAAGATCGTGGAAGTTCGAGTCTTCTCCTGGGCACCAAATTCAAGAATCGAGTCGATGACTCGATTCCTGCAATAAACGGATGCAACGCTCCGTGCCGGTAACGACAAAGCCTGCTGCAATGCCCAGGTGGTGAAATTGGTAGACACGCCAGCTTCAGGTGCTGGTGACCTTACGGTCGTGGAAGTTCGAGTCTTCTCCTGGGCACCAATTCAAAAAACCGAGCCAAGCGCTCGGTTTTTTATTGCCTGCGATTTACCCCAGTAACCCGCCGGGACCACGCCCGGCAGTTACTGGACCACGGCGCTAAACGCGGAACTGCCCAAGGCTGGCCTTCAGCTGCCGGGCCAGACCATCCAGCACCCGCCCACTGTCCGCCGTGGCCGCGACCGCCTCGGCCGCGCGCTGGGCTTCGGCATGAATCACCTCGACCCGCCCACGCACCGCATCGGCACCCTCGGCCTGATGGGCCGCCGCCGCAGTCGCCGCATTGATCGCGCCATGCACCTCTTCCACCGCGGCCTGCACCGACTGCTGCACCTTGGCGCTTTCGCGCAATGCCGCCAAGCCAAGATCAGCCTGCTGCCCGGCCTGGGCAATGGCCCCGACCGCCTCATGCGCGCCCTTCTGCAAGGCTCCGATATGCGCCTGAATATCGCCGGTGGATTGCTGGGTCTTGCTCGCCAGGGCCCGCACCTCGTCAGCCACCACGGCAAAGCCGCGACCGCTCTCGCCGGCACGCGCCGCTTCGATGGCCGCATTCAAGGCCAGCAGGTTGGTCTGCTCGGCAATGCCGTGGATCACCGTCAGCACCACCTCAATCTGCTCGCTTTGCTTGGCCAGCCGCTCGATCACCGCCGCACCGGTGCCGACCCGCAGCACCAGTTCCTCGATCGCCCCGCCAACCCGCGTCGCGATGGCCGCATTGTCCTGGGTCGCCTGACGAATCGCCGCAACCCGGCGCAAGGCCTCCTGCATCGCCTGACTTTCCGCCTGCGCCTCGCCGGCCATCTGCGCCAGAGCCTGCAAGCTGCCCGCCACTTCATCGCGCTGACGCCCGGCGGCCGACTCGGCCGCCGCACTGCGCGAGGCCAGGCTGGCAATCTCCTGGCCAGTGCGCACCGCCACCTCACCGGCCTCACGCACAATGGGCTGCAGCTTGGCCAGGAACTGATTGACCGCCGCCGCCATATCGCCGACTTCATCGCCACTCACCAGCTCGACTCGCCGAGTCAGATCGCCCTCACCCGCCGCCAGGTCATGCAGCGCCGCCACCAGCAACTGCAGGCGACTGAGCACCCGCCAGCCGAGCACCAGCGCCACCGCCAACAAGGTCAGCACACCCACCACCAGCAGGCCGACGGCGATGCGCCAGCGCAGATTGTCCGCCGCCACCTGCACCGAGCCCAGACTGCTCTGCGCCATACCCTCGGCCGCCTGCTGCGCCTCCAACAGCCGCCGCTGCAGCGCCTGGGCACTGTCGCGCGACGCACCGGCCAGACTGCTGTCGACCAACTCGCCGGCATCGCCGACCAGACCGGCAAAACGCTGATCCAGCGCCTCCAGCTCCTGCTCGATGGCCGCCCTCGACAAGCCCAGCTGGACCTTGCCGATCTGCGCCCCCATGGGGTTGATGTCCTGCTCGAGCATATACACCTGCGGATCGCGCGACGCCGCATCGACCAGCTTGTCCAATGGTGTGTCGCCCTGCCCCGCCGCAACCAGAGCCCTGATCCGCGCATCGCTGCGATTGAAATGCCGGGTCAAGCGCTGCCCCGTCGCATCGTAGTAAATCGCAAAAAGCACCGCCGGGTCGCGCTGGGCAATCCGCGCAAAGGCGGTCAGGGCCGGCACATCGTCATCCCAGATGGCCTTGGGCGCGACACCCGCCAGCAGCTGCGCCATGGCCGTGCCGGACTGTTTGAGATTGGCCTCCAGCACGCCACGCAACTGTTCGCGCTCGGCCTGCAAACGCCCGGACAGGGCCGCTCCGAGACTCTCGCGAGTCTTCGTCGATAGCGCCTCCAGCCCCTGCACCACTTCGCGCTCGGCCGCAGCCAGTTCAGCCCCCAGACGCTGGCTGTCGTCCTGCATGCGCACCGCCAGATCGCTCACCAGATCGTCCACCGTGGTTCGGGTCAGCCAGACCGCCAGCAACACCTGCAACAACATGGCGACACCCAAGGCGATAAACACCGGACGCAACAAGCGACTATGCAGTAGAGAGAACAAGGCACCACCCCTTCAGAATCAGAACGACCGATACCCCATGAATCGACCGCAACAGACGAAACTGTAATCACCAGAACGACAAAGGGCCGCCTATGGCGACCCTTTGTTGCACAACCGACGGCAATCAGGCAAACGGATGACGCAGCACGATGGTCTCGTTACGGTCCGGGCCGGTGGAAATGATGTCGATCGGCGCACCGACCAGCTCCTGCACGCGCAGGATATAGGCACGGGCATTGGCCGGCAGCTCTTCCAGAGTCTTGGCCCCGAGGGTCGACTCGCTCCAGCCCGGCAGCTCCTCGTAGACCGGCTGCAGACCCAGGTAGCTGTCGGCATCGGTCGGTGCGTCGACCAGCACTTCGCCATGCTCATCTTTGTAGCCGACGCAGATACGGATGGTTTCCAGACCGTCGAGCACGTCGAGCTTGGTCAGACACAGGCCGGAGATGCTGTTGATCTCGATCGCGCGACGCAGGATCACCGCATCAAACCAGCCGCAACGGCGCGCGCGACCGGTGGTGGAGCCGAACTCATGGCCACGCTTGGCGAGGAAGGCACCGGTTTCATCGAACAGCTCGGTAGGGAAAGGACCGGAACCGACGCGGGTGGTGTAGGCCTTGGTAATACCCAGGATGTAATCCAGGTACATCGGACCGAAACCGGAACCCGTGGCGATGCCGCCCGCCGTGGTGTTGGAGCTGGTGACGTAGGGGT
Source organism: uncultured Pseudomonas sp. (assembly GCA_964578635.1). Lineage (GTDB taxonomy): Bacteria > Pseudomonadota > Gammaproteobacteria > Pseudomonadales > Pseudomonadaceae > Aquipseudomonas. Next base: position 3,255 of record CAZOEC010000003.1, read on the forward strand.
AGGTGCCGTGGTCGATATCCAGCAGCGAACCCTGGGCCCCCTCGAACATGATGTCCTTGGATTCGCGACGCATCTCGTGCAGCACCGCGGTGACGTCGGCCATCATCGGCTTGAGCAGCTCGGCGTATTCCATGCACTCATCCAGAGTCTTCTGGAAGTCGATGGCCGGCTCTTTGTAGTAATTGACCAGCACGAAGTTGTGGTAGTCGAGCAGCTCACCGAGCTTGGCGGCGAAACGCTCGCGATGGAACAGGTCGCCAATGCGCAGACCGCGACGCGCCACCTTGTCTTCGTAGGCAGGGCCGATGCCGCGACCGGTGGTGCCGATCTTCAGGTCGCCACGGGCCTTCTCGCGGGCCTGATCCAGGGCCACGTGATAAGTCAGGATCAGCGGGCAAGACGGGCTGATACGCAGACGCTCGCGCACCGGCACACCCTTGGCTTCCAGCTTGACGATCTCGCGCATCAGGGCGTCAGGGGCCACCACCACGCCGTTGCCGATCAGGCACTGCACGTTCTCGCGCAGGATGCCCGAGGGGATCAGGTGCAGAACGGTTTTTTCGCCGTCGATCACCAGGGTATGACCGGCGTTATGGCCGCCCTGATAACGCACGACGGCTGCAGCCTGTTCGGTCAGCAGGTCGACGATCTTGCCCTTGCCTTCATCGCCCCACTGGGTGCCCAGGACTACGACATTCTTACCCATAACACTAACCCTCTTCGCGCAAACTTGATGCCGGCCGCAGCCGACGGAAACATTTCAGGACGAGCAGCCCGGCAATCCCTCAGGACGCCAGCGCCGCCAACTGCCAACGGCCGTCACGCAACAGCAGCTGGCGATCACAACCCGCCGCGCCGGCATCGGCAACCGTCTGCCCAGGCAATGCCTGAACCACGCGCTGACCATCCAGGCGCAAGCGCTGAATCGCCTGCCACAAGAACACATCATGGTTATCCGGAGCCCAGACACTCGCTGGCATCTCGTCCAGCTGCATCTGCCCCAGGCCAACCAGGGTTTTCAGATCGGTGGAAAAACCGGTAGCCGGCCGGGCGCGACCGAAGTCGGCACCGATATCGTCATAGCGGCCACCCTGGGCGATGGCATAGCCAACCCCGGGGACAAAGGCGGCGAACACCACACCGGTGTGATAGTGATAACCGCGCAGCTCACCCAGGTCGAAATACAGCGGCAGCTCCGGGTAACGCAGGCTCAGGGCATCGGCAATCGCCATCAGATCGTCCAGCGCCGCATGCACATCATCCGGCGCTTCGACCAGACAGGCCTGAGCCAGGTCCAGCACTTCACGGCCACCGCACAGCTCGCTGAGGGCGCGCAGCATCTTGCGCAACTCTTCCGGTAGCGCCGCAGTCAGCTCGGCCACTTCATCCACGGCCTTGCGCTGCAACGCATCGAACAGCTGCTGCTCGACTTCGCCGGACAATTCGGCGGCACGGGCCAGGCCGCGGTAAATACCGACATGACCAAGGTCCATGTGCACATCCGGCACCGCCGCCAGCTCCAGGGTATTGACCAGCAGGCTGATCACCTCGACATCGCTGGCCGGGCTGGCGTCGCCATACAGCTCGGCACCCAGCTGGATCGGGCTGCGCGAAGTGGTCAGCGCCCGCGGCTGGGCGTGCACCACGCTGCCGGCGTAGCACAGACGGCTCGGCCCCTCGCGGCGCAGGGTATGCGCATCGATGCGCGCCACCTGCGGCGTGATGTCGGCACGAAAGCCCATCTGCCGACCGGACAGCGGGTCGGTCACCTTGAAGGTACGCAGGTCGAGATCCTGGCCCGCGCCGGTCAACAGCGACTCCAGGTATTCGATATGCGGCGTTACCACGAATTCATAGCCCCAGCGCTGGAACAGATCCAGCACCTGGCGACGCGCCACTTCGATACGCGCCGCATGCGGCGGCAGTACTTCTTCGATGCCATCTGGCAGGAGCCAGCGGTCTACCGTTGCCATTTCGCCATTCCCCTCTTGAACCGGGCGGCACAAGCCTTCAGTGAAGCCAATAAAGGAAAGTTGTGCCCAGCAGCATGCTGGCCAACCCCATCAGACGCAGCTGTCGATCAGACAGCTGCGCCAACTGTACGAGCGCCCCACGCCATTGGCGCGGATAGAGGAAGGGCAGGATGCCTTCCAGCACCAGCAATAGACACAATGCGATGCCCAGTTCCTGCCACATGGTTCCCACAGACGCAAAAAAGCCGGGATTTTCCCGGCTGCCGCATGATACCACGCTAAAAGCTTCAGGCCACAAGCTCCAAGCAACAAGTGAGCGTCAGACACTGACCTGCGGCATGTAGCTTGTGGCGTGCAGCTGCCGTTACGGCTTGGATTTCTCCAGATAACGGAAGAAGTCGCTGCTCGGATCCAGCACCAGCACATCGCGCTTATCGGCGAAACTCTCGCGATAGGCCCTCAGGCTGCGATAGAAGGAGTAGAACTCCTGGTCCATACCGTAGGCCTTGGAGTAGATCGCAGCGGCCTGGGCATCACCATCACCGCGCAGCTCTTCAGCCTGACGATAGGCGTCAGCCAGCAGCACCCGGCGCTGACGATCGGCATCGGCACGAATCCCCTCAGCCAGCTCCCTACCCTTGGCGCGGTGCTCGCGCGCTTCACGCTCACGCTCGGAACTCATCCGATCGAATACGCTGCGGTTCACTTCCTTCGGCAGGTCGATGGCCTTGACCCGCACATCCACCACCTCGATGCCCAGCTCACGCTGCGCAGCACGGTTGAGCGACGCAGTCACATCCGCCATCAGCGCATCGCGCTCGCCGGATACCGACTCGTGCAGGGTGCGCTTACCGAACTGGTCACGCAGCGAAGCTTCGAGACGACGGGCCAGACGCTCGTCGGCAATCTGCTTCATACCGGACGTCGCAGTGTAGTAGCGCTCGGCATCCAGCACGCGCCACTTGGCGAACGCATCGACCATCAAGGCCTTCTTTTCCAGGGTGAGGAAACGCGAGCTGGTGGAGTCCAGGGTCAGCAAACGCGCATCGAACTTGCGCACCTGGTTGACGTAAGGAACCTTCACATGCAGGCCAGGCTGCACATCCGGCTGGACTATACGGCCGAACTGCAACAGCACCGCCCGCTCGGTTTGCGCCACGATATAGAAGCTGTTCCAGGCCACCAGCGCCACGACCACGCCAACAATCAGGGCGATCAGCGATTTATTGCTCATCAGCGGCTCTCCCTTGTGCGCAGCTCAACCTGACGCGGATCGATACTCACACGCGACCCCGCATCACTGGCACCGGCACCCGAGATGGAGCTGGGTGCGGACGAGCTGCGGCCGTCGATCATCTTGTCCAGCGGCAGATAGAGCAGATTGTTCTGCCCCTTGTCACCGGTCACCAGCACCTTGCTGGTATTGCTCATCAGCTCCTGCATGGTGTCCAGATACAGACGCTCGCGGGTGACTTCCGGTGCCTTGCGGTACTCGGTCACCAGAGCCGTGAAGCGATCCGCCTCACCCTGGGCACGGGATACCACTTCTTCGCGGTAACCGCTGGCATCTTCGATCAGGCGCTGAGCCTGACCGCGAGCTTCCGGCACCACGCCATTGGCGTAGGTTTCTGCCTGGTTCTTCTCACGCTGCTCGTCTTCACGGGCACGGATCACGTCATCGAAGGCTTCCTGCACTTCGCGCGGCGCGGCCGCACTCTGCAGGTTGACCTGGGTGACGTTGATGCCGGTGCGATAGTTGTCGAGGAAACGCTGCAAGCGATCCTTGACCTCGCTGGCCATCAGTTCACGACCTTCGGTCAGCACCTGGTCCATCTCGGTGGAACCCACGACATGGCGCACGGCGCTGTCGGTGGCGTGCTGCAGGCTGACTTCCGGCTGATCAACGTTGAGCACGAAATCCTGCAGATTGCTGATCTTGTACTGCACGGTCAGCGGCACTTCGATGATGTTCTCGTCCTCGGTCAGCATCTGCCCCTGCTTGCTGTAAGCACGCTCACGGGTGACGTTTTCCTGGAATTTGCGATCAATCGGCGGGAAATAGATATTCAGGCCCGGCCCTACGGTTTCGTAGTACTTGCCGAAACGCAGCACCACCGCCTGTTCCTGCTCGTCGACCACATAAATGGCGCTGTACAGCCAGACCGCAGCCAGCACCGCCAGGCCCACCAACAGCAGGCCAAAGCCGCCGCCGCTGCCTGAGCCGGTATCGCTGCCACGTTTCTTACCGCCACCGAACAGCCCGTTAAGGCTTTCCTGCAGCTTGCGGAAGGCCTCATCGAGATCCGGTGGCCCCTTGCGGTCACCGCCTTTGCGGCCACCCCATGGATCCTGATTATTCGAGTTGCCACCCGGCTCATTCCAAGCCATAGCGCTCTCCATCTGATAAAGCAAAGACGCGCCCACGGCGCGCCCGCCAATGCTACCGAATGCATGCAGCCAGCGGCAAAACCACTGACGCAGGCTTTATTGCAAAGTGTGTTGCTCGATAAATTCCGACGGCTTCAAGCCCGCCCGGGTAACCAGCCGATTCAACTCGATGCGCGGCAGCCGAACCGCCAACAGGCTGCTGCCATCCTCGGCATGCGCCTCGCTCTGCACCGCCCCGAGGGCGAAAAACTGGGCGCGCAAACGCGCCAAGCCCTGCGGCAACTGCAATGTCGCGACAAACAGGTCATCGCCCAGCAACTCGGCGATGGCCTGCTTCAACAACGGCAAGCCACGCCCGTCGCGGGCCGATAACCAGACCCGCAGCGGTTTGCCGTCGGCATCGCGCTGGATCTGCGGCTCGACACCTTCCAGCAAATCCAGCTTGTTGTATACCTCGAGCATCGGCAGCTCATGGGCACCAATCTCGCCCAGTACCGCCATGACCTGCTCGATCTGCTGATCGCGCTCGGGCTCATGGGCGTCGATCACGTGCAACAACAGGTCGGAGTTGCTCGACTCTTCGAGGGTGGCGCGAAAGGCCTCGACCAGTTTGTGCGGCAGATGACGGATAAACCCCACCGTATCGGCCAGCACTATCGGCCCCAGATCATCCAGTTCCAGACGGCGCAGGGTTGGATCCAGGGTGGCGAACAGCTGATCGGCGGCGTACACATCCGATTCGGTCAGGGCATTGAACAGGGTCGATTTGCCGGCGTTGGTATAGCCGACCAAGGATACCGAGGGAATATCGGCACGCTGACGGCCACGCCGCGCCTGCTCGCGCTGGCTGCGCACCTTCTCGAGCTTCTGCTTGATCTGGCGGATACGCACACGCAACAGGCGACGGTCGGTCTCCAGCTGGGTTTCACCCGGACCGCGCAGACCGATACCACCCTTCTGCCGCTCAAGGTGGGTCCAGCCGCGCACCAGACGCGTACTCAGATGATCCAGCTGGGCCAGCTCGACCTGCAGCTTGCCCTCATGGGTGCGCGCGCGCTGGGCGAAGATATCGAGGATCAGACCGGTACGGTCCAGCACCCGACACTCGAACACCCGCTCCAGGTTACGTTCCTGACTGGGCGTCAGCACGTGATTGAAGATCACCAGGTCGGCCTCGGTGGCCTTGACCTGATCACGCAACTCTTCAACCTTGCCGCTACCAATCAGGTATTTGGCGGTCAGCCGATTGCTCGGCACATTGAAGAAGGCCACCGTATCGGCACCTGCCGAAATGGCCAGCTCCTGGAATTCTTGCGGATCTTCCCGCGCCGCGGAATCCTGACCGTCCAGATGAACCAGGAGAGCCCGTTCCCCACCTTCATGGCGCTCGAAGAACAATACAACCTCCTAGATCAGGCGTTACCCGGCTCTGCTTCTGCCTGCTCGGTCTCGGCTGCACTCGGCAGACGCACCGGACGGCTCGGCACTACGGTGGAGATGGCGTGCTTGTAGACCATCTGGCTGACAGTGTTCTTCAGCAAAATCACGAACTGGTCGAAAGACTCGATCTGACCCTGCAGCTTGATGCCGTTGACCAGGTAGATGGAAACCGGGACGCGTTCCTTACGCAAGGTATTCAGGTAAGGGTCTTGTAGCGAATGCCCTTTTGACATGTGCCGCACTCCTTTAAGGATCAATTTTCAATAATTTTTAGTAAAACCAGTAAACGGTTCAAACCGCCCCACTTCACAGAGTAGACGGCTAACGGCAAGGTCTCAGGTCAATATGGAGACCGCAGCCAGGTATTTCAAGGCACGCGGCAGATTGTCACAGCCCAGACTGTCCAGCCAATGCGCATCACCCCAACCACGCAACCAGGTGAACTGCCGTTTGGCCAGTTGGCGCGTGGCAATAATGCCCTGCTCCTCCATCTGTGCTCTGCTCAGGTTACCGTCGAGGTAATCCCACACCTGGCGATAACCTACAGCTCGTATAGACGGCAAGCCGGGGTGCAAGTCACTTCGTTGGCGCAGGCCTTCGACCTCTTCGAGCAAGCCCTGTTCCAGCATCAGGCGAAATCGCTGGGCGATACGCTCGTGCAGGATCGAACGCTGAGCCGGCGCGATAACCAATTGCGCGACAGTATAGGGGAATTGCCCCGCCGCCGATGCGCCGGTTGCGGTATTTTCTGCGGCCTGGCGCTGACGGTGTGCGCTCATGCTCAGGCCGCTGAGGCGGTAGACCTCCAATGCGCGGATAAGGCGCTGCGGGTCGTTGGGGTGAATCCGCGCCGCGGACTCGGGGTCGACCCCGCGCAGCTCGTCATGCAGCGCCTGCCAGCCTTCACGCTCGGCCCGCGCCTCCAGCTCTGCGCGCAGCAGCGGATCGGCCCCGGGCATATCCGCCAGACCTTCCAGCAACGCCTTGTAATACAACATGGTACCGCCCACCAGCAGCGGAATGCGCCCGCGCGCCGTGGCCTCGGCCATGGCCGCCAGGGCGTCACTGCGAAACTCGGCCGCCGAATAGCTCTCGGCCGGATCGCGGATATCCACCAGGCGATGAGGAAACTCGGCCAGGGTCGCCTTGTCCGGCTTGGCCGTGCCGATATCCATGCCGCGGTAGACCAGCGCCGAGTCGACACTGATCAACTCGCAGGGCAGCACCCGCGCCAGGTCCAGGGCCAGATCGGTCTTGCCGGCGGCCGTCGGGCCCATCAGAAAGATGGCCGGCGGCAATAAATGGCTCACTTAACGCCCCCGCAAGAACAGCTTGTCGAGATCGTCCATGCCCAACTGGGTCCAGGTCGGGCGACCATGGTTGCACTGGCCGCTGCGCTCGGTGTGCTCCATATCGCGCAACAGCGCGTTCATTTCCGGCAGGGTCAGACGCCGGTTGGCCCGCACTGCGCCATGGCAGGCCATGGTGCCGAGCAACTCGTTGAGGTGGGCCTGGATGCGGTCGGTGGTGCCGTACTCCAGCAGATCAGCCAGTACATCGTGAACCAGACGGGTCGCCTCGGCCTGCTTGAGCAAGGCGGGAATCTGCCGAATGGCCAGACTTTCCGGGCCCAGGCGTTGCAACTCGAAGCCCAGGCGCTGAAACCACTCGGCATGTTCCTCGGCGCAATCGGCCTCGCGCTGACTGACCGCGATCGACTCCGGCACCAGCAGCGGCTGACCGCGCAGGCCCTCGCTGGCCATGGCCACCTTCAACCGCTCATAGGTGATGCGCTCATGGGCGGCGTGCATATCCACCACCACCAGGCCCTGGACGTTCTCGGCAAGGATATAGATGCCTTTCAGCTGGGCGATGGCATAGCCCAGGGGCGGAATATCGCCCTGCGCTTCCGGCAACGCGGCCACTGCAGCACCACCCGTTGGCAGCGGCGCGAAGTATTCGCGGTAGGCCCCCTGGGCCTCCGCCGCGGGCAAGGCCGATTCGGGACGCACGCCCTGATAGCCGGCACCTGGAGAGCGCCACACCGAGGCAGCCGGCGCAGCTTCGAGCAGACTGGCCGCCAGGCCTATTTCGCCCTGAGGGCCGAACTCGCCGGCCGCCTGCCCGCTGGGGCGCACCATCTCGCTGATGCCGGCCGGGGCCGCCAGCTGATCTTCCGGGCGCACCTCGCCGAGGGCGCGGTGCAGGGTGCCGTAGAGGAAGTCATGGACCATGCGCCCGTCACGGAAGCGCACTTCGTGCTTGGTCGGGTGCACATTGACATCGACCACCGAGGGGTCGATCTCGAGAAACAGCACAAAGGTCGGATGACGACCGTTGAACAGAACATCGCGGTAAGCCTGACGCACCGCATGGGCAACCAGCTTGTCGCGCACCATGCGGCCGTTGACGTAGAAATACTGCAAGTCCGCCTGGCTGCGGGAGAAGGTCGGCAAGCCAACCCAGCCCCACAGGTGCAGGCCGTTGCGTTCGATATCGATGGGCAGGGCCTGCTCCAGGAAAGCCGGACCACAGACCGAGGCCACCCGCCGCGCACGACTGAGTTCATCGGGGGCCTCGTGCAGGCCGAGCACGGTCTTGCCGTTATGGCGCAGATGGAAGGCCACATCGAAACGGGCCAGGGCCAGGCGCTTGATCACTTCCTGCAGATGGTCGAATTCGGTCTTCTCGGTCTTGAGGAACTTGCGCCGCGCGGGGGTGTTGAAGAACAGGTCGCGCACCTCCACCGAGGTACCAACCGGATGGGCTGCCGGCTGTACCCGCGGCTGCATATCACGGCCTTCGGTTTCCACCTGCCAGGCCTGCTCGGCATCTTCCGTACGCGAGGTCAGGGTCAGGCGCGCCACCGAGCTGATCGAGGCCAGGGCCTCGCCACGAAAGCCCAGGCTCATCACCTGTTCGAGGTCTTCCAGTTCGCGGATCTTGCTGGTGGCATGTCGCGCCAGCGCCAGAGGCAGGTCATCCGGGGAGATGCCGCTGCCGTTGTCGCGGACCTTGAGCAGCTTGACCCCGCCCTGTTCGACATCCACCTCGATGCGCTTGGCCCCGGAGTCCAGGCTGTTCTCCAGCAACTCCTTGATCACCGAGGCGGGTCGCTCGACCACTTCCCCGGCGGCAATCTGGTTGGCCAGCCGCGGGCTCAGCAGCTGGATACGACCGGCTTGACTCATGGCTGCGCCGCCAGAGCCGTGGCCGGCACCTGCAGCCGTTGGCCGACCTTGATCACATCGGTCCTCAGGCCATTGGCGTTGCGCAAGGCCGCCAGGCTGACCTGGTAGCGCTGGGCGATCAGCGCCAGGCTCTCGCCGGAACTGACCACATGCTCGCGGGGGCCGAGGGTGATCTTGCCGTTATCGCGCAACCAGGCCACATAGCTGCCCGGTGGCGGGTTTTCATGGAAGAACTGCCGCACGCCGCTGACAATCGAACGCGCCAATGCCTGCTGATGGCTGGCGCTGGCCAGCTTGCGCGCCTCATTGGGATTGGAAATAAACCCGGTCTCCACCAGGATCGACGGAATATCCGGCGATTTCAGCACCATAAAGCCGGCCTGTTCGACCCGGCGCTTATGCAGCGGGGTAACCCGGCCCATATTGCCCAGTACCTTGTTGCCGACATTCAGGCTGGAAGACAGCGAGGCGGTCATCGACAGGTCGAGCAGCACCCCGGCCAGCATGCGGTCCTTGTCGTCCAGGCTGACATTGCCGGCACCGCCGATCAGGTCGGACTGGTTTTCCGAGTCGGCCAGCCAGCGCGCGGTTTCCGAAGTGGCACCACCCTCCGACAGGGCGTACACCGACGCGCCAAAGGCCGCGGCCCGCGGGGCGGCGTCGGCATGGATGGAGACGAACAGGTCTGCGCCCTTCTTGCGCGCGATCTCGGTGCGCCGACGCAGCGGAATAAAGTAGTCGCCGGTACGCACCAGCTCGGCGCGAAAGCCCTTCTCGGCATTGATCTGCCGCTGCAACTCCTTGGATATCGCCAGGGTCACGTGCTTCTCGTACTGGCCCTTGACCGGCGACAGGGCCCCCGGGTCTTCACCGCCATGACCGGCATCGATGGCAACGACGATATCGCGCTTGCCGTTCGGCACAGGGGTCAGCTTGACGGGTGCCCGGGTCGGCGTCACCGGTACCGGCGGCGCAGTCGCCACCGTAGTGCTCGGCAGACGCGGCGCGGCCCCTGATTCCTGGTCGAACAGGTCGACCACCAGGCGATGGCCATACTGTTGATTGGGGGCCAGGGTAAAGCTCTTCGGCGTCACCGGGGCCGACAGGTCGATCACCACCCGTAGGTCGTCGGCGGTGCGCTGGGCCGAGCGCATCCCGGTGATAGGGGTATTGCTCAGGGCCAGCTGATCGAAGCGGGTGGCCAGCTTGGCTCCGCCGACATCGATAACGATGCGGTCGGGAGCGGACAGCAGAAACACGCTGTGCTGCACCGGCCCGGACAGGTCGAATACCAGGCGGGTGTTATCCGGTGCCCGCCACAGCCTGACGCTGCGCACATCCGAAGCGGCCAGTACATCGGCGGCCAAACCGGCCAATGCCACTCCAAGTACGATGAAACGCGCGCCTATGCGCATAGCCAACCCCATATTCTGATCATGCCCCGGAAGCCAAAATGGCACACCAGGTTTCGCCGCGCCCACTGTGTGCCTGCAAACGCAGCGCACGGCCGGTCGCTTGCGGGCTAATGGTAATGTCCAGGTCCGCCTTTGGCAAAACGCCGGCACCGCGCTCGGGCCACTCGACCAGGCACAGGGCGGCACCGTCGAAGTAGTCGCGGATGCCGAGAAACTCCAGCTCCTCGGCATCCAGCAGCCGATAGAGGTCGAAGTGGAAGGCCCGCACACTGCCGATCTCGTAGGGTTCGACCAGGGTAAAGGTCGGACTTTTCACCGCCCCGACATGCCCCAGGCCGCGAATAATGCCGCGCGACAGGGTGGTTTTGCCGGCCCCCAGATCGCCATGCAGATAAATCACCCCAACCCCGGCGGTCGCCTTGGCCAGTGCCGCGCCCAGCACCAGCATCGCTTCTTCATCGGCGGCAAACAGCTCTAACTCGGACACTCGGACTGCTCCTGCAATAACTGACGAATAACCGCACACAAATCACTGGCCGCCAGGCCGCGGCCCTGTTCGGCCAGCACCTCCCCCGCACGGGCATGCAGGTAGACCGCCAGGCTGGCGGCGGCAAAGGCGGGCAGCCCCTGGGCCAACAGCGCCCCGACCAGCCCCGCCAGCACATCCCCCAGCCCGGCACCGGCCATTACCGGATGACCGTGCTCGCAGAGCAGCAAGGTCCCGCCGGGATCGGCAACCAGGGTCCCCGCGCCTTTCAGCACGCACACCGTCTGATAACGCTGCGCCAGAGCCTGGGCCGCGGCGGGACGATCCGCCTGCACCGCGGCGCTGTCGAGCCCCAGCAAGCGCGCGGCCTCCCCCGGATGCGGGGTAATCACCGCAATGGACGGCATACTGATGCCGCCCAGGGCCAACAGGTTCAACGCATCGGCATCCCACACCTGCAGCGCCTGGCTACACAGCGCCGCCGACAGCAGGCTGCGACCCCAGGCGGCCTGCCCCAGCCCCGGCCCGACCACCCAGACACTGGCCTGCGCGCCCAGCGCCCGCAACTGATTAGCCGACGCCACGCCGGCGGCCATCACTTCGGGCAACCTGGCCTGGGCCGCCGCCAGGTGCTCGCTGCGGGTGGCCAGGGTCACCAGCCCGGCACCCGCCCGCAGCGCGCTCTGCGCCGCCAGCAGGCCGGCCCCGGCAAAACCGCGGTCGCCGGCCACCACCAGGACATGGCCGAGCTGGCCCTTGTGCACGCTGCGCGGGCGTGGCGGCAACTGCGGCACATTGCGCCCGGCCAGGCGCTGGGCGGTAAAGGGCTGCGCGGCAACCAGCTGCGCATCGGCCTGCAGGTCGGCGAACTGCACCTCGCCCACCCAGTCGGCGGCAATCCCGGTGAACAAGCCCAGCTTCAGGCCGATCAGGGTCACCGTCAGCTGCGCCCGCACAGCCACGCCCAGCACCTGGCCGCTGTCGGCGCACAGCCCCGACGGGATATCCACCGCCAGCACCGGCAGGCCGCTGGCGTTGAGCAAGGCAATGGCCTGGGCATAGGGTTCGCGCACCGCGCCGCTCAGCCCCGTACCCAGCAACGCATCGACCACCACCCCGCTCAGCGTGGCGCACTCGCTCCAGGGTTGAATCCGCACCCCGGCGGCCAGCGCCTCGTCGCGCGCCTGGGCCGCATCGCCCTGCAGCAGCGCCGGGTCGCCCACCGCCAGCACCTGCACCTGCCAGCCGGCACGCAGGGCCAGCGCCGCGATCAGGTAACCATCGCCGGCGTTATTGCCGCGCCCGGCCAACACCGTAATTGCCCCGGCAGCCGGCCAGCGCCGGCGCAAGGCACGCCAGATGGCGTGGGCGGCGCGGGTCATCAGCTCGAAACCGGGGGTGCCGGCGGCGATCAGGCGGGCATCCAGCGCGCGCACTTGCGTCGCGCAGTACAGGGCCAGGGGAAGATTGTCGGGAGAATGCGGCATGCGTGGGCTCCGTTGTCTGGCAGAATTATACGCACCCCAGCCCAGGTTGCCCGCCCAGTATGTCCAGCACCTCACTCGATCTTGCCGCCCTCGCCCAGTCGATCAAGGACTGGGGCCGCGAGCTGGGCTTTCAGCAGGTCGGGATTGCCGATGTGCAACTGGGCGAGCACGAGGCGCACCTGCAGCGCTGGCTGGACGCCGGCTACCAGGGCGAGATGGACTATATGGCCGCCCACGGCAGCAAGCGCGCGCACCCGGATGAGCTGGTGCCCGGCACCCTGCGGGTGGTGTCGCTGCGTATGGACTACCTGCCCGGCGACACCCAGATGGCCCAGCGCCTGGCTCAACCGGAGAAGGCCTACGTGTCGCGCTACGCCCTGGGTCGCGATTATCACAAGCTGATCCGCAAGCGCCTGCAGCAACTGGCCGAACGCATCCAGCAGCAGATCGGGCCGTTCGGCTACCGCGCCTTCGTCGACAGCGCGCCGGTGCTGGAGAAGGCCATCGCCGAGCAGGCGGGCCTCGGCTGGATCGGCAAGAACACCCTGGTGCTCAACCGCAAGGCCGGCAGCTACTTCTTTCTCGGCGAACTGTTCGTCGACCTGCCGCTGCCTGTCGACCCACCCCACGCCAGCGAGCACTGCGGGCGCTGCACGGCTTGTATGGATATCTGCCCCACTGCCGCCTTTGTCGGCCCCTATGTGCTGGATGCGCGGCGCTGTATCTCCTACCTGACCATCGAGCTCAAGGGCTCAATTCCGGAAGAGCTGCGCGCGCCGATCGGCAACCGGGTGTTCGGCTGCGACGACTGCCAGATGGTCTGCCCCTGGAACCGCTTCGCCAAAACCACCGAGCAGGGCGACTTCCAGCCGCGCCACAGCCTGGACAATGCCGAGCTGGCCGAACTGTTCAGATGGAGCGAAGAGGAATTTCTCAGCCGCACCGAAGGCTCGCCGCTACGCCGCGCCGGCTACGAACGCTGGCTGCGCAATTTAGCGGTGGGCCTGGGCAATGCGCCATCGAGCATCCCGGTGCTGGAAGCGCTCAAGGCGCGCCGCGAGCATCCGTCGGAGCTGGTACGCGAGCATGTCGAGTGGGCGCTGGCTCGCCACGGGCTGTAATCCTGGCCCCGCCCACCCACGGTTTGCCAGCCGGCCCCCCTCACCCTAACCCTCTCCCCGGAGGGGCGAGGGGACTGATCGCATCCGGCCCAGACGAAGTGATCAGCATCACCGCATTAGCGTGCCTCACACCTTAAGGAAGTGCTGGCGGTAGTGCTTCAGCTCGGCGATGGACTCGCGGATATCGTCCAGCGCCTGGTGCGTGCCCTGCTTCTGGAACGATTCCTTGACCTGCGGTGCCCACAGGCCGGCGAGGATCTTCAGGGTCGAGACGTCCAGGTAGCGGTAGTGGAAATAGGCTTCCAGGTTCTGCATGTACTTATAGAGGAAGCGCCGGTCCTGGCCGATGCTGTTGCCGCAGATCGGCGACTTGCCCTTGGGCACCCACTGCTCGAGAAAGGCGATGGTCATGGCCTCCGCCTCGGCCGGGCCGATCTTGCTTTCCCGTACGCGCTGGGTCAGGCCGCTCTGGCCGTGGGTGCGGGTGTTCCATTCATCCATGCCGGCGAGCAGCTCATCGCTCTGGTGCACGGCAATCACCGGGCCTTCGGCGAGGATATTGAGGTCGCTGTCGGTGACGATGGTGGCCATCTCGATGATGACGTCCCTCTCGGGCTCCAGACCGGTCATTTCCAGATCGATCCAAATCAGATTCTGCGGATTTTGCATGGGTGGCTCCTCGACTAAGGCGCCAGTTTAGCAGCCTGGCATCTGCCACAAGAGTAATCGTGAATTGCGCCAATCGTGCAGTTCGACCTGCCGATCGGCCGGCACCCCCGGCACCTCGAAGGTATTGCTGACCAAGTGGCTGCCTGCCGGCATCTGCGCCCGGGCCTTGGCCCAGAGCCGGGCCATGGGCGCGGGCGAGAGAAAGCAATAGACCACATCGAACTGCGCCAGGTCGGTGCGCCAGAGATTCTCATAGCGAATTCGACAGTTGCTCCGGGGCAGCGCTCGCAACCAGGCGATGGCGAAGGACAGCGGCGCGGTTTCCACGCCGACAAACTGCGCCTGGGGAAACTGCCGCGCCAGGCTTAGCAGGCTGCCGGCGGGACCGCAGCCAAGGTCGACAAAACGAAAATCCGGCGCTTGCTGCGCCAGCAAGGCCACCAACTCCCTACGAGTTTGCGCACCAGTCAGGTACAGCGGCACCCGCTCGCCAAAGCTGTTCCAGTTGAGCAGCAACAGCAGCACAAAACCGCAGAGAAACACCCAGGACGGCAGCGGCGCACCACTGGCCAGCAACAGCGCCGGGACGAATAGCAGGTTCAGCCAGCACCACCAGCGCGACAACCCCAGGTAGCGCGCCAGAGTGGCAGCCAGCAAGCCTTGCAGCAGGCCGGTAGCCAATATGGTAGGCCGCCAAGGGGACAGCTGAGCCGCCAGATACAGCGCCAGGCCGATCAGCAACATCGCACCCAACTGGGCAGACAACGCCAGCAACGCCGGGTATTGCCGGACAACGCGCAGCATGCAGAACTCCTGAAGCGTCCGACCAATGATGCGCCGCAGTTTAGCCGCGCCAGCAGCTCAATAGGCAGCCCGTGCTAGACTCGCGACCGTTTATTGCGCAATTCAACTCTCGGAAGACCCATGGCCAAACGCCAACTCAACCGCCGGCAAAACTGGCGTATCGAAAAAATCCAGGGCGAGCGTGCCGCCCGCGCCGCCAAACGCGAGTCGCAGGCTGTACAGATTCTTGAAGGCGGTGACCTCGGCCCCGAGCAGACCGGCCTGATCATCGCTCACTTCGGCGTGCAGATCGAAGTCGAAGCACTGGATGGCGAACTGGCCGGGCAGGTGTTCCGTTGCCACCTGCGCGCCAACCTGCCGACCATGGTCACCGGTGATCAGGTGGTGTGGCGCGCCGGCAACCAGGGCATTGGCGTCATCGTCGCGCAACTGCCGCGCAGCACCGAACTGTGCCGCCCGGACACCCGCGGCCAGCTCAAGCCGGTGGCGGCCAACGTCGACCTGATCGTGATCGTCTTCGCCCCGCTGCCCGAGCCCCACGCCAACCTGATCGACCGCTACCTGGTGGCCGCCGAACACGCCGGCATCCGCCCGTTGCTGCTGCTGAACAAGACCGACCTGCTGGATGAGCAGAACGCCGTGGCACTCAACCGCATGCTCGGCGTTTACCGCGAACTCGGTTATCCGCTGCTGGAAGTGTCCGCTCACGGCGGCGATGGCATGGAGCAGCTGCAACGGCAACTCGATGGCCACGTCAGCGTCTTCGTCGGCCAGTCCGGGGTGGGCAAGTCGTCGCTGGTCAACAGCCTGTTGCCGGAAGTCGATACCCGCGTCGGGCCGCTCTCCGAGCTGACCGGCAAGGGCACCCACACCACCACCACCGCGCGGCTGTTCCACTTCCCCCGCGGCGGCGAACTGATCGACTCCCCCGGGATTCGCGAGTTCGGCCTGGTGCATGTCAGCCGTGATGACGTCGAAGCCGGCTTTATCGAATTCGCTGAGCTGATCGGCCAGTGCCGCTTTCGCGACTGCAAGCACGATCGTGAGCCCGGCTGCGCCCTGCTCAAGGCCCTGGAAGAAGGCCGCGTACATCCCCAGCGCATGGCCAGCTACCGGCATATCCTGGCCAGCCTGCCGGAAACCGAGTACTGAGAAAAAATCGCCGGGAGCGACTTTTAACGTCGCGCTGCGACGGCCCGCAGGGTGGCCGCCAGGGATGGCAGGCCATCAACATAAAAAGGCCGCGATCTCTCGCGGCCTTATGTGTGTTTCGAGCGGGCTATTCGCCCTGCTGGTCGAGGCGCAGCACGCCGTCCTCGAAGATATTCAAACGCTCGCGCAACTGCTGCGGCTGGACCGGCTCGTCCACCGCAGGCGGCTGCGCGGTGTCGAGCGCGGCAGGCGGATCGGCCGCGTCCCCAGCCGCATCACTCTGCTCGCCCTCGATGGCGCGCTGGGCCTTCTTGGTCAGCACCACGATATCGATACGCCGGTTGACCGGGTTGAGCGGATCCTCCCGATCAAATAACGCCGAAGACGCATAGCCCACCACCCGCGCCACCTGTTCATCGTCATAGCCACCGGCAATCAGTACGCGCCGCGCCGCATTGGCGCGGTCGGCGGACAGCTCCCAGTTGCCATAACCGCCGCGCCCGACAAAGGGCTGCGCATCGGTATGACCGCTGACACTGATCTTGTTCGGCACCGCGGCGATGGTGTCGGTGAGGGCCAGCAGGATGTCCTCGAAATAGGGCTGCAGGCGCGCACTGCCGGAGGCGAACATCGGCCGATTCTCGGCATCCATGATCTGGATGCGCAGACCGTCCTGGGTGATCTCGAACAGTATCTGGTCCTTGAAGCGCTGCAACTGCGGGTTCTCGTCGACCTTGTTCTGCAGTTCCTGCAGCAGCAGCTCAAGGCGCTCGCGCTCGACTTCTTCAGCGATCGACTCGGCCTGCTGCAGGTCGACTTCCGCATCCGCCGCATCCACCGCGTCCGCCGGATCCTGCTCTTGCTGATTGAGGGTGCGGTCGGGAGCCGGTGTCGGCGAGCCGCCGAGGTCGATCACATAGGGGCTGGCGCTTTCGGAAAAGCCGATAGGGTCCTTGAAATAACCCGAGATCAACTTCTTCTGCTCCGGCGTGGCCACCGACATCAGCCACATCACCAGAAAGAACGCCATCATCGCCGTGGCGAAGTCGGCAAAAGCGATCTTCCAGGCACCGCCATGATGGCCACCGGCAACCTTCTTGACCCGCTTGACGATAATCGGCTGATTGTTTTCCATGCCTGGCTTTAGCTCCCGCGCATGGCCTGTTCAAGCTCGATAAAGCTCGGACGATGCGCCGGATACAGCACCTTGCGCGCGAATTCCACCGCCAGCGAAGGCGGCATGCCGGAGGCCGAAGCCACCAGACCGGCCTTGATCGCCTCGTAGACGTTCAGCTCTTCCTTGGCATCGTGCTCCAGCGCCCCCGCGAGGGGGCCGAAGAAGCCGTAGGAGGCCAGAATCCCGAGGAAGGTACCGACCAGCGCGGTGCCGACCTTCTGGCCGATCTCGGCGTTGTCGGCTTCGGCGAGAATCGACATGGTGATCACGATCCCCAGCACCGCCGCAACGATACCCATAGCCGGCATGCCGTCGGCCACCTTGGCCACGGCATGCGAAGGGTGTTCGAGGTCTTCCTTGAGGCTGGCGATTTCCATGTCGAACAGCCCCTCCAGCTCGTGGGGAGCCATATTGCCGGACGACATGATGCGCAGGTAATCGCAGATAAAGGCGGTCATCCGCTCATCCTTGAGGATGCCCGGGTACTTGCTGAAAATCGGGCTGGCGGCGGGGTCTTCGACATCCGCCTCGATGGCCATCATGCCTTCGCGGCGACTCTTGTTGAGGATCTCGTAGATCAGCTTCAGCACATCCAGGTAATAGGCATGGGTAAAGCGCGAGCTGAACATGCTCAGCGACTTCTTGGCCACATGCACAAAGGCGCTGCCCGGGTTGGCCTGGAGAAAGGCCCCCAGCGCCGCACCGCCGATGATCAAGACTTCGAAGGGGTGCACCAGGGCCATAAACTGGCCGCCGGAGAGCATAAAGCCGCCCAGCACACTGGCGAGCACAACGATGATGCCGATGATTTTTACCATAGAGAAAACATGCCAAAGCCAAGGGGAGACGGGGCCGGAAAAAACAACCCTTCTATTTATCGGAAGATTTGCGCGAGACTATAGCCAGTTAAGGTCAAAAGCCAGCCTGGCTCAACCCGAATGCCCACACCACTACCGCCCCCGCGCACCCTCCCGAACTGGCTGAAGCTGCTGGATGGGCAGCTGTTGCCCGTGTCCAGCGAAAGCCAGCAACGCTTGCGCCGCGGCCTGGCCGACAGCAACAGCTCGATACGCGAGATTGCCGAGCTGATGCAGCACTGCCCGGCGCTGGCGCTCAGCGTGTTGCGCGAGGCCAACCGCCCGGGCGCGACCAGCAAGGAGCCAACGGAAAGCCTGGAAGGGGCGATCAGCCGCCTGGGCCTGAAACGCACGGAAACACTCCTGGAGCAGCAACCGGCCCTGGCCGAGCAGGAACTGCCCAAGGCCCTGCGGCAAATCCAGCTGATCAGCCTGCATGCCAGCCAGCAGGCCAACGGCCTATTCGCCGGTCGCCTGGCCCGCCTGTGGCAAGAAGTGCACTGGGGCAGCCTGCTGTTTCTGGCACCTATCTGGGCACTGCTGACGGCTCACCCCGAGCTGTTCGAAGTCTGGGAACAGCGCGTGCTGGTCAAGGGTGAGCCGGCGGCGCGGGTCGAACAGGACGTCCTCGGCGTGCCCCTGCTGCAACTCTGCCTGGCTCTGAGCGAGCGCTGGCGCTTGCCCGAGTGGATCACCCAGGGCTACCGCCTGCTGCTCAACGACCGCCGCCTGCTGGTCAAGGCCCTGCACATCGCCCGCAATAACGAACATCCGCTGCAACAGCAGCAATGCCTGGACGCCGACAGCAACCTGCAGCGCTGGCTGACCCACCCCGCCAACAGCATTCTGCTGGCCAACGGCATGGCCCTGTCCGCCCATTACGCCTGGAACGGCCAGCACAGCCTGCGCTGGCAACGCCTCGCCGGCCTGTTTCTCCAGCTGCCCCTGGCCGAGGTGCAGCAGGCCCTGCACCAGCAGGCCGTGACCAGCGCACGCCAGCACTCGCACAAAGGTCTGTGGCACCCAGCCGAGGCCCTGCTCTGGCCCTGGCAGGCGCGCCATCTGCAGGCCATCGTCGAGCCGGCCAAGACTCCGCCGCCCAGCGCCTGGCGTCAGCACTGTGCCCAGCTGCTGGCCCAGCCCAGCCCATTCAGCAACGTGCTGCAGCTCACCGCCTGCGCCAACCAGGCCCTGCAGGCCTGCGGCATGCAGCGCCTGCTGATCCTCCTGAGCGACCGCAACCACAGCCGCCTGATGGTGCAACAGCACAGCGGCCTGGACCCGGCGGCCGGCCAGCTGAGCCTTGACCCGCAACAGAGCCAGGTCCTGCGTCGCCTGCTCAGCGCTCCGGCACAGCTGCGCCTGAGCCCCGCCAACGTCGCGCAGTTCTCGGCACTGCTACCCGGCTCGCTGAAGAGCCTGTTCCCCAGCGAACACCTGTTGATCCGCTCGATCGCCAGCAACAACCGCGTGGTCATGCTGGTGTTCGCCGACCAGAATGGCCGCCCCCTCAGCGACGCTCTGGTACAGGGCTTCGGCAAAACCGTGCAATGCATTGAGCGTGCCCTGACCAGCTTTGCCAACCGCGCGCGCTAGCCTTTCCGCTACAATCCGTCCCTTTCCCGCCCAAAGAGGCCCGGCATGACCGCCTTCGCTGAGTTGCCCCTGCTGATCGAACCGGCCCAACTGGCCAGCCGCCTGGATGCACCCGAGCTGATCCTGGTCGATTTGACCAGCAGCGCACGCTACACCGCCGGGCATATCCCGGGCGCACGTTTTGTCGACCCCAAGCGCACCCAGCTGGGCCAACCACCGGCTCCCGGCCTGCTGCCCGAACAGGCGCAGCTTGAGCAGCTGTTCTCCGAGCTGGGCCACCGCCCCGATGCCGTCTACGTGGTGTATGACGATGAAGGCGGCGGCTGGGCCGGGCGCTTTATCTGGCTGCTGGATGTGATCGGCCACACGCACTACCACTATCTGGACGGCGGCCTGCATGCCTGGCTGGCGGAAGACCTGGCCCTCAGCACGGAACAGCCTGCCGCCGTGCAGCAGGTGCTCAGCCTGACCCTGAGCCAGGAGCCCACGGCCAGCCGCGAGTACCTGCAGAGCCGTCTCGGCGCTCCCGACCTGGCCATCTGGGATGCCCGCTCGCCCGCCGAATACCGCGGTGAAAAGGTCCTGGCGCAGAGAGGCGGACATATCCCCGGCGCAGTCAATTTCGAATGGACCGCCGCCATGGACCAGGCCCGCGCCCTGCGTATCCGCCAGGACATGCCCGAGATTCTCGACGCCCTGGGCATCAGCCCCGACAAGGAACTGATCACCCACTGCCAGACCCACCACCGCTCAGGCCTCACCTACCTGATCGCCAAGGCGCTGGGCTACCCGCGGGTCAAGGCCTATGCCGGCTCCTGGGGCGAGTGGGGTAATCGCCCGGACACGCCGATCGAGCAATAAAGCGCTACCCGCTTTCCACTTTGAAGGAACACCGATGAAAGACCGCCTGTTTATCCTCAGCCAGTACCTGCTGCCCCACCACCTGCTGTCGCGCCTGATCGGCTGCGCGGCCGAATGCCGGGCCGGCTGGTTCAAGAACCGCCTGATCGGCTGGTTCGCCAAGCACTACCAGGTGAACATGAGCGAAGCGCAGATCGAAGACCTGACGGCTTTTGCCCACTTCAATGACTTCTTCACCCGCGCCCTCAAAGGCGACGCGCGCCCCCTCGACCCGAGCCCCGGCGCGGTGCTGTGCCCGGCCGACGGCGCAGTCAGCCAGCTGGGTAAAATCGAGCACGGGCGGATCTTCCAGGCCAAGGGCCACAGCTTCAGCCTGGTCGAACTGCTCGGCGGCGACAGCCCGCGCGCAGCACCCTTTATGGGCGGTGAGTTCGCCACCATCTACCTGTCGCCCAAGGATTACCACCGCGTGCATATGCCGCTGGCCGGCACCCTGCGCGAGATGGTCTATGTGCCGGGCCGCCTGTTCTCGGTCAACCAGACCACCGCGGAAAACGTCCCCGAACTCTTCGCCCGCAACGAGCGCGTGGTCTGCCTGTTCGATACCGAGCGCGGCCCCATGGCCGTGGTGCTGGTCGGCGCGATGATCGTCGCCTCGATCGAAACCGTCTGGGCCGGCTTGATCACCCCGCCCAAGCGTGCCCTGAAGAGCTTCAGCTACGACGAGACCGCCCGTGCGCCCATCGTCCTGGACAAGGGGGCCGAACTGGGTCGCTTCAAACTCGGCTCCACCGCCATCGTCCTGTTCGGTCCGCAGCAGGTGCAATGGGCCGAGCAACTGGTAGCCAACAGCGCCGTGCAGATGGGCCAGCGCCTGGGCGACGCCGCCACCAGCTGACGCGCTGGCGCTGAACCCCCGCCGGCATCCGGAGGTCCAACGTTCAACCCCCATGGCCACAGAACCCAGGGCAATCCTGTGGCCAGCTCCACACCCCGACCTTCTGCCGGCTGCGACCACGGCGAGATGCTGCTAGAGTCGGAACACAACGCATAAAAACGCCCGCCCTGGCGGCGCGTCGGAGTAGCCGAGCTAGATGGATAAACAGAATTCTCACCTGATGCTCCGTGTCACCACACCGGATAAACAGAGTCTGTCATTCTGCAATGCCAGCCCGCGCGACCTGAAAACCTGGATCGCCGGCCTGCCCAAGGCCAATATCGGCGAGACTGCCCGCCAGCTGTACCAGGCGCTGGTGGAGATCAACCAGCTGCTGACACCCTCGGACAACCGCCTGCAACTCCTGGAGATCCTGCGCCCCGAGGTCTATTTCGTCTGCAAGCAGCTGGAACGCCACTTTCTCAACCAGGCCATCGTCCTCGATGAGCGCCCGCGCAAGGTCGCCAACCTGTGCCAGGCCCTGCAAAACCATCTGGCCATCGGTTACAAACTGATCGTCACCCGCCTCGTCAGCCAGACCGGTCGCGAGCGCAACCAGCTGCTCAATATTGCCCTGCAACGCGCCACCCACAGCCTGTGCGGCCCGCTGATTCGCGCCAGCCAGCTGTACTGCCCGGTCCCCGAAGGCCTGTGGCTGGAACTGCACCAGCTCTACCAGATCGCCCGCCAGCGCGGCCTGCAGAAAACCCTGATCCGCGACCCCCTGGCCTCCCATGCCCAGGGCCTGAGCGTCGAGCAGAGCTATCTGGTCGCCCTGCTCCTGGGCTGCGCGCGCTGCAACCAGATGCGCCAGAACGCCATTGCCCGCCTTGCCGAAGTCCTCGAGCCCTGGAGCACCCTGGTCACCCTGCAAGCCGGTGAGGCCCCGTCCAGCCTGTTCGCCATCGCCCCCCAGCAAGACGGGCCGCCCCGCTACACCTCCCTGTTTCAAGCCAAGGAACTGCCCAGCACCCTCGGCATAGACCCCGGTAACCTGGTCGACGCGATCAAGGAACACCTGCTGCTGCCGGCGGAAAACCTGGACAAGTCGCGCCTCGTCGCCCCCGAAGGCTTTAGCCAGGACATGCTGCAACACCTGGCTGCCGCCTGGGGCGATATCGCCGAGCGCACCTTTCAGCGCAGCCAGGCCAGCGGCCAGCTGACGATCTGTATCGGCATGAGCGCGCTGCATTTCTTCCTCGCCGGGGAGCGCCCCTTCCACGAAGTGCTGCAACTGCCGAACCAGAAAACCACCCCGGTATTCGCAGTGGATAGCGGTGCGCCGGACATCTGGTCGAATGCCTTCGATGTGCGCAAGGTCAGCGAGTGGGATCAGCGCCTGCCCATGGAGGAAATCCAGTACAGCAAACCACAGCAAGCCCTGGAGCCCGACGGTAGCAGCGGCCCGGAAAGCTACCCGGTCTATCCGCTGTCGATCGTCAATATCAGCCCCGGCGGCTACTGCCTGTCCTGGCCCAAGGACGTTCCCAACCAGCTCCAGGCCGGCGAACTGCTCGGCATCCAGGGCCTGCCGCAGCAGGGCTGGAGCGTCGCGGTGGTGCGCTGGATCCGTCAGGTACGCGGTGGCGGCACGCAGATGGGGATCGAACTGATCGCCCCGCACGCGCAGCCCTGCGGCCTGCAACTGATGCGCAAGGCCGAACAGAACAGCCAGTACCTGCGCGCCTTGCTGCTGCCGGAAATCAGCGCCATCTCGCGCCCGGCCAGCCTGATTACCGCCCGCCTGCCGTTCCAGGAAGGCAACAAGGTGCTGATCAACAGCAACGGCCAGGAAACCCGCGCCATACTCAGCCATCGGCAGACCAGCACCGGCAGTTTCAATCAGTTCGAATACCGCAGCGTCGAACAGCCGCCCGGCGACCACGGGAAGCCCGTCACAGCGGCGAAAAGCCACGGCGCAGGTGGGGAGGAAGACTTTGACTCACTCTGGAAGTCGCTGTAGATTGCCCCCGCATCCCCTTTTGTCGCCTTTTCGCGCCCGTTCGGCGCAGACTTGATCGAAGCCATGGCCATCGAAAAAAAAACTATTCGGCTGCTGATTCTCGAAGACTCGCAAAACGAGGCCGAGCGCCTGGTCAGCCTGTTCCGCAACGCGGGCCGGGCGACCCGCGTGCATCGCCTGAGTTCCAGCGATGACCTGCTCGATGTCCTGCAGCAGACCTGGGACCTGCTGATCTGCGCGCCAAGCAGCGAACAGCTGCCGCCCAGCGAGGCCATCGGCTGCATTCGCCGCCTGGCCAAGGACATCCCGGTGATCCAGCTGCTGGCCGACAACGATTCCGACAGCGTTACCGAAGCCCTGATGCTCGGTGCCCAGGACGCCCTGCCGCAAGGCGAGGACGAACGTCTGGTGCTGGTGGCCAAGCGCGAACTGGCCAACCTGGAAGAACGCCGCGCCCGGCGCGCCTCCGAAGTCGCCCTGCGCGAAGCGGAGAAGCGCTGCCAGCTGCTGCTCGACAGCTCCGTCGATGCCATCACCTATGTGCACGACGGCATGCATATCTACGCCAACCGCGCCTACCTCGAACTCTTCGCCTATGAAGATGCCGACGAGCTGGAAGGCATGCCGATGATCGACCTGATCGGTGGCAGCGACCAGGCCAGCTTCAAGGACTTTCTGAAAAACTACCAGAGCGTCGAAGGCCACGCCGAGCTGGCCTGTACCGGGATCAAGGCCAACGGCCAGGGCTTCCCCGCACAGATGAGCTTCTCCCCGGCCACCTACGATGGTGAGCCGTGCATCCAGGTGGTGATCCGTGCGCAAAGCGGCAACGCCGAGCTGGAAGAGAAACTGCGCGAGATCAGCAGCCAGGACCTGGTCACCGGCCTGTTCAACCGCACCCACTTCCTCGAATTGATGGACTCGGCGGCAGAGCGTGCGGTCAACGCCGGTCAGCCCGCCTGCCTGGCCTATATCCGCGTCGACCGCTATGCCGCGCTGCTCGCCGATGTCGGCCTGGCGGGCATCGACCTGCTGCTCACCGACCTGGCCAACCTGCTGCGCGCGCACTTCAGTGGCGAAGCCCAGATCGCCCGCTTCGGCGACGATGTGTTTGCCGTGCTGCAACCGGGCCAGGTGCCGGAAAAGTGCCAGGAGCATCTCGCTGCACTGCTGAAGAAGGTCGAAGGCCATCTGTTCGATGTGAGCGGCCGCACCGTGCAGACCAGCCTGTCGATTGGCGTCGCCGGCCTCAACGAGAAAACCGCCAAGGCCCAGGAAGTCGTCGACCGCGCCCACCGCTGCGCCGACGAGCTGAAAGAAGGCAACGCGCTGAAGGTATTCAACCCGGCCGACGAACTGGCCGCCGCCGCCAGCCGCGGCAATATCATCGCGATGATTCAGCAGGCCCTGGAAAACAACAGTTTCCGCCTGCTGTTCCAGCCGATCATCAGCCTGCGCGGCGACAATTTCGAACACTACGAAGCGCTGCTGCGCCTGGTCAGCCCGCAAGGCGAAGATATCCCGCCGCTCGAACTGTTCGCCGCGGCCATGGGGGCCGGCATGGCGGAAAAGATCGATCGTTGGGTTATCCTCAACTCGATCAAGCTGCTTGCCGACCACCGCAGCAAAGGCCACAACACCCGCCTGTTCGTCCATCTGTCGAGTGCCAGCCTGCAGGACCAGACCTTACTGCCCTGGCTCAGCGTCGCCCTGAAAGCCGCGCGCCTGCCTTCCGATTCGCTGGTCTTCCAGTTCAGCGAACCGGATGCCATCGCCTACCTGAAACAGGCCAAGAGCCTGACCCAGGGCCTCAACGAGCTGCACTGCAAGGTTGCCCTGAGCCAGTTCGGCTGCTCGCTCAACCCGTTCAACACCCTGAAGCACCTGCATATCGATTTCGTCAAGATCGACAGCTCCTTCTCCCAGGACCTGGGCAATGCGGAGAATCAGGAGGCGCTGAAAACCCTGCTGGCCAGTCTGCATTCCCAGGCCAAACTGACCATTGTGCCCTTCGTCGAGACCGCCAGCGTGCTGGCCACTCTCTGGCAGGCCGGGGTCAACTATATCCAGGGCCATTACCTGCAGGGCCCGAGCCAGTCGATGGACTACGACTTCTCGGCCGGCGACGAGTAGAGCCGCGCAGGTACAAAAAATGGCCGGGAGCCATTTTTGACGTTGCGCAGCGACGGCCCCGAAGGGGTGGCCGCCATGGATGGCAGGCCACAAAAAAAGCCGCCCTCGGGCGGGTTTACTCCAGGCCGTCGCGATCGCGAAAGCCCAGCAGATACAGAATGCCGTCCAGCCCCAGGGTCGAGATCGCCTGCTTGGCCGACTGCTTGACCAGCGGCTTGGCCCGGAACGCCACGCCCAGGCCGGCAATCGCCAGCATCGGCAGATCGTTGGCCCCATCGCCCACGGCGATGGTCTGTTCCAGACGCAGCCCCTCCTTGACCGCCAGCTCGCGCAACAGGTCGGCCTTGCGCTGGGCATCGACAATCGGCTCCACCGCCACCCCGGTGACCAGGCCATCGACTATCTGCAGTTCATTGGCGAACACATAGTCGATGCCGAGCTTTGCCTGCAGCTGCCTGGCAAAGTAGGTGAAGCCGCCGGAGAGAATCGCGGTCTTGTAACCCAGGCGACGCAGCTCGCTGAACAGGGTCTCGGCACCCTCGGTCAGGCGCAGGGAATCGCCGATATCGGCCAGCACGCTTTCCGGCAGGCCCTTGAGCAGCGCCAGGCGCTCGCGGAAGCTGGCGGCAAAATCCAGTTCGCCGCGCATGGCCCGCTCGGTGATCTCGGAAACCTGCTCACCGACTCCGGCGGCCTTGGCCAGTTCGTCGATCACCTCAGCCTCGATCAGCGTCGAGTCCATGTCGAACACCGCCAGACGGCGGTTACGACGGAACAGCGAATCGCGCTGGAAGGCGATATCGACGTTCAGCTCCTGAGCCACGCTGAGAAACTCGGCACGCAAGGCGGCCGGATCGGCGGGCTCGCCACGCACCGAGAACTCGATGCAGCCCTTGCCCTGCTCGGCCGGCATATCCAGCGGCATACGCCCGGAAAGACGGTCGATATGATCGATATTGAGGTCATAGCGCGCGGTGATCGCGCTGACCCGCTGCAGCTGCTCGGCGGTGACCTTGCGCGTCAGCAGGGTGACGATATGCCGGGCCTTGCCCTGGCCGCTCACCCACTGCTGGTAATCCGCCTCGGAGACCGGAGTAAAGCGCACCTGTTGATCGAGCTTGTAGGCGGTAAACAGAATGTCCTTGAGCACGGCCGAAGCGGCGGCGCTGTCGGGGATCTCCACCAGAATGCCGAAGGACAGGGTGTCGTGGATAACGGCCTGGCCAATGTCGAGGATATTCACCCCGCCTTGGGCCAGCACCCCGGTGATGGCGGCGGTCAGGCCGGGACGGTCTTCACCGGTGATATTGATCAGGACGATTTCGCGCAAGGCGCACTCTCCGAGACAGGATGAATTGCAGGCGACCTGGCAAACACACAACAAGCCGCACAAAAGGCGCACATTCTACCCAATATCACGGCCATACCACCACGCACGGCGCTTTGCCCGCCGCGGGGTGGCCGTTATACTGCGCGCCAACTCCAGTCGACAAGAGCCGAGCCCCGTGAACCGGCCCGCCCCCGTTAAACCCGATAATTTCTTCCTGCTGCTGTTCCAGGCCCTGCGCCAGCGGCGCATTCCCCTGGCGCTGCGCATCGTCAGCCATAGCCTGCTGCTGGTGGCCCTGGCCCTGGTGATCTATGGCTGGGTGATCGGCATGCAGTTCAAGCACGCCATGCAGCAGCAGGCCGAAGCCCTGGGCACCAGCCTGATCACCCAGACGGCGACCTCGGCCACCGAGCTGCTGGTATCCAACGATATCCTCAGCCTCAACGTGCTGCTGGGTAACCTGGTGAAAAACCCGCTGGTGGCCCACGCCGCCATCTACAGCGTGGACAACCGCATCCTCGCCGAGGCCGGCGCACGGCCGAGCAAAAGCATGCTGGGGGAGACCGAGGGGCTGTATTCGACCCCCATCACCTTCCAGGAGGTGATCGCCGGGCAACTGCGCATCAGCCTGGATATGCAGCAGTTCCAGCAGCCGATGACTATCAGCCTGCAGAGCATGGGCATTCTCAGCATAATTCTGCTGGCCCTGACCCTATCCTTGAGCATGCGCCTGGGCCGGCATATCTCCACCCCGCTGCTGCAGCTGCGGGTCTGGCTGCGTGACCCGGACGACCCCGCCCCCGGTGCCGGGCGCCAGGATGAAATCGGCGATCTGGCGCGCCAGCTGCAAGCCCGCCTGGTGCCGGAAAAGCCCGACGTCCAGCCCCTCGACGAGGAAGTGGACAGCGACGACTACCTGGACGAGCAGTTCGACGAGGAGCCCGATTTCCAGGTGCCCGACCTGCACGAAGCGGATTTCGACGACCTCGATGAGCAGCAGCCAGCAGCATCTGCCGGCCTGAATGCGGACAACGCATTTGAGGAAGATCCCTTTGCCGAATTGCGTGTCGAGGACGAGGATCAGGACGACCTCGACCAGGCTCCCGCCCCTGTCAGCGCCCCCGTTGCCAGCAGCGAGCCGCAGCCCAGCGCCGTCCTGGCCATCCAGCTGGGTGCCCAGGAACAACTGCGCCGCCTGCCCCGAACGCGCCTGCTGGAGCTGCTGCAGCATTACCGCGACTGCCTGGATCAGGCGGCGGCGCTCTATCAGGCCGAACTGCACACCCTGAGCGACGGCAGCAGCCTGATGCTGTTCCACCACCAGGACAGCGGCGAAGACTACCTGACCCATGCCCTCTGCTGCGGCGAGCTGATGCGCGCCCTGGGCCACGCCCTGCAGATTGAAGTGGCCGACAGTGGCATCACCCTGCAATTGCAGCTGGGCCTGACCCTCGGCGAAGACCTGCTCGACCTGAGCCAGGGCGACCTGCTGCTTAGCGAAACCGCCCAGAATGCCCTGGCCCTGTCGCAGCACAGCCGCAACCTGCTGCTGGTCGAGCGCAGCGTCGCCGACGACCCGCTGGTGCGCCAGTGCGCACGCATTCGCGCCATCGCCAGCCCGCAAGGGGCATGCTGCGTGGAACGTCTGCTGGATCCTTACCCAGCGCTGCTGGAACGGCAACTGGCGCGCATGCACGAGAGCCACTAAGGCCACGGGCCTGCCTGGCGGCGGCCCGGTTCAAACGCCTTTACTCAGAAACGAAAGACTTCGCCTTCGATACGCTGCGGCTCGGCCACCGGAATCTGTGGTTCCGGCGGCTGTGGCGCGGGCTTGCTCGGCTTGCGCTTGGGTGCCGGCTGCACCGCCACGGGAGCCGGCACGGCATATTCCTCGACGGCCAGGGCCAACTGCTCAACCAACTGCTGCACCACCAGACTCTGCGCCCGCACCTGATCGGCGATGGAGCCCTGATGGGCTTCCTCCAGGCGTACCAGGCGACCATCGAGCAGCTTGCCGTCGGCCGCGGAAAGACGCCATTGCGCCTCCAGCACCGCAGGGCGCAACGGCCCCGAGTCGAGCCGGGTAATCGACAGGGCAACCTTTACCTGGGGGGTGAAACCCGGAGCGGCAGGAGCCGCGACCAGGCGCTGGCTGTTGAGCCGCGAAGCCAGCTGGCGGAGCAACTGCTGATCCAGTTCGGCGGCCAGGTTACCGGCCCAGCGGGCACTTTCGGCCGAAGTCAGGCTGCCATCCAGCTGACGCTGCAGCAGGGCCTCGCGCTGCAGATAATCGGCGATCGAAACCGGCCCGAGCAGCACTGCCAGCCCCTGGCTGGCCGTCGGCACACTCAGATTGCCGCCATCGAGCTGGTACAGCGCCGTCTGCTGGTAGCGCGCGCAGCCCGTCAGGCCAAGCACCCCCACCAGCAGCAGGACAACAGGAAAACGCATTACAGTCATGACCACACCCAGCCGGCAAACGCACCGGCGTGTCTAAATAAATGGCAGATGCGCATAAACGGAGCGACGCACCACAGGGCCGCCTATCATCCGCCAAAGCGGCGCGCGACTCCAGCGCAGCACATCAAAGCCAGACCAGCCGCGCCCTGACAGCGCGGCCTGTCCGACAATCAGGCAGATACCTCGACCAGCAGACTGTCGACGCGCTGGAAGCCGCGCGGCAGCTTGTTGCCGCGGCGGCCACGCTCGCCCTTGTAGTGCTCCAGATCATCGGCCTTGAGCGACAGGGTGCGCTTGCCAGCCTGCAGCACCAGGGTCGCGCCCAGGGGCAGCACGGCCAGGTCGGTGAGGTATTCCTCGCGGGACGCCACGCGCTCGCCCGGGATGCCAATGATCTTGTTGCCCTTGCCCTTGCCCAGTTGCGGCAAATCGCGCACCGGGAATAACAGCAGCCGACCTTCGGTGGTCACCGCGGCCAGCCAATCCTCTTCACGATTGCCCAGCGGTTTGGGCGGCACCACCAGCGCGCCTGTTGGCAAGCTCAACAGCACCTTGCCGGCCTTGTTCTTGGCCTGCAGGTCTTCGCCCTTGACCACGAAGCCGTAGCCGGCGTCCGAGGCGATCACATAGAGCGCGCTGTCGTCCGGCAGCAGCACACACTCGAAGGTCGCACCCGGCGGCGGCTGCAGGCGGCCGGTCAACGGCTCGCCCTGGCCACGGGCCGAGGGCAGCGAATGGGCCGCCAGCGAGTAGCTGCGCCCGGTGGAGTCGATAAATACCGCGTACTGGTTGGAGCGCCCCGGTGCCGAAGTCTTGAAGCCGTCGCCGGCCTTATAGGACAGGCCGGTGGCGTCGATATCGTGGCCTTTGGCGCAGCGCACCCAGCCCTTTTCCGAGATCACCACGGTGACCGGCTCGGTGGGCATCAGCTCGGTTTCGCTGAGGGCCTTGGCTTCGGCGCGGGCGACGATGGGCGAACGGCGATCATCGCCATAGGTTTCGGCGTCCTTGATGATTTCGTCGCGCACCAGCTTCTTCAGCTTGGTTTCGCTGCCGAGCAGGGCCAGCAGCTTGGCGCGCTCCTTGGCCAGCTCGTCCTGCTCGCCGCGGATCTTCATCTCTTCCAGGCGGGCAAGCTGGCGCAGGCGAGTGTCGAGGATGTAATCGGCCTGAATATCGGTCAGGCCGAAGCGCTCCATCAGCACCGGCTTGGGCTGATCCTCGGTGCGGATGATATGGATCACTTCATCCAGATTGAGGAAGGCCACCAGCAAGCCTTCCAACAGGTGCAGGCGCTTCTCGACCTTGTCCAGGCGGAACTGCAGGCGGCGGCGCACGGTATTGACCCGGTACTGCAGCCACTCGGTGAGCAGGGTGCGCAGGTCCTTGACCGAGGGCTTGCCGTCCAGGCCGATGACGTTGGTGTTGACCCGGTAGCTGGACTCCAGCTCGGTGGTGGCGAACAGGTGCTGCATCAGCTCGTCGGCATCCACCCGATTGGAGCGCGGGATGATGACGATACGGCACGGGTGCTCGTGGTCCGATTCGTCGCGCAGGTCGGCGACCATCGGCAGCTTCTTGGCCTGCATCTGCGCGGCGATCTGTTCCAGCACCTTGGCCCCGGAGACCTGATGCGGCAGCGCGGTGACCACGATATCGCCGTCCTCGACGCGATACACCGCGCGCATGCGCACCGAGCCCTTGCCGGTCTGGTAGATCTTCAGCAGATCGGCGCGGGGCGTGATGATTTCCGCCTCGGTCGGATAATCCGGGCCCAGCACATGCTCGCAGAGCTGCTCGACCGTGGCCTTCGGTTCATCGAGCAGGCGCACGCAGGCTGCGGCGACTTCGCGCAGGTTGTGCGGCGGTACATCGGTGGCCATGCCCACGGCGATGCCGGTGGTGCCGTTCAAGAGGATATTGGGCAGGCGCGCCGGCAGGGTCGCCGGCTCGTTGAGGGTGCCGTCGAAGTTCGGCACCCAGTCCACGGTGCCCTGGCCCAGTTCGGTGAGCAGCACTTCCGAGTAGCGCGACAGGCGCGCCTCGGTGTAACGCATGGCAGCGAACGACTTGGGATCGTCCGGCGCACCCCAGTTACCCTGGCCGTCGACCAGGGTGTAGCGGTAGCTGAAGGGTTGCGCCATCAGCACCATGGCTTCGTAGCAGGCGCTGTCGCCGTGGGGGTGGAACTTGCCGAGCACGTCGCCGACGGTACGCGCCGACTTCTTGTGCTTGGAGTCGGCATCCAGGCCCAGCTCGCTCATGGCGTAGACGATGCGCCGCTGCACGGGCTTCAAGCCATCGCCGATATGCGGCAGCGCGCGGTCCATGATCACGTACATGGAGTAATTGAGGTAAGCCTGCTCGGTAAAGTCGGCAAGGGAACGGCGTTCGACGCCGTCCAGGCTCAAATCGAGGGATTCGCTCATGCGTGCCTCATTGCAAGGTGGATTGGCGCAGCATCAGGGTGCCGCCGCGCTGGGTAAATTCGAGTTGTTTCAGGGCACTCATGCCCAGTAATACGTCATCGCCGCCCATACCGGGGGCAATCAAAGCCTCTACATCGGTCAGGACGATATCGCCCAGTTGCAGGCGCTCAAGCCGGGTACGATGGGCCGTGGCGCGGCCATTGGCGGTGCTGATGACGATCGCCGCGCCGGCCTGCAGGCCCAGGCCCAGGCGCTGCGCCACCTGAGTGGGAATCGCCACCTGGGTCGCGCCGGTATCGAGCAGGAAGCTCACCTCCTCGCCATTGATCTTGCCGCCCGCCATATAGTGGCCCTGACGACTGCTGGCCAGGTGCACTTCGACATAGCCGCTGCCATGCAGCGACTCGGGATTGGCATTGGGGTTGCGCCGGCCCTCTTCCCAGTCGCCGAAGAACTTGGTCGCCAGCAACAAGGCTGCGCCCCAGGCCAGCACCAGCATCACGCGCCCGGCCCGCTTGCCCGCCGGCTGCTCGCTCACGGCTTGCCGCCCCAGCCGCCTTTGGGTGCGGCAAAGCGCCAGACAATCGGCCGAGACTCACCATCGGCACGGCTGAAACGGCCGTTATCAACCCCGATCCAGGCCCCTTCGGCGTCGACCCACAGGGCCTCCGCCAGGCCATAGGACGGCGGATAGCGGCGCTCGTCGGTCAGCGCCTCGGCGGCGAACGACCAGCAATGTTCGACCTCGCCATCGCTCAGCTGGCGTCGACAGATGCGGTGAGCCTGACGTTCAAGGGTAAAGAGTTTTTCGTTGTGAAAGGCCAGCCCCGAGAAATCCCGCGGTTCGTCGCCCCGCGCGCCCAGCTGCGCCGGCCCGGCCTCGTTGCCCGCCTCGCTGAGCAGCACGCAACCGCCGGTGCAGCGCCAACCCGCGCGCTGCCGATGCACCACCAGCACACCGCGACGCATGCGCTCGGCCGCCAGGTACAGGCGCTCGCCCTCAGGGTCTACCGCGACGCCTTCGAGCAGCGAGTTGTAATGCAGCAACATACCGCTGGCCCGCGCCTGGCGCAGCATGCCGCTGGGCAAGGCCAGCCATTGCGGCTCGCCCACCAGAGGCAGCTGCAATACCGCGGTGCGGGCTTCGCTGACCAGGTAGCGATTGCCCACGGCGTCGCAACTCAGGCCTTCGAAATCCAGCTTGCCGCCACGCAACATACCGGCCACCCAGCCGCGCATACGCAGCCCCCAGGGCATGCGCGCCTCGGGCGGTGGCGGGGCGATAAACGACTCGGCTTCGGCGCGCATAAGTCCCGCCTCGGGCTGCAGCCGGTACAGGCGGTCGTCCTCGCGGTCCGATACCGCCCAGAGTCCGTCGCCGCACCAGGCCAGCCCGGAGAGGTTGCCGCCGGCAATGCCTGCGACCGGGTACTCGTCGAGCAGTTGCAGCTCTTCCAGCTCTGGCTCCGCAGCCAGAACCGAGGAACCACAGAGCAACAGGGCGGCGCATAGTCGCCGCATCAGAGCAGCACCTCGGCCAGGTTGCCCTTGGACTCCAGCCAGGATTTACGGTCGCCGGCGCGTTTCTTCGCCAACAGCATGTCCATGATTTCCTGGGTACCGGGGTAATCCTCCAGGGTCAGCTGCACCAGACGCCGGGTATTGGGGTCCATGGTGGTTTCGCGCAGCTGCGGCGGGTTCATCTCGCCGAGGCCCTTGAAGCGGGTGACCTGGGGCTTGCCGCGACGCTTCTCGGCCACCAGGCGATCGAGGATGCCGTCGCGCTCGGCTTCGTCCAGGGCGTAGAAAATCTCCTTGCCCAGGTCGATGCGGTACAGCGGAGGCATGGCCACATAGACATGCCCGGCATCCACCAGCGGGCGGAAATGCTGGACGAACAGCGCGCAGAGCAAAGTCGCGATATGCAGACCGTCGGAGTCGGCGTCGGCGAGGATGCAGATCTTGCCGTAACGCAACTGGGCCAGGTCGTTGGAGCCTGGATCGATACCGATGGCCACGGCGATGTTATGCACCTCCTGGCTGGCCAGCACTTCGCCGACATCCACTTCCCAGGTGTTGAGGATCTTGCCGCGCAGCGGCAGGATCGCCTGGAACTCCTTGTCCCGCGCCTGTTTGGCGCTGCCGCCAGCGGAATCGCCCTCGACCAGAAACAGTTCGGAGCGCATCGGGTCCTGCCCGGCGCAGTCAGCCAGCTTGCCGGGCAGCGCCGGGCCCTGGGTGATGCGCTTGCGCTCGACCTTCTTGCCCGCCTTGAGGCGGCGGTTGGCGTTGCTGATCGCCAGCTCGGCGAGCTGCTGACCCAGTTCCGGGTGGGCGTTGAGCCACAGGCTGAAAGCGTCTTTCACCACGCCGGAGACAAAGGCGGCGGCCTCGCGGGAAGACAGGCGCTCCTTGGTCTGCCCGGAGAACTGGGCGTCCTGCATCTTCATCGAGAGGACAAAGGCAATGCGCTCCCAGATATCTTCCGGTGCCAGCTTGACCCCACGCGGCAGCAGGCTGCGGAACTCGCAGAACTCGCGCATGGCGTCCAGCAGCCCCTGGCGCAGCCCATTGACGTGGGTACCGCCCTGGGCCGTGGGAATCAGGTTGACGTAGCTTTCCTGCACGCTGTCGCCGCCTTCCGGCAGCCACAGCAGGGCCCAGTCCACCGCCTCCTTGTTGCCGCTGAAACTGCCGACAAAGGCCTCGTTGGGCAGGCGCTCGAATTCGCTGACCGCATCCATCAGGTAGGAGCGCAGGCCGTCTTCGTACAGCCACTCGACCCGCTCGCCGCTGGCCTTGTCCTCGAAGCTGACGTTCAGCCCCGGACAGAGCACGGCCTTGGCCTTGAGCACATGCTTGAGGCGGCTGACCGAGAACTTGTGCGAGTCGAAATACTTGCCGTCCGGCCAGAAATGCACGCTGGTGCCGGTATTGCGCTTGCCCACCGTGCCGACCACGGCCAGGTCGCTGGCCTTGTGGCCATCGGCGAAGCTCATCTGGTACTCGTTGCCGTCGCGCTTGACCTTGACGATCACGCTGGTCGACAAGGCGTTGACCACGGAAATGCCCACACCATGCAGGCCGCCGGAGAACTGGTAGTTCTTGTTGCTGAACTTGCCGCCGGCGTGCAGCTTGGTGAGGATCAGCTCGACCCCGGGCACGCCCTCTTCCGGGTGAATGTCCACCGGCATGCCGCGCCCGTCGTCGAGCACCTCCAGGGAGTTGTCCTCGTGCAGGATCACCTGGATCGACTTGGCGTGGCCAGCCAGGGCTTCGTCGACGCTGTTGTCGATGACTTCCTGGGCCAGGTGGTTGGGGCGGCTGGTGTCGGTGTACATGCCCGGGCGTTTGCGCACCGGGTCGAGGCCGGAAAGGACTTCGATGGCATCGGCGTTGTAAGAGCTAGAACCTTGCTGGGCCATGGGGTCTCTTGTTCGTCAATTGAGAGCGGAAAAGTCGATATCCTGCCACAGCTGGCGGGAAATACCGGCGAAAGCGAAGAGCATCGGCAGGCGTTCGGCAAAACCCTGGAAGCCATGGTCGCCGCCGGCCTGGATACGCAGCGCGCAGGCCCGGTAATACGCCTGGGCATCGCGGTAATCGAGGGTTTCGTCGGCGGTCTGCAGCCATACCTGATAACGCGCCGGATCCTCCAGCGCCGGCACATCCAGCTCGGCCAACGCCGTTACATGGTCGGCCGTCAGCTCCCAGGTCTCGTCGCTGTAATAGTTCTTCTGAGGGCCCAGGTAGCCGTCGAAACGCAGGTGCGGACGCACGGCAGGGTTGATCAGCAGCGCTGGCAGGCCATGGCGCTCGGCCAGAAAGGTCGCATAGTAGCCGCCCAGCGAGCTGCCAACCAGCACAGGGCGACCCAGCTCGCCTATCAGGGCTTCGAGCTGGGCCAGCGCCTGGCGCGGGTGGTGATGCAGGGCCGGCACGCGCAGCTGCTCGGCCAGGCCCAGTTGCGCCATGGCGCGCGACAACTGGCTGGCCTTGAGCGATGCAGGCGAGCTGTTAAGCCCGTGAATATAGAGAATGGATGCGGTCATAAGGCGGGAGGCTAACCGGTAGCGGCGACCGGCTGCAACCGGTTAACCAGGCGGCTCAATAGCCCTTGATGGTGTAATCGATTTCGAACTTGATCCCGGTCACCCGCGACACACCGGTTTCCAGGCGGCCATCATCGTGCAGGCGCAGCCAGCGATAGCCCGGCGCGGTTTTATCGACCTGAAACTCCTCGCTACCCGGGGCGAACTGCACGCAGGTGGACGGCGAGGCGAGTAGACGGATGGGACCACGCTGCTGGTCGAGTTCCTGATGGATATGCCCCCACAGCACTGCACGCACCTGATCGAAGCGCGCCAGCACGGCAAACAGGGCATCGGGATTGCGCAGGCCGATGGGCTCCATCCATTTGCAACCGATAGACACCGGGTGGTGGTGCAGGCAGACCAGATGGTGACGCTCGGGAGCCTCGCTCAGGGCGCGCTCGAGCAGGCCCAGTTGCTGATCGCTGAGGTAACCGGGCACGGCCCCCGGGATCGAGGAGTCGAGCAGGATGATCCGCCAGCTGCCCAGATCGACCACCGACTCCAGCAAATCGCTGTCGGCGCACACGGCCTGCATCGCCGGGACATCGTCATGGTTGCCGGGAAACCAGCGCGCCGGCGCGGGAATGGCCGCGGTCATCTCGCGAAAACGCTGGTAGGAGGCCTGGCTGCCGTCCTGCGACAGGTCGCCGCTGGCCAGCATCAGGTCGATCTGTGGCTGCTCCTGCAACACCCGTTCGATCACCCGCTGCAGGCTGTCCTGGGTATCCAGGCCCAGCAATCTACCGGCCGCCTCGGCAAACAGATGGCTATCCGACAGCTGCACCAGCAGCACCGACGAATCAACAGGGGTAGTCATAACGGCAGGCTTGCTGGGCAAGACCGTCTCCTTGAGCGCAATGCATGGATTATGCTGGCTAGCCCCACCGGCGGTAAACCTGGGAAATGGGAATAGTTCACAGAACGCCCGCGCAACTCAAGCGCCCGCCTAAAGGCTAGCCCGTGCGGCGCATCCGCGCTGGAGCAACTCAGGGACCCTAGCGTACCGGCTCCAGCTCATGGCCACAGGCCAGGCAATGGCTTAGCCACTCGCCGAGAAACAGGTTGAGCTGGGTCTTCTCGTCGGGCTGGTGCATATCCGCATTGGGATAGGGGTAGATGCCGCGAAAACGCCGGGCGCTCTGCGCACCGATGACTTCGGCCATGCGCGCATCGTGGTAGACCCGCACCTCCAGCTGCGGCACCGGCAGCCAGGCCAGGCTGTGCTCCTGGCGCACCCTGATGGTCGAGGTGTAGGGACAACTTTCCACCACTTCCAGGGCCAGCACGCCCAACAGGTGTTCGCCCTGACTGAGGGCCACGCGGCGCGCCTGCGGTTGTTCGCGCATGGCCGGCAACAGCTGCATCAGACGCGCATAGTTGAGCTCGCAAGCCGCCTGCAGCTCGACCAGGTCGACCCGATAGCGCTCGCGCAGCAGGTTCATGACCATAACCCCCGCACTTCGGCGCGGTTCAGCGCCAGCCACTGCAGGGCGATAATGCTCGCGGCATTGTCGATACGCCCATCCTTGACCGCATCCAGGGCATCTTCCAGGGGCCAGACGTGCACCCGGATATCCTCGCCCTCTTCCGCCAGGCCATGCACCCCGCCCGCGCCCTCACTGTCGCAACGGCCGACAAACAGGTGCACGCGCTCGTCGGAACCGCCCGGCGAAGGGTAGTACTGGGTGATCGGCCACAGGGACGTCAGGGCCAGATCGGCCTCCTCGATCGCCTCGCGCAACGCCACCTGCTCCGGCTGCTCGCCGTCATCGATCAGCCCGGCGACCAGCTCCAGCAGCCAGGGGTTGTTGCTTTTGTCCAGCGCACCGATGCGGAACTGCTCGATCAGCACCACGCAATCGCGCTGCGGATCGTAGGGCAACACACAGACCGCATCGCGGCGCACGAACAGCTCACGGCTGAGCACCGGCCCCATGCCCCCGGCAAACTGGCGATGGCGCAGCTGCAGGCGATCGAGCTGATAGAAGCCACTAAAGCAGACTTCACGCTCGCTTATTTCAACGTCATCCCGCTGCATATGACCCCCTAAAACGAACGGGCCCGAAGGCCCGTCCTGGTTACTCTTATACTGCTACGCAAAATCGCCTAGCAGAAGCTCCAGAGTCCGATTACGAGCTCGCGAGCTAGAGCCCTGCAAGGCGAAAACAAGCGAGGAAGCGGAGTGTACTGTTGTACATGAGCATTCCGAGCATGTTTTCAACGCCGCAGGGCCGACGCGCAGCAGATCGTAATCTGACTCTCATCACACCTTGTGATAGAGCTGCGCACCTTGCGCCTTGAACTCTTCGGCCTTGGCCTGCATGCCTTCCTCGACGTCCAGATCGAGTGCGGCGATGCGTTGCTCCTCAGCATAGACCCGAACTTCCTGGGTAATCTTCATCGAGCAGAACTTCGGCCCGCACATGGAGCAGAAGTGCGCCACCTTGGCCGAGTCCTTGGGCAGGGTCTCGTCGTGGTAGCTGCGCGCGGTGTCCGGGTCCAGGCCGAGGTTGAACTGGTCCTCCCAACGGAACTCGAAACGCGCCTTGCTCAATGCGTTGTCACGAATCTGCGCGCCCGGATGGCCTTTGGCAAGGTCGGCGGCGTGGGCGGCGATCTTGTAGGTGATGATCCCGGTCTTGACGTCGTCCTTGTTCGGCAGGCCCAGGTGCTCCTTGGGTGTAACGTAGCAGAGCATGGCGCAACCGAACCAGCCGATCATCGCCGCACCGATACCCGAGGTGATGTGGTCGTAGCCCGGCGCGATATCGGTGGTCAGCGGGCCGAGGGTATAGAACGGCGCTTCGTCGCAGCATTCCAGCTGCTTGTCCATGTTCTCCTTGATCAGCTGCATCGGCACGTGGCCGGGGCCTTCGATCATGGTCTGTACGTCGTGCTTCCAGGCGATCTTGGTCAGTTCGCCGAGGGTTT
Source organism: uncultured Pseudomonas sp. (assembly GCA_964578635.1). Classification (GTDB taxonomy): domain Bacteria; phylum Pseudomonadota; class Gammaproteobacteria; order Pseudomonadales; family Pseudomonadaceae; genus Aquipseudomonas. The sequence goes on from CAZOEC010000003.1 coordinate 42,150, forward strand.
CCAGCTCGCCGAACTGGGCTTCATCGTTGGCGTCGGCAATCGAGCCCGGACGCAGGCCATCGCCCAGCGAGAAGCTGACGTCGTAGGCCTTCATGATTTCGCAGATGTCTTCGAAGTGGGTGTAGAGGAAGTTCTCTTTGTGGTGCGCCAGGCACCACTTGGCCATGATCGAACCGCCACGGGAAACGATGCCGGTGACGCGCTTGGCGGTCATCGGCACATAGCGCAGCAGTACGCCGGCGTGAATGGTGAAGTAGTCCACGCCCTGCTCGGCCTGCTCGATCAGGGTGTCGCGGAACAGCTCCCAGGTCAGCTCTTCGGCCGCGCCGCCGACTTTTTCCAGGGCCTGATAGATCGGCACGGTGCCGATCGGCACTGGCGAGTTACGGATGATCCACTCGCGGGTTTCGTGGATATGCTTGCCGGTCGACAGGTCCATGACCGTGTCCGAACCCCAGCGGATGCCCCAGGTCAGCTTGGCCACTTCTTCTTCGATGGAAGAACCCAGGGCCGAGTTGCCGATATTGCCGTTGATCTTCACCAGGAAGTTACGGCCGATGATCATCGGTTCCAGTTCGGTGTGGTTGATGTTGGCCGGGATAATCGCGCGGCCGCGGGCAATCTCTTCACGAACGAATTCGGGGGTGATGATTTTCGGCACACTGGCACCGAAGCTGTGGCCGGGGTGCTGCTGATCGAGCAGGCCAGCGGAGCGCGCCACTTCCAGCTTCATGTTTTCGCGGATGGCAACGTATTCCATCTCGGCGGTGATGATGCCTTTGCGCGCGTAGTGCATCTGGCTGACGTTCGCCCCGGCCTTGGCGCGGCGCGGGTTGTTGACGTGGGCGAAGCGCAACTTGGTCAGCTCGGCATCGGCCAGGCGCTGCTGGCCGAAGTTGGAGCTCAGGCCGGGCAGGCGCTCGGTGTCGCCACGGGCTTCGATCCACGGCGAGCGGACATCGGCCAGGCCCTTGCGCACATCGATGATCACATTCGGATCGGTGTAAGGGCCGGAGGTGTCGTAGACCACCACGGGGGCGTTGATCTCGCCACCGAAGTCGGTGGGGGTGACGTCCAGGCTGATTTCGCGCATCGGCACCAGGATGTCCGGGCGCGAGCCCTGCACATAGACTTTCTGCGAACGCGGGAAGGGTTGGATCGACTGCTGGTCGACCTGGGCGGACTCACTCAGGATCGGATTGAGGTTTTTTTCTTGTGTGCTCATCGGCGGCTCTCCAGGGCTGAATGTCGGAGCGAACCTGGAGATAAATGAGCGGCGTGAGGCGCACCTGGGGCGGTGCCAGAGGCTCGCCAGGGGAAAGGCGAGCACATCTTGTTCCCTACGCAGGCCTTAACCTGATCAGGTTCAACGGGATCCGGCAGCTGCCAATCTCAGCCCCGCAATTGGGGCACCCCGACAAGAACCCGGCCAGTCTAATCAACCCCAGCCAATAAAACCAACCCGCGAGTCAATTTTGCATGACCCACGCGTCGGAAAGTGACGCGAGCACCCGCAACAAATAACCCGACAGCCCAAAACGCCACGGCTTGTTGCAATCTACACTCATTCGGCTCCAGACAAATCTTGACCCTCTAGGCAGCGCCCCTATAGCCTTGCCGATTACCGCCAAAATCAGGATCACACCCATGTTGCGCAGACTCTCTCTGGCTCTCGCTGTGGCCGCCGCGTCCAACGGAATGGCCTGGGCTGCTGAACAAGCCCCGCTGTCCACCAAAACCGACCTGGTCACGGTTTACCAAGAAGCCGCCGCCAACAATGCCGACCTGGCTGCCGCCCGCGCCGACTATAAAGCGCGCAGCGAAGTGGTACCCCAGGCCCGCGCCGGCCTGCTGCCCAATCTGTCGGCCGGTGCCAACCTGAGCGACACCCGCACTAAGGTCGACTCACCAGCCATTACCAGCTCGCGCAGCGGCACGGTGTACCAGGCCAACCTCAGTCAACCACTGTTCCGCGCTGATCGCTGGTTCCAGCTGCAGGCTGCCGAGGCCACTGATGAGCAGGCCGCCCTGGAACTGTCGGCCACCGAGCAGAACCTGATTCTGCAAAGCGCCGAAACCTACTTCGCGGTGCTGCGTGCCCAGGACAACCTGGCCTCGACCAAGGCCGAGGAAGCGGCGTTCAAGCGCCAGCAGGACCAGGCCAACGAACGCTTCGATGTCGGTCTCTCGGATAAAACCGACGTACTCGAAGCCCAGGCCGGTTTCGACACCGCCCGGGCCAACCGGATCATCGCCCAGCAGCAGGTGGAAGATGCCTTCCAGGCCCTGATCACCCTGACCAACCGCGACTTCGCTGCCCTGGAAGGCATTGAGCACAGCCTGCCGATCCTCGCCCCGACGCCGAATGACGCCAAGGCCTGGGTCGACACTGCGGCGGCGCAGAACCTCAATCTGCAAGCCAGCAACTATGCGGTAGACGCCGCCGAAGAGACCCTGCGCCAGCGCAAAGCCGGTCACGCACCGACCCTGGATGCGGTGGCCAGCTACCAGAAAGGCGATAACGACAGCCTCGGCTTCAGCAACTCAGGCACTCCGCCGCGCTTTAGCGGCGATGTCGAGCAGCGCTCCATCGGCCTGCAGCTGAATATCCCGCTGTACAGCGGCGGCCTGACCAGTTCCCAGGTGCGCGAGGCCTACCAGCGGGTCAACCAGAGCGAGCAACTGCGCGAAAGCCTGCGCCGCCAGGTGGTGCAGAACACCCGCAACCTGCACCGCGCGATCAACACCGACGTTGAAACCGTGCAGGCGCGCAAGCAGTCGATCATCTCCAGCCAGAGCGCCCTGGAAGCCACCGAAATCGGCTATCAGGTCGGTACCCGCAATATCGTCGACGTGTTGGATGCCCAGCGCCAGCTGTACAGCTCGGTGCGCATCTATAACAACGCCCGCTACGACTACATCATCAACAACCTGCGCCTCAAGCAGGCCGCCGGCACCCTCAGCCCGGCCGACCTGGAAGCCCTGGAGCAGTACCTGAAATCCGATTACGACCCGGACCGCGACTTCCTCCCGCCGGACCTGGCCAAGGCCGCCGAAGCCCAGCTGCGCGGCAACCCGCAGTACTGAGTTAGACCCAACAAAAAGCCCGCTGAATTCAGCGGGCTTTTTTGTGGCGTAACAGTCCTACACCCTCTACCGCTTGCTCTTTAACAGACGCTCCAGCCCCGCCAGCAACCGCGCAAGCGCCCCCTGATTGGCCTGCATCACCGCCAGCCCGGCTGCACGCATGGTCTGCGCCGCCTCGGGCGCGCGCCACAACTGCTCGATCTGCTGCGCCAGGTCGTCGGCATCCGCCACTTCGCACAGCGCCCCGGCCTCACGCAGCTGCGCAGCAATCTCCAGGAAGTTGAACAGGTGCGGGCCGCTGAGTACCGGCTTGCCCAGGGCAGCCGGTTCCAGCAGGTTATGCCCGCCATTGGCCACCAGGCTGCCGCCGACAAAGGCGGTATCGGCCAGGGCATAGAGAAACAGCAGCTCGCCCATGGTGTCACCGAGCAGCACCTGATCGCTCGCCAGCACCGGCTCGCCGCTGGAACGGCGACGGGTGCTAAAACCCTGGCGCTGGCACAGTTCGAACACCGAGCCGAAGCGCTCGGGATGGCGCGGCACCAGGATCAATAGCGCGTCGGGGCTTTGCTTGAGCAGCTGGCGATGAGCGGCCAGGACGATTTCGTCCTCACCGGCATGGGTGCTGGCGGCAATCCACACCGGGCGCGACTCGGCCTGCCATTGCCCGCGTAGGGCCGCCGCGCGGCTGAGCAGCTCGGGATCGATACTCAGGTCGAACTTGATCGAGCCGGTAACCTCAACGCACTCGGCGCGCGCGCCCAGACTACGAAAACGTTCGGCCTCGGTAGCGGTCTGCACCGCAATCAGGCTCAGCTCGGCGAGCATCGGCGCGGTCAGTTTGGCGAAGCGCGCATAGCCGCGTGCCGAACGCTCGGACAGCCGCGCATTGGCCAGCGCCACGGGAATACCGCGCTTGGCGCACTGGTGGATATGGTTGGGCCACAGCTCGGTTTCCATAATCACCGCCAGCCGAGGCTGCACCCGGTCGAGAAACCGCGCCGCGGCCCAGGGCAGGTCATATGGCAGGTAGCAATGCTGCACTCGCCCGGCGTACTCGGGACCGCCGAACAGGGCCTGAATGCGCTCCGAGCCGGTCGGCGTCATGCAGCTGATGGTGATCGGCAGCTGCGGATAGCGCGCCAGCAGCTCGCGCACCAGCGGCGCGGCGGCGATGCTCTCGCCCACCGACACCGCATGCAGCCAGATCCCGCCCGGCTTGAGAGGTGGCAGGCCGAGGGCGAAGCGTTCGCCGATACGTTTGGCATAGGCCGGTGCCTGCCAGGCACGCCAGGCCAGACGCCCGGCTACCAGCGGCAGGCCGAGATGAAACAGCAAGGTGTAGAGGCTTCTATTCATGGGGGCGCAGCTTATGCACTTTGGCCAATATCGTCGAGTAACGCGCAGACCGCATCAGCAGGCCGTTGAAAAACTACCTACGTTGGCAATACTGCGTTAAAAACAGGCTCGGAATGCTCATTTACAACTCGTAAACTCGAGTGCGAGCCCAGTCCGCTTCCTCGCCTGTTTTTGTGGGGCCGCCATCGGTATTGTCTTGCCTGCCTCGCCTACATTTTTCAACGGCCTGCTAGCCAATCGCCTGCAGATGCTGGGCAAAACATTCCGCCAGCCACAGCGCGGCCGGCCCCAGGGCTTCGTCGCGACGACAGACCAGCTCCACCACCAGCGGCGGCGGGGTCCAGTCGCTGCTCAGCTCCACCAACTGGCTCTGGTAGGTCGGATACTGCACCACATGGCGCGGCAGCCAGGCCCAACCGAGGTTGCGCATCAGCAGCTCGGCCATGGCGTAGAAACTGTCGGTACGCCACACCGACGGGCTGATCTGCTCGCCGCCGGGGTACTGCGGAGCCATCAACAGCTGGCGGTGACGGGCCAGCTCGCGCCGGTCGACATGCCCGGCCGTCGCCAGAGCATGCCCGGCACCGCACACCGTGACCATCTCGATGGTACCCAGGCGCTGGCGCTCCAGGGCATCGGGCATCTGTTCATGGTGGAACAAGAGCCCCAGGTCGGCGCGGCGCTCCAGCAGCTTGCGCGCCACATCGCCCTGGGCCCCGCTGGCCAGTTGCACTTCCAGCAACGGAAAGGCCTGGGCCAGCGCCTCCAGGCTGTCGAGCACCGGCTGATAGGGCATGGCCTCGTCCTGGGCCAGGCGCAGGCGAACTTCCTCGCCGCGGGCCAGGCCCAGCGCCCGCCCGTCCAGACGCTGGCACTGGCGCAGCACCTCGCGGGCCTCTTCCAGCAAGGCCGCACCGGCGGCGGTCAGGCGCGGCTGGCGGCCGCTGCTGCGCTCGAACAGCAGCACACCGAGATCGGTTTCCAGCATGGCGATGGCGCTGCTCACGGCCGACTGCGCGCGGTTGATCCGCCGCGCCACCGCGGAAAACGACTGACCTTCGGCCACGCCGACAAACAGACGGATCTGCTCCAGGTTCCACTGCACAAGCCATCTCCTTTACAGATAGGTAATCACTTTATCCCATCAGCCAGACCACTAGAATAGCCGGCAGATTACCCAAGGAGGCCCACCATGAGCGGCTATCTCTATCTCGCCATCGCCATTACCGCCGAAGTCATTGCCACCACCTCGATGAAGGCGCTGGATGGTTTCAACAAACCCCTGCCGCTGCTGCTGGTGGTGGTCGGCTACGTCATCTCATTCTGGATGCTCAGCCTGGTGGTGAAAACCATCCCGGTCGGCGTCGCCTACGCAGTCTGGGCGGGCCTGGGTATCGTCCTGGTCAGCATCGCCGCGGTATTTCTCTACCAGCAGCGCCTGGACCTGCCGGCCATGCTCGGCATGGCCCTGATCGTCGCAGGCGTGGTGGTGATCCAGCTGTTCTCCCACAACGTAGGGCATTGATGGCGCGCTAAGTGGCCAGCGGCCCCTAACCCCACTGCGCCGTCGAACTTGCCGCGTATGGCTTACCCCTGACCGCTTGCCGTTATACTGCGCGCCTGTTTTCCCGGCGAGATTCGCGCATGTCCCAGGCCCTGAGCACTGATGTCTTGATCGTTGGCGGCGGTATCGCCGGCCTCTGGCTAAATGCGCGCCTGCGCCGTCAGGGCTTTGCCACCCTGCTGGTGGAAAACGCCCGGCTCGGCGGCGGGCAAAGCGTGAAATCCCAGGGAATTATCCACGGCGGGGCCAAATATGCCCTGCACGGCGCACTGACCGGGGCCTCGGAGGCCATCGCCGATATGCCGCGGCGCTGGCGCGAAGCCCTGCAGGGCAGCGGCGAGCTGGATCTTGCCGGCGTGCGCCTGCTCTCCGACGCCCACTATCTGTGGTCCCCCGGCAGCCTGGCCGGCAATATCACCAGCTTCTTCGCCAGCAAGGCGGTGCGCGGCCGGGTCGACCAGGTCAAGGGCGAGCAACTGCCGCCGGCCCTGCAACACCCCAAATTCAAGGGCAAGGTCTATCGCCTGGCCGAATTGGTGCTGGATGTACCGAGCCTGATCGAGCGCCTGGCCGAACTGGCCGGCGATGGCCTGCTGGCCGCCGAACACATCGCGCCGCTGCATGAGCAGGGCGAGCTGGTCGGCCTGCGGGTCGATGACCGGGAGATTCGCGCCCAGCGCATCGTCCTCAGTGCCGGCCGCGGCAATGCCGAGCTGCTTGCGGCCCTGGGTCTGAGCCAGCCCGCACAGCAGCTGCGCCCGCTGCATATGGTGCTGGTCAAGGGGCCGACCCTGAAACCGCTGTATGCCCACTGCCTGGGCGGCGGGCCGAAGCCGCGGGTTACCGTCACCACTCATCCGGCCGCCGACGGCGAATGGGTCTGGTACCTGGGCGGCGACCTGGCCGAAGCCGAGGGCGTGGCCCGTGACGAGGCGGCGCAGATCAAGGCTGCGCAACGTGAGCTGAGCGAGCTGCTGCCCTGGGTTGACCTGTCCGCCGCGCGCTGGTCCACCCTGCGGGTCGAGCGCGCCGAGCCGGCGCAATCGGGCCTGGTCCGACCGGACAATGCCTTTCTCGACGAACAGGGCAAGCTGCTGGTCGGCTGGCCGACTAAACTGGCCTTAGCCCCGGACTTTGCCGACCGTGTGCTCGCTGCCCTGGCCCGCGATGCTATCCAGCCCGCAAGCCACCGGCCGCTGCCCGCGCTGCCGCGTCCGGCCGTCGCCCCCGCTGCCTGGGAGGAACTGTTCTAATGCACGCACTGCATAGCCTGCACAACCTGCATCGCCCGCTGGGTGCAACCGAACTGCTGGTTTCGCCACTGGGCCTGGGCACGGTCAAGCTCGGCCGCGACCAGGGAGTGAAATACCCCAACGGCTTCAGCATTCCCGACGATGCCGCGGCGCGGCAGCTGCTGGCCCTGGCCCATGACCTGGGCATCAACCTGATCGACACCGCCCCGGCCTATGGCACCAGCGAAACCCGCCTCGGCCCCCTGCTGCGCGGCCAACGCCAGCAGTGGGTGATCGTCAGCAAGGTTGGCGAAGAGTTCGAAAACGGCCAGTCGCGCTTCGACTTCAGCCCCGAACACACACGCTTCTCCGTGGAACGCAGCCTCAAACGCCTGCAGACCGACTTTATCGACCTGATGCTGGTGCACTCGGATGGCAACGATGTCGCCATCCTGCGCGACAGCGGGGTGTACCAAACCCTGGCCGAACTCAAGCGCGAGGGCAAGATTCGCGCCTTCGGTCTGTCCGGCAAGACCGTGGAAGGCGGCCTGCTGGCCCTGGAACAGGGCGATTGCGCCATGGTCACCTACAACCTGAGCGAGCAGAGCGAACTGCCGGTACTCGACTACGCCGAGGCCCACGGCAAAGGCATCCTGATCAAAAAGGCCCTAGCCAGCGGGCATGCCCTGCAGACCGGTGAAGACCCGGTGCGCGCCAGTTTCGAGCTGATCTTCGCCCACCCGGCGGTCAACAGCGCGATTATCGGCACCATCAACCCCGAGCACCTGACCCATAACGTCGCCACCGCGGCGGCTGTGCTACAGGATATTGCCTAAGCGTTCACGCCTGCCCAACTATGCCAAGCTGTCCGGCCATAGCCACGCCAGCAAGGAGTTGCCATGCCGCGCGACCTGATCCGCAAGGACCCCAGCAGCTTCAAGACCCTGCAGCTGTTCGTCGAGGCCACGCCCGAGGGCCTGTGCTACCAGAGCCTGGGCAGACCGCTGAATTTCAGCGAGATGCTGGAAAAACGCCAGCCGGTGGCAGTCACGGACAGCCAGCGCTTTGCCGTGGAACTGGCCAACCTGGGCGTATCGGTGCGCCTGACCCTGAGCTGGCAGGGTCGCGACTACTGGCTGCTGGTACGCCAGCGCCGCGCCGATCGCGGCGATGTGGTGCTCAAGCTGATCTCCGGCTATGTACCGGCCCACGAGCTCAATCTGCCGCTGCTTACCGCCATCCAGGAGGTAGCCGAAGAGTGCCTGCTGGAAACCCCGGAAGGCTGGCTGGGTGGACGCTTCGGCAGCACCTGGCTGCCAACCCCTTATCAGGCCAGTCTGCGTTACCGGGAAACCGCGCATTTCAGCCTGAGCCCGCTGTCCGGTGCGGCGCGGCCGGTGCAATGCGGCAATCTCAAGTTGCTGGAGCGGCCGCGGGCCTATGTGCACCTGCCGACCGCCTCGCTGCAGCTGGTGTATGACCTGCACCTGCAACTGCCCAGAGAAATCCGCCAACTGAGCCTGTTGCATGTCGATGAGCATCTGCAGGATGGCCAGCTGATCGCCCGCCTCGACCGCGCCCGCCCCGACCTGTTTCTGCTGCCGCTGGTGCAGGGCCAGCCCAGCGCCGAACTCTTCACCCTCAACCAAGGCCAGCTGCGCCCGGCCAGTACCCGCGGCCTGTGGCTGGCGGAAAGTTTCGCGCCCCAGGACGGCTGGTTGGTACGCGACGAGCGGATCAGCTGGAAGGACTGGCTTGGCCAGCAGAACCTGCAGCAAGCCAAACGCACCGCCAAGGCCTAGGAACCGGCCGGAGCCGTTTGTCGCGCGCACGGGGCACGGCCACCCCGGATTGCGCCAGGGCTTATCCAGGCTACGGTCGGGTAGCCCGGACAAGCGCAGCGCAGTCCGAGAGCTTGCGCATAAAGCACGGCGGCTAAAAAAATGCCGCTCACTCGCTTGAGTGAACGGCACAACCGTCAACACGGGGCAAACAGGGACGGTTTGAAAAACTGCCGGGCGCGCCGGCTATTTCAACTCGCTGGAACTCTTGCCCAGCAGCCGCCGCGCCACGATCAGCAACTGGATCTGCTGGGTGCCTTCGAAGATGTCGAGAATCTTCGAGTCGCGCGCCCACTTCTCCAGCAGTTCATCCTCGCCGTAGCCCAGGGCTCCGGCCAGCTCCACACACTTGAGGGTGACCTCGTTGGCCACCCGCCCGGCCTTGGCCTTGGCGATTGACGCCTCCTTGGAATTGGGCAGTTTGTTGTCGGCCATCCAGGCGGCTTTCAGGGTCAGCAGACGCGCGGCTTCCCATTCGGCCTCCAGGCGATACAGGGTCGCCTCGGCATGGCTGACGCTGAGCAGCGGCGTGCGGTAATCCAGCTTGCAGACCTTCTTCAGCAGCTCGCGGGTACGGTCCAGCGAGGCCTTGGCCACGCCGACCGCCATGCCGGCGACCAGCGGGCGGGTGTTGTCGAAGGTCTCCATGACCCCGGCAAAGCCCTTCTGCACATCGATTTCGGGGTTGCCCAGCAGGTTGGCCGCCGGTACGCGGCAGTCGCTGAAGCTGATCGAGGCGGTATCCGAAGCCTTGATCCCGAGTTTCTTCTCCAGCCGCGTTACGCTCATGCCCGGGGTGCCGTGCTCGACCACAAAGGACTTGATCGCCGCCCGGCCCAGGCCCTTGTCCAGGGTGGCCCAGACCACCACGGAATCGGCACGCTCGCCAGAGGTGACGAAGATCTTCTCGCCGTTAAGCACGTAGTGATCGCCATTCTTGATCGCCGTGGTGCGAATCGCCGCCGAGTCCGAGCCGCAGCCCGGTTCGGTAATCGCCATGGCCGCCCAGGTGCCGCTGAAGCGCGCCAGCTGTTCGTCATTGGCCACCGCGGCGATGGCTGCATTGCCCAGGCCCTGGCGCGGCATGGCCAGAAGCAGGCCGACATCGCCCCAACACAGCTCCATCACCCCCAGCAGTGCGGACATATTGCCGCCGTTCTTCACCCCCTCCTGCTGCTCGCGGGCCGCGCCACGCTTGCTTGCCGAGGTGGCACCGATGGCGTCCGGGGAGCCGGCGTTCATGCCGTCGAGCAGGGCTGCGAGCAGATCCAGCTCCTTGGGGTAGGCATGCTCGGCCTTGTCGTACTTGCGCGAAATCGGTCGGAAATAATTCTCCGCCACCTGATGGGCCTGGTTGACCAGGCCCTGGAATTTCTTTGGGGTTTCCAGATTCATGCGTTGTGCCCCTTCAAAGTTGCAGGCCGCCAGCCATGACGGCCAGCGCTCTCAGATCGCGGTACCAGCGCTCGACTGGATGTTCTTTGGTGAAGCCGTGGCCGCCGAGCAGCTGCACGGCATCGGTGCCGATCTTCATCGCCTTTTCGCTGCACAACAGGCGCGCCAGATAGGCCTCGCGCTGGAACGTCAGGCCCTGTTCGGCACGGGCGCAGGCGCGCCAGACCATCAGGCGCATGGCGTCCACTTCCACCGCCATGTCCGCGACCATAAAGGCCACGCCCTGGCGGTGGCTGATCGGCTCGCCGAAGGCCACTCGCTCGTTGCAATAGGGAATCACGTAGTCCAGGGCCGCCTGGGCCGTGCCGACGGCCAGGGCGCACCAGGCCAGCGAGGCGTGATCGACAAAGCTCTGGTAGTCGAAGCCCTCGCCCGACAGGCGCGCCTCCTGCGTCACCTTGACCTTGTTCAGGCGGATACGCGCGGTGCTGCCAGCTTTCAGGCCCATGGCCGGCTGCGGGCTGCGCTGCAGCCCCTTGGCCCCGGCCTCGACGATAAACAGCCCGGGACCATCGGCGGCCTGGGCCGCGACGATCAGCTGACTGGCATCCAGGCCGCGCAGCACCAGGCACTTCTCGCCAGTGAGCAGGTAGTGTTTGCCGCGCTTGTGCGCGCGGGTCTGCAGCTTCTGAGGGTCGAATAACGGCGTGGGTTCATTGACCGCAATGGCCATCACCGGGGCCGGCTCATCGGCGACAAAGGCCGGCAGCCAGCGCGCCTGCTGCGCGGCATTGCCCCAACGGCGGATGCAGTTGGCCGCCGACAGCGGCACCAGCAACGCCGCGGCCAGGGACAGATCGCCCTTGCCCAGGGCCTCGGCGATCAGGGCATTGCTCAGGGTGGTACGCTCCCCGGCCATGCCGCCCTGGGCCTCGCTCACCGCGTAATGGGTCAGCCCCAGCTCATGGGCCTGATTAAGCAACGCGGCGGGCAGCGCGGCCTGGGCATCGGCATCATGGGCCAGGGGCCGCAGCACTTCGCTGGCGAAGGCTTCGAGCATCTCCACAAGCATCTGCTGCTCGTCGGACAGCGACAGATCGAACAGGCTATCCGGAGCAACCGGCCGCGGCGTACTGCCCGCTTTACCGGTACGTTGCGCGGCGGCGCGAAAACTCGCGCGGCTACCGCTGTAGATAAGTTTTTCGACGGGCTTGCGCAGTTTCAGACGATCCGGCCAGTCGGCCTGGGCGAATCGATTCAACATGGCCAGGGCACGGCCCTGGATATCGGCAGTCATGACATCTCGCTCCATACGGGGGATGCCACGATAATGCGCGCCAGCCTGGCGAGCGGCTATGACCGCCGCGCCACCTGGCTACGGCAGCAAAGCCAGCAGAGCAATCAGTCGAACAGCGTTTTGAACAGCGGCAACAGCAGCCGATTACCGTATTCGCTGAGGTGATCGTCATCGTAGTACAGCGGTTTGCCATCCCGGCTGCCATAACAGCGCTGTTCATCACAGAGGTAGGGCAGCGGGTCGAGGATCTGCGCGCCGCACTCCTCGCGAGCCTGATCCTGCACGCCCCAGACAAAGGCATTGCGCTGGTGATAGGCCTCAAGGCTGATGGACGGCTCGCGGGATTTGCCGAGCAGCAGCGCCCGTCCCATGGCCAGCGGCACATTGATGCCCATTTCCGGGAGCGGGCGCATCAGGTACAGGGGCCGAATGGCCGTGAGGCGACACGCCGTGGCCACATACTCCTGGCGAAATTCCTCCAGGAACTCGGGCGTGGTTTCCTCGTACTTCTGCGAGAAATACACCCCGGGGCTGCCCAGGGGCTGCTCCTCATCCGGATCGAGCCCGCCCCATACATGGAACGAGGTTCGCTCCACGCGCAGCATCGGCACCCCCGGATACAGGGACTCCTGTTCGGCGACCATCCACTCGTTGAGCTGCAGGCAGCCCGTGCGCTCCGGATCGATATCCTTCGCCCCGGTGACCATCAGGCACCCCGGCAGGCCGCGAAAGAACAGGCCATCCTGCGCGCTCGGCAGGCTGTCGACGATGGCCGTGACCAGCGTATCGGCGTGACTGTCGCCCAGCAGCAACAGGCGTATGCGCTCCCCGCCGTAGAGGCAGGGCTCGCCCGAATCCAGGCATTCCTTCTGGCGGGGATTGCGATTCTGCCGTTGCCCCTCCAGCTCGATAACCGCCGCGGACAAGCGCTCGGGCACCCCGGTCTTGCGCACCAGCTGGCCCATCAGCGCCACCAGCAGCAAGCTGCAACACAGCACCAGGATCTCCCACCGCGGTGCCCAGACTCGCCCGCCTTTGCGCACCGGCTCCTCGATCAGCACGTAGGAAAGATGCCCGAGCAGCACACTCAACAGCACACCGGCCAGCAACCACAGTGGCTGTTCCAGCAGCCCCATATAGGCCAGCCCCACCACCAACGGCCAGTGCCACAGATAGATCGAGTACGAGCGGCTGCCCAGCCACTGCGCCACGGCGGTGCCGCTCAGCCATGAGCGCTCGCGGCCAGCCAGCAGCACCAGACAGGTACCGCCGACCGGCAACAGCGCCAACCAGCCCGGCCAGAGCGCCTGCGCATCGACCAGCAGAAAGGTCGCGACGATCAGCGCAAAACCTGACCACTCGGCCACCCTGGCAACGGCGACACCCGGACGAAAGCGCTGGGCGAGGAAAAACAGCAAGCCGCCGGCCGCCATCTCCCAGGCCCGCGCCTGCAGTTGATAGAAGGCCCGGTCCGGCTCATTCAGGGTCCAGCCCAGGCACACCAGCCATGAGGCGACAAACAGCGTGGCCAGGGCGATAAAGGCGGCGCGGCGACCGGGGAACAGCTTCCACACCAGCAGCAACAACACCGGCAACACCATGTAGAACTGCCATTCCACCGACAGCGACCAGGTATGCAGCAGCCACTTCTCATGGGAGGCGGCGTCGAAGTAGCCCGACTCCTTGAAGTAGCGGATGTTGGACATAAACAGCAGGCTGTCGCGTACATGCCGGCCCAGCTGCTGGTACTCGTCCAGCATCAGCACAAACCAGCCTACGGCCAGCACCACCAGGCAGACCACGAGCAAGGCCGGGAAAATCCGCCGGGCCCTGGCCAGGTAAAAGCGCCACAGGGAAAAGCGCTGGTTTTCCAGCCCGACGAAGACCAGCGAGGTCATCAGAAAGCCGGAAATGACGAAGAACACATCGACGCCGGCAAAGCCGCCAACCAGGCCCGGTACAGCAAAGTGATAAAGCACCACGGCCATTACGGCCCAGGCTCGCAAACCATTGATGTCGCTACGAAAGCCAGCGTTCATGCAGTACGTGTCCCTTGGCCTGTGCTGCCTGCGGGCCGAAGCCCGCCGAGCGATTAGGTGCAAAAAGGAAAATGCCTGCCGAAACAGCCAGTCTGTAGCTATGGGTCAAAGCACAGGGCGGCGTGGGTGCAGCAGCGCCCTGCCGGGCAGTCGCGCACCCGCAGAGCTGGGCGCGCAGAGGCGTCACCGGGAGCGGTCGCGAATCTTTTCGACTATGGCGGTGGTCGAGCTGTTTTCCACCAGCCCCAGCACGCGCACTTCGCCGCCGTAGGCGGTGACGATCTCAGCCCCGACCACCTGCTCCAGGCCGTAGTCGCCGCCCTTGACCAGCACATCCGGCTTGACCGCGCGCAGCAGGTTTTCCGGGGTGTCTTCGCTAAAGCTCACCACCCAGTCCACCGCACCGAGGCCGGCCAGCACCGCCATGCGCCGGTCGACCGAGTTGATCGGCCGACCCGGCCCTTTCAGGCGGCTGACCGAGGCATCGTCGTTGACCGCCAGCACCAGACGGTCGCCCTGGGCCCGCGCCTGCTCCAGATAGGTCACGTGACCGGCATGCAGAATGTCGAAACAGCCATTGGTGAAGACGATCTTCTCGCCATGGGCGCGGGCATCCTCGATGGCCAGCAGCAGTTGCTCCAGGCCCAGCACGCCGCGCTCGGAGCCGGCTTCGCGCTGAATCGCACGGCGCAGCTCCGGCGCGCTGATGGCGGCGGTGCCGAGCTTGCCGACCACGATACCGGCTGCCAGGTTGGCCAGGGCCACGGCATGGGGCAGTTCCTCGCCCGCCGCCAGGCTGGCGGCCAGGGTGGAAATCACCGTATCGCCGGCACCGGTGACGTCGAACACTTCGCGAGCCCGGGCCGGCAGATGCAGCGGCGGCTGTTGCGGGCGCAGCAGAGTCATGCCGTGTTCGCCGCGGGTCACCAGCAGCGCGCCGAGCTCCAGCTCGGTCATCAGCGCCGCGCCCTTGGCCACCAGCTCGGCCTCATCGCGGCACGGGCCGACTATGGTTTCAAACTCGTGCAGATTGGGGGTAATCAGGCTGGCACCGCGGTAGATGGAAAAATCCTTGCCCTTGGGGTCGGCCAGCACCGCAATGCCCTTGCGCCGCGCCAGCTGTACCAGGGTCTGGTGGTTCTGCAGCGCACCCTTGCCGTAATCGGACAGCACCAGCACCTTGATACCCTCCAGCAGCGCCTCGACGCTGGCGGCCATGGCCGCGCTGTCGGTATTGAAGGGTTCTTCGAAATCCATGCGCAGCAGCTGCTGATGGCGGCTCATGACCCGCAGCTTGACGATGGTCGGCTGATCCTCGATGCACTGGAAGTGGGTCTTGACCCCCACGGCCTGCAGGCTGTTGCTCAGGCTCGTCGCGGCCTCGTCGCGACCGGTCACGCCCACCAGTACGGCCGGCGCGCCCAGGGCGGCAATGTTCAGCGCAACGTTGGCGGCACCGCCCGGACGGTCCTCGATCTGCTCGACCTTGACCACCGGCACCGGCGCTTCCGGGGAAATCCGCGAAGTACCGCCATGCCAGTAACGATCGAGCATGACATCGCCCACCACCAGCACGCTGGCCTGGTCGAAACGCGGCATGGACAATTTCATAAACACCCCGAAAGCAGCAGAAAATCTGCGCGGATCATAACATTGGTCACGCCAGCCAAGCCCGTGGCCGCCACCGGCCACACACGCCCGCCGACATTCAGATCGCCGACTCTGGGAGCGGCTGCAGCGCATCGACAAAATCCTTCTCGTGCAGACGCGCGTAATAGCCATTTAGCGCCAGCAGCTCGGCATGGGTGCCACGCTCAACGATCCGTCCCTTGTCCATCACCAGAATCAGGTCGGACTTCTCGATGGTGCTGAGGCGGTGGGCGATCACCAGGGTGGTACGCCCTTTCATGACCTCATCCAGCGCGCCCTGGATATGCCGCTCGGACTCGGTATCGAGGGCCGAGGTGGCCTCGTCCAGAATCAATAGCGGCGCATCCTTGAGCAGGGCCCGCGCAATCGCCAGGCGCTGGCGCTGGCCGCCGGACAGCAGCACGCCGTTTTCGCCCACCAGGGTGGCGTAGCCCTGCGGCATCTGCTCGATAAACTCGGCGGCGTAGGCCAGTTCGGAGGCCTTGCGCACATCATCAAGCGGCGCACCCGCCAGGTCGCCATAGGCGATATTGTTGGCCACGGTATCGTTGAACAGGGTCACATGCTGGGTGACCAGGGCGATATGCCGCCGCAGGTCGCGCAAGGTGTATTCCTCGACATCCACACCATCGAGCAGGATCTGCCCCTGATCATGGTGGTAGAAACGCGGAATCAGGTTGGCCAGGGTCGATTTGCCGCTGCCGGAACGGCCGACCAGTGCCACCATCTGTCCGGGCTCGGCAACGAAACTGATGTTATCCAGTACCGGCTTGTCGGTGCCCTCGTACTGGAAGCTCAGGTTGACCACTTCCAGCCGCCCGCTGACGCGCCCACGCTCCTGGGTGCCGCGATCGATCTCCGGGGCCTCGTCGAGCTGCTCGAAAATGCTTTCGGCACCGGCAATCCCTTTCTGGACCGTGGAACTGACCTCGGACAGCTGCCGGATCGGCTTGGGCAACAGCCCCGCCAGGGTGATGTAGGCCACCAGATCGCCGGCCGAGGCATCCCCGCGCAGCAGCAATACCAGAAACATCAGCACCGCCATGGCGCTGTAGATGACCAGCTGAAGACTCGGGGTATAGACCGCGTTGGTCTTTACCATTTTCAGCTGCTTTTGCCGGTTCTCGGTGCTGGCACTGCAGAAACGCTGCTGTTCGTAGTCTTCGCCACCAAAGCTGCGCACCACCCGATAACCATGAATGGTTTCGGAGGCGACATGGGTCACGTCGCCCATCGCCAGCTGAATCTTCTTGCTCTGCTTGCGAAATTTCTTGCTCGCACTGACGACCATCAGGCCGATGATGGGCAGAATCGCGACCATCACCAGGGTCAGCTGCCAGTTCATCCACAGCAGCGTGGCAAACAGGAAGATGACGGTCATGCCTTCGCGCACCACCACCTTGATCGCATCGGTGGCTGCGCCTGTGACCATGGTCACGTTGTAGGTAATGCGGGAAATCAGATGACCGGAGTTATGGTTGTCAAAGTAGCGATTGGGCAGGGTCAGCAGGTTATTGAACAGCGCAACCCGCATATCATGGACCAGACCCAATGAGACCTTGGCGAGAAAATAGTTGCCGAGAAAGGACCCGATACCCTGCAGCAGCGCGATCAGCACGATCAGCATCGGCACGGCCTGCAACAGCTTCAGCTGGCTCAACCACGCAATGTCACGCAAGTACGGCACAGTGGCGAAGAAGCTCGCCTCCGGGTTGTTCAAGCCGTCCACAAAGAACTTGAGGATATAGCCCAGCATCGGCTGAGTGGAGGCGAAAATCAGGAAGCCGAGAATACTGATGGCGAACAGCCCCCAGTAGGGCAGCACATAGCGCAGCAACCGTAAGTACACTTTCAGACTGGATTGCTGGGTAGAATTGGCCATTCGGCAAGCCTCATACGACTGGCTAGAGAGACAAAGATGCGGATTGTAACAGCGAACGAATTGCAAGGCTGGCTGAGTGCCGGCGATGTCCTGGAAAAAGACAGCAAAGGCCCCAAGGTGATCCGTCTGCCCGAAGGTGACATCGTCAAGATCTTCCGCAGCCGGCGTCTTCCGCTGATCGCCCGCCTACGTCCCGACTCGCGCCGCTTTGCCGAACGTGCGGAACACCTGCAGCGCCTCGGCATCAAGACCCCCAGCATCCGCGAAAGTTGCTGGATAGACCGCGACCAGGCCGTGAGCGCCTGCCTCTACCAGCCTCTGGAAGGCACGCCGCTGGACAAGCTGTTCCACAACTCGCGCGCCCAGTTCGATGCCTTGTTGCCGCAACTGGGCCGCTATATCTATCAGCTGCATCAACGCGGCATCTATTTCCGCTCCCTGCACCTGGGCAACGTTCTTTACACCCCGGACGGCGATTTCGGCCTGATCGACTTTCTCGATATCCGCTTCAAGAATCGCCCCCTGCGCGCCCCCCTGATTCGGCGCAATTTCGAGCACCTGCGCGGTTATCTGCTGCGTCGCAGCGTGCAGAACTTCCCCTGGGACGAGCTGATGCGCTGCTATGACGAAGCCAGCAAGGCATCCAGCTGATTCAGATCGATGACCGGAACCAGATCGCCCGGCAGCCGGCTGGTTTGCGAAAGATTGAACACCTGAAACGCCGGACCGACGACCTGCTCGGCCAGTAACTGGAAGCTGGGCAAGATGTAATCCTCATAGTCTTCATCGAGCCGGGTCGGCAACGCGGCCTCGCCCTGCTCATAGAAGCGCCCCGGCTGCGCGTTCATATCCACCCCGACCAGAAACACCTGCGAAAAACCCAGGTGATAGGCCAGCTGCAGGGCCGCAAAGGGGATGGTCCTGCCGCCAAAATAGCCCTTGCTCATATTGCGGCTGAAGCCCACGCGGTTCGGCTTCTGCCGGAACAGGGAAAAGCGGCACGCCATATCCGGATCCTTGCGCACGCTCCAGGCATAGCGGCGATCCGACAGCGCCCGCCCGTTCAGCGGGCGATTGCTGCGCTGCATCAGGTACACGGAGTGGCCGTCGACCGCCTCGGGAGCCTCCTGCAACAGCACCTCCAGCGCGCCGTAGCCCAGGGCCGCGTGCCGGGAGCGGGCGATACCCTGGCTCACCAGCGACTGGCGCAGACGGACAAACCCGCGGTCGTCGCAGATATAGAACAAGGGGCTGAGGTCCGCCTCGACAAAGCGCATGATCGAGCCATTCATGGCAATCATCGGAATATGCCGATAACGCTCCACCGGGAAGTCCGCGGCCGAAGGCCCGGATGCCACCACGAAGACCGCCCCGGAGCAGCTGCCACGGCAAGCGGCGAAGGCCTGCCCGTCATCCCAATACCCCTGCAGTTGCTGCTCCAGCGTCAGCTGCCGATCGACCCTACTCATACTTTGCTTCCACCCGAATCGTCCCTGCGCGCCCTTGTGCGGCCAAACCCATCACCAGAAAAATCGGCAGCCAGAGGCAGAACCACTCCTCGCGGGGTTTGACCCAGGGCCCGATACCGTCGGTAAACAATGCAATACCCGCGAAACACAGCAGCGCGCACAACATGCGCCCCTCGACACGCTCGCGTAACCGCCAGGCAGCGCTCAACGCCAGGGCCTGCAGCGCCAGCCAGCAGGCGAGCCCGACCAGCCCCAGGGTCACGGCAATATGCAGATAGACATTGTGCGCATGCTCCAGGGACCTGCCCGATGAGGGCACCCGCAACAGGTAATCGGCGGTCAGCCCCAGGCCCTGCAGCGGCTGCTGCCCGATCAGCCCAAGGGCCTGCACAAACAGCTCCGGCCGGTATGACAGACCCCTTTGCAGCAGCAGTTCCGGCCAGACCAGCGCCGCCACAACCGCCAGGCTGGCAGCACCGGCAGAGACGCATAACAGCCGAGTGCTGCGCTGCCACAGCGGAGCCAGAAACAGGGTCAGCAATGCCGCCAGCCACGGGCCCTTGGACTGGCTGAGCGCGAGAAACACCACGAAACCACAACAGCCGAACAGCCAGGCAGCGCCCTGCAGGGTGGCGGGCAGCTCCCGACGCAGATACAGCAGGACAACCCCCATGGCCCCGAACAGCTGGCTGGCCAGAATCGGATGATCGACGATGCCCGTACCGACCAGTCGAGCGCCCCAGGCATTGCCCGCCCAGCCGTAGAACCAGAACGCACTGCCCCACGCCAGCAGGCCAACCGCAAGGCCGCTCAGGGCAAGACTCCTGCGCAGCAACGCGGGGTCAAGGCTGGCCAGGGCAATAAGCGCATTGGCCGCCAGGAATACATAGAAGAATATCTTTAGCTCTTTGCTCTCGAACTCCGGTGCCCAGAGCGCAGACGTCGCCGACCATGCCATCAGCACCAGCAGCGCCAGCGCCATCGGCTGCCGCCACTGGCGACGCACCTCGGCATGGACGAGCAACGCCAGCAGCCCGGGCAGCCAGAACAGGGCAATCAGGGCCTGATGGTAGAACTTGCTGCTGCCCATAAGCAGCATGCCGACCAGCCACCAGACCAGCCCGGCGGCCAGCCACTTCTCCAGCACGGCGCGCGTCCAGATCCCCGTCACAGACGCACCCGACGGCTCAGCGCGCACCATAGCGGAGGCGGCTCCACAACCGGCGCAAGGTCTTGCGCGTCTTGAATTCCGGCCTGCGCTCCACCGATTCGATATCACTCATATCGAGCAAGCGCTGATAGGCCAGCACGGGCCGCAGCAAAAAGCACTCGATCTGGGGCTGCAACATCTCGGAATAGTACCAATCGATCGGCAGGCCGGACTCCTCGCACTCGCTGAGAATGCGGTCGTAGAGCCGGGCGTTGACCACATAGGCATGCCCCAGGCGGATACGGCTGGCGCGCTCCAGGTTCGCGGAGTAACGACTGCGTTTGCCGCCCTTCTTGAAGGTGCCCCCCAGGTACAGCATGTCCCAGGGCTGCGCCGCCAACTGCTCGGCTGCCCGGCGCAATACCGGCAAGGCATAGGGTTCGAGCTCGCAATCGTCCTCGAGAATCAGCACATAGGGCCAGCCCTGCGCCCTGGCTTCACGAATGATACCCAGATGACTGCGCATGCAGCCCCAGGTCGCGCGCAGCTTGCTCTCCAGCCGCTCACTGTCGCCGTCGACCCGCGTCAGAAACTCGCGCAACGGTTGCAACGCCGCCTGCTCGACGACCTCCGCCCCCGGGCTTATCGCCGCAAACCGCTGCACACCCTGGATGCCCAGACGCCTAAACTGCCGCTGCATGGCATCCCAGCGATCGGCGCGTTTGTCCAGGTTGATCACACGGGCATGCTCGAAGAAGGGCCAACTCTCCAGCCTATCGTCCACCAAGCACTCCCTCACTCTTCTCGATACTCGGGCCAATAGATCCGCAAAGGCCGCAGGCAAGATAAACAACAGCGCTCGCGAGCGCCACAAATCCCGGCAAGCGCACAGCCGTCCGCATCATTTGAACGCCCTGGCCCGCTCGACAATTTCAGCGAACATGTCCTTCGCCCGGCGCTGGCAGTCCAGCAGAAAGGCCTCCAGATGCTGCCGTTCGACAGCAGAAAAGCCGATTTCTTCGCGGGCAGCCAGCGCCGCGCCATAGGACTCCTGGATTCGCCCGGGCAACCCGGCCTCCAGCAACAGCGCCTGAATCTTGTGGGTATTCGAGCCGATCGCATAAAAGGGCGTGCGCGTGACAAGACACAGGGTCACGCAGTGAAACCGCCCCGTAACCACACCGCTGGAGGTCGATAACCGCTTCAAGAATCGCGCCAGCCCCAGGGCACTGTAACGCCACCGGAGCATACCAATCTGCTCGGGCGGCAGCGCCGCCGGATAACGCCTGAAATGGCTCTGCAGCCATCCCCGACTGGACTGGAAAAGTTTGGCGATACTCTTGATGCAGTAATCGGGAAAGCCCTTGCCGGCCTGGATAATCGGCAGGTTCTTGATACTCAGAAAACCTATATCGCCGCGGTTGGCGCGGCAGACCTCGGCCCAGGCCTCGAGCGTGCGCGAGCTGAACACACTGTCACTGACCAGATAGCCCGCCCGCTGCTCGCGGGCGGCAGGCTGATGGCTATAGCTCAGGGTCAGATCCGGGACCACCTTGCACGCCACCCCCTGGGCCGCCAGCTCGCGCTGACTGAACTCGTCGCGCAGATAGATGCCGGCAAAGTCACCGGCATGGGCCAGCAGCTGCTCATTGCGCTGCCAGACACTGTTGATCAGGAAACAGGGCACGCCATGCTGGCGGCAGTAACTGGCCAGCTCGCCGAGCATCAGGGCCTGCGGGGCATCGTCATGCAGGGTGCCCTCACCATTGATCAGGCACAGATCGGCACGACGGATGTCCGCTTTCAGCTGCTCGTTCTTGCGCCAGTCATGGCGCATCGGACAGGCGCGACTGATGCTGATGCCGGCCTCCTTGGCCAGCGCGTAGATTTGCCGCACCACCAGCTGCGAACCATGATGCTTTTCATAGGAGGTATCGTTGAACAGCAAGGCATTGATCACTACCCGCACTCCGTAATCGTCGTATCCAGGTGCTCCCAGGCCAGCCCGTCCACGCGCCGCTCATGCAGGGCGCAGAGAATCCGGGTACTCGCCTCGAGGCCGGCAAAGGCATTTTCCAGATGGAATTTCGAGAAGTCCTGGGCCCGGGCAATGGACGCCGCGTAAGCGCCCTCGACCTCGGCCAGCCGCCGCGCCAGCTCGTCGACGCTGCGCACGGCCGGGCCGAAGTACTGGGCCTGAGCCAGGACATCCTGATCATCGGTGCAGTTCATATAGATCACCGGGCGTGCCGCCAGACCGGCCTCGATAACCGCATTGGACATGATATTGACGACTATCGACGCCTGCTCCAGCGCCGCCGCCAGGGAGCAGTCCCCAGGCAGCAGGACAATATTGGGGCTGGCTTCCACCGCCTCCTGCCAGAACTGCGCGCGGCTGCGTGGGTGACGCTTGACCAGCACGCGATAGCCCGGGTTCTGCCTGGCCCAGCTCACCAGCAGGGCATAGGTGGCCAGGTAGTCGGCCTGCTTTTCCTTGTCCGGGCCCACGCCGAGCAACAGCACGCTGCGCAGCTCGACCGTGGCCGGCGGCAGTTCGAAGGTGCGGTCGATCATATGCGAGCCGGCCAGAATCACCCGCGAGGAGCCAAAGCGCAGTGCCCGGGCCTGCAGGGCCTGCAGCGAACTCTGGCCGAACAGCAGGTAATAGTCGTAATCGTTCATCCCCAGCCGGCGCGAGCTTTCCACAGTGCTGGCATGGGCCAGATGCACCAGCAGACGCCCCCGGGTATTCAGGGCCAGACGCAAGAAGGGCGAACAGAGACTGCCGTTGCGATCGTTGATCAGCAGCTGTGGATCATGGCGCTGCACCAGCCATTCGGCATAGGCCGCATAACCGAAGTAACGCAGCGGCACGGACTGCGTTGGTCGCGCCAGCATGCGCCCGGCGATGACATGGCGCGGGTCCTCCTGGCCGACTTCGACCAGGTGGTAGCCCTGGCCGCGCAGGGTCTCGATCAGGCGTTTTTTCCGCTGCAGCGCAATGACCTTGGGCGCGCCTTGCAGCAGCAGGAAATCGCAGGCTTCGGCCACCACATCGCCCGCGGGCAGGGCCAGCCTGGCACGGATACCAAAGAGCAGATCCAGCAGCGCATCGCGGCCATAGCGCACGGCAGCACCGAGACGGCCATGCTGTTCGCGCAACAGCAGCCAGCGATAGCGATCCAGCGCTCGCGCCTTGGCGGCCCAGGCTCCCGGGCCTGGCACGGCTGGTTTACTCTCGCCCATATGCGCCCTCCCCGAGGGCAGCGGTGACCAGCGGCAGGGTCCAGAACCGGCGCGTTATCGCCGCATCGGAGAAGCGCTCGAGCAGCGCCTGCTGCATTGCCGCCTCGCACGCCAGACGCTGGGCCTCATCGAGCTGCGCCAGGTGGCACATGCCCTGGGCCAACGCATCCGCGTCCGCCAGGGGAAACAGGATGCCCAGGCCCTCGACCACTTCACGGGCCCCACCACAGGCGGTGGCGAGCAGGGGTACACCGGCGGCCATGGCCTCCAGCAGCACCATGCCGAACGGCTCGTGGTCGGAACTCAGGGCAAAGACATCAAAGGCCTTGAAGTAGCGCTTGGCCTCTGCGACCTGGCCGAGAAACACGACCTGACGCGCCACGCCAAGCTCTCTTGCCAGCCCTTTGAGGGCATCTTCCAGGCGGCCACTGCCGACTATGGCCAGCAGGCTGCCGGCTGGCAGCTGCGGCAGCGCGCGGGCGAAGCCACGAATCAGCGTGGTCTGATCCTTGTCCGGGTGCAGGCGCCCGACATTACCCACCACCCAGGCCTGCGCGGGCAAACCCAGCGCTTCGCGGGCCTGGGCGCGGTCCAGCTGCTGCGCCTGCAGCTGCTCGACGTCGATCCGGTTGTAGAGTGCCTCGATGCGCGCCGCCGGCCAGGCCGGCAAGCAGCGGCGAATATCGTCGCGCACCGACTCGGATACCGCCAGCAGGCTCAAGCGGCGACGAAATACCTGGGCAAATAACCGCCGCGGCCAGCGCTGATACACGCCGAAGGCGTGGTTTACCCCGATAACCGGCAAGCCCGTTGCCAGGCAGGCGATATAGGCCGGCTTGAAGCGGTGGGCGATGCACAGGCGGAAATCCCGGGTGCGCACGAGCGCACGCAGGTCCTGCATCGCGCGCAACTTGAGGCCACGCACGGCCTTGGAGCTGTAATCGAGAAACAGCACCTCATCGGAGGCGCAGCCCGCCACGACCGAGGGATCGGGCGCGCCGGTGAGAAACACCGTGCACACTCTGTAACGCGTCCCGGCAAACAGACTGGCGTACTGCCGGGCACAGTCCAGGAACGGGCCGTCATAACCGTGGCAGAACTGCAGCACCCATTGGGGCTGAGCGCTGCCGGCCTCAGATGTTGTCATACCAGTCCTTGCCGTCCTTGACCACGAGGATGTCTTCCATGATCAGGTACTGCAGATCGGAGCCGTAGAACATGTTCAGCGCGTCAGTCGGCGAGCAGATCATCGGCTCGCCGCGGCGGTTCAGCGAGGTGTTCAGCGACACGCCGTTGCCGGTGAGTTTCTCCAGCTCCAGCATCATGTCGTAGTAGCGCGGGTTGTATTCGCGCTTGAGCACCTGGGCACGCGAGGTGCCGTCTTCGTGCACCACTTCGCCGACGCGGGTCTTCCACTCTTCGTTGACTTCGAAGGTGAAGGTCATAAATGGGCTCGGATGATCGACCTTGAGCATCTGCGGGCCGACGGTGTCGAGCATCGACGGGCAGAAGGGGCGCCAGCGCTCGCGGAACTTGATCTGTTCGTTGATCCGGTCAGCCACGCCCGGCACGCTCGGGCAGCCGATGATCGAGCGACCGCCGAGGGCGCGTGGACCAAACTCCATGCGGCCCTGGAACCAGGCCACCGGGTTGGCGTCGACCATGATTTTGGCGATGCGCTGCGGCATATTGTCGATGCGCTTGAACACCGGCTTGCTCGGGTGGCGAGCGCAGGCGGCGATCACATCTTCGTTGGAGTAGGACGGCCCGAGGTAGACGTGCTCCATCTTCTCCACCGGCACGCCGCGCTGGTGCGAGACATAGGCAGCGGCACCCACCGCGGTGCCGGCGTCGCCGGACGCGGGCTGAACGAACAGCTCTTTGACGTCGTCGCGGGCGATGATCTTCTGGTTCAGCTTGACGTTCAGTGCGCAGCCGCCGGCGAAGGCGATCTTACCGGTCTCGCGGATGATGTCGCCCAGGTAGTGCTCCATCATCTGCAGTGCCAGCTTCTCGAACAGCGCCTGCATGCTGGCGGCGTAGTGGATGTACGGATCATCGGCGATATCGCCCTGACGCTTGGGCCCCAGCCACTCGATGAGCTTCTTGGAAAAGTAGAAGCCTTTGCCGTTTTCTTTATAGCGGCGCAGGCCAATGACGTTGGCGTATTCGGTATTGATGATCAGCTCACCGTTTTCAAACTTGGCCAGACGCGAGAAATCGTACTTGCTGGCATCGCCGTAGGGGGCCATGCCCATGACCTTGAACTCGCCGTCGAGCATCTCGAAGCCGAGGAATTCGGTGATCGCGCCATACAGACCACCGAGGGAATCCGGATCGAAGAATTCCTTGATCTTGTGGATCTTGCCGTTCTCGCCGTAGCCGAAGAAGGTGGTGGCGTACTCACCCTTGCCGTCGATGCCGAGGATCGCGGTCTTCTCGGTAAAGCCCGAGCAGTGGTAGGCGCTGGCGGCGTGGGCCAGGTGGTGCTCGACCGGTTCGATCTTGATCTTCTTCAGGTCGAAGCCGAGCTGCTGCAGGCACCACTGGATATGTTTGTAGTAGCGCTTGTAGCGCCGATTGCCCATCAGGATCGCGTCAAGCGCGCGGTCCGGTGCGTACCAGTAACGCTTGGCGTACTGCCAGCGGGCCTTCTCGAAGATGCTGATGGGCGCAAACGGGATGGCCACGACGTCGACATCGGAGGGCTTGATCCCGGCCTGCTCCAGACAGAACTTGGCCGACTCGTAGGGCATGCGGTTCTTCGCGTGCTTGTCGCGCACGAAGCGCTCTTCTTCGACGGCCGCGATCAGCTTGCCGTCGATATACAGGGCGGCGGATGGATCATGACTGAGGGCGCCGGAAAGGCCGAGAATCGTCAGTGCCACTGGTTTTGCCTCTTTTAGTCTGCTGAGCCGACGGCGGGCGTCAGCGGTATACGTTGGTCAAGCAGCTTGAACAGCTGTGAATCAGCCGGCCAGTTGCGCAAAAAACGGGCACGGTCGCGGGCATAGGCCCGGGCGAAACTGCGTGCGCTGCGGTGCTGCTGCATGGCATCGAGGTCGATCAACGACCAGCGGCCCGGGCCTTCATCCTGCGGGTTAATCCAAAGCAGGTTGCTCCCCTTGAAATCACCGTGGCTGATGCGTTCGCGCAGCAAGGCGGCGAACAGGCGATCCAGCGCCAACAGGTCGGCTTCGGGGGGCGATCCGTCCCCATCTTTATCCAGATAGGGCTGAAAACGCGCGATTATATCCTGCCCGCCGCAGTATTCGGTAATCAGGTAGGCGCGCCCGCGCAACCAGCACCAGCGCCGTTCCAGCACGGCCAAGGGCTGCGGGGTGGCGATACCGAGCAATTGCAGACGATTGCCCTCGACCCAGCTGTGCCAGGCACGGCTGGGCCGCCAGAAGCGCTTCAGCCAGTGGCCGAGGTTTTTCACGTTGTAGCGCTTGACCACCAGCTCACGCTCGCCCTGGCGAATCTGAGCCACCGTGGCGGAGCCGCCCAGCTTCAGGGCCCGCCCCTGGGTCAGCAGCGCATCGGCCTGGTTCAGCAGCGGCGCGAGCTCATCGAGGCAGTCGCGGCGTATCACGCGCAAGCCGAATGCACCAATCTTTGCACTGAACAGGCTGCAATCGCGGGCGATCTTGCGCATATAGTCGCGTAAGCGCCAGCGCCGCACCTTGGCCACCTCGGCCAGCAGCGCTTCCAGCGGCAGCGCGTGCTCGCCATTGGCCAGCAGGTAGTGCACCAGCAGCTCTTCGATAAAGGGCTGTACCTCGGCAGGCAGCTGGGCGAAGAACATGCCGAGGTTTTCCAGCACCCGCGCCCGTGACAGCGGCTTGCCGGCGACTTCGACGCACACCGCGCCACCATCGATAATCGACACCTGGCCGGCATGGCGCAGCAAGTTGTCCAGATGCAGGTCGGCCTGCCACAGGCCCCTGGCGTGCATCTGTGCAATCGCGCTCAGGGCCTCGCCGAGCACCGCCTGCTGCGCCGCATCCAGAAGTGGCCGATTGGCCACCGCCTGCCAGGCATCCCACAGGCTTTGCGCACCCTCGAGGTAGTCGAACAGCAACCAGCCGCCCTGCCCCGCCTGCCAGCCCTGCGCCAGCAGCGCCGGGGTCGGCAGGCCTTGCTCGGCGAGCAGGTGCGCGCCCTGCGATTCACGCTGGAAATGCCGCTCGGCCTTGTCGCCGACCAGCAGCTTGGCCAGCACCGGACGACCGCGCCACTGGGCCAGGGCAACGTAACGCTGCCCCGGCAGCACCCGCAGCAGGCGCTGCAACTCCAGCACCTCGCCCGCCAGTTCGAGGCGCAGCGGCAGCGTCGGCGCGCGGCCGGCCTGGGCCAGTTGGGCAAGCTCCATCAGCGCGCCTCCTTGTGCCGCCGGCGCGCACCCAGCTGCTGCCACCAGCCTTCCAGATCGCCCGCAGCGCCCAGGTAGGCCAGCAGCAGCTCGCGCACGTCGGCCTCGCTCCAGACGCTGGCCCGGCGCAGCAACGGCTCCAGATCCTTGATCCGGTCACGCCGCCCGAACAGCAGGGGGCGGGTCTTTTCCAGGTCGATCAGCTGCGCGGCGAAACCCGCGCCGTCGGCCTTGAGGAAAATATGCTTGGGGTAGAAACAGCCGTGCATCTGCCCGGCAGCGTGCAGCTGCTGCGCCAGCTGGCCGCAGGCGCGCAGGATGGCCTGGCGAGTCGCTGCGGGGGTAGCACTCCAGCCCTGCAGCCAGTATTCGAGGTCGCGCCAGCCGTCCAGGGCACGGGTCAGCAGAATGGCGCGGCGCTCGCCGGGCACGCGGCGCTCGGCGAAGAAGGCCGC
Organism: uncultured Pseudomonas sp.; assembly: GCA_964578635.1. GTDB lineage: Bacteria > Pseudomonadota > Gammaproteobacteria > Pseudomonadales > Pseudomonadaceae > Aquipseudomonas. The sequence continues at coordinate 70,191 of CAZOEC010000003.1, forward strand.
CTGCAGCGCGGGAATGCCCAGCCGGCGATAGGCCTGGATATTGCGAAACTCGCGGGCAAAGGTCGGCTCGCCCCAGGGGTGCAGCAGGCTGCGGGTCAGGTGATTGCTCTGGCGTTTGAGGTAGAAGGCCGCACCGCCCAGCTCCAGGCGATACACGCTGCTCCAGCCACCGCGTTCGGTATTGGGCTCATCGACCGCTTCCAGCTGCAAGGCCCACAGCGCCTCAAAACTGGCCAGCCCCTCACGTTCGAGAACGGCACGATCCGCGGCCGCGACAAAATCACTCATTCCCGCCCCTCGAAGAATTTGACGATGCCGCGCACCCGCCGCTTGTCCGCAGCACTCAAGCACTCACGACCACGGTACTGCAGGTAGAAACGCAGGCGCTGGGTACGGCTCAGGTGGTACTTGGCCACCTTGTCCAGACAGGCCAGGTCCTTGACCATGCGATAGCGCAGCAACGGCCCCCACCAGAAGGCTCCGGTCGGGCAATCGATCAGAAACAGTTCGGCCTGGTCGTTGACCAGCAGATTGCGCCACTTCAAATCGTTGTGAGTGAAGTGGTGGTCATGCAGGGTGCGGGTGGCGTGGGCCAACTGCACACTGACCCGCGCAACCCAGTCCCGGTCGGCCAGACGCTCGTCCTTGCGCCGCGCCAGCAGGGCCAGATCCTCGGTGCGCGGCAGCTCGCGAGTGATCAGCGCGCCACGCACAAAGGCACCGCCCTTGCGCTCCAGGCCGTAGGCGACGATGGGCGCGGTGGGAATGCCCCACTTGGCAAAATATTTGAGGTTCTGCCATTCGGCCTTGACCCGTGGCCGGCCGATATAGCGGCGCAGCCCCTTGCCCGCGCCCCAGTAGCGCTTGACGTAATAGCACACGCCATCGCGCTCGATACGCACCACTTCCGACAGCGGGTCGCGGGTCAGGCGCTGCCCTTCGAGGGCAAACACCCGCTGCAGATCCGCCAGCTCATCGACCAGCTCCGGGGGACAGATATCGGTTACCCGCCACTCACTCATTGCCCGGCACCCGGTGCATATTTACGGGCGTAGCGCTCTAGCAGGCGCTGCGCCTTGCGCTCCAGCCAGGCCAGCAGCTGCGCTTCTTCACCCAGGATCTGGCGCAACGGCTGCGGGCCCTTGAGCGCGGCGAAATAGCCACGCAGAAAACGCAGCCGGTCGCGCCGGGTCAGGCCGATATTCAGCGCCGAGAAATACAGCGCGGCCAGGTCCTTGTTGCGCCAGCGCAGTGGCGTGGCGCGGCGCACCTGGGCGCGATGCAGGTCGATCACCGACAGGCGCAGATCGTCCGCAGTCACCGGCTTATCAGTGTGCAGGAGAAAATGGCAGATATAGCAATCGCGATGATTGACCCCGGCGCGGTGCATACGCCCGAGCATGCTCGCCACCTCAGCGATCAGCGCCCACTTCAGGCGCGGCTCGGGGGGCTCGTTCGCCCAGTTCTGGCTCAGTTGCTCGAGGTCGGTGGTCGGGGCCAGCTCCTCGGTGACAATAAAGGAATGCTGCGCCGCCGGGTTGCTGCCGCGCGCCCCAAAAGCCACCGCAGTCATGGTCGCCACCCCGGCCGTGGTCAGGCGTTCGATGGCCTGCCACTCCTGGCGCGCGCCGAGCACCGGCAACTTGGCGCTGAGCAGGTTCTTGGCGATCTCGCCCCAGCCGATGCCGCGGTGGATCTTGACGAAGTAACCGCGCCCGGCCACTTCGGTGCGCAGGGTACGGCGACCTTCCAGTTCGCGGTAAACCTGGCCTTGCAGGGCCTCGACCGCGACAAAGGCATCCTTGCCGGCCCACAGGCTTTTAAAGGGTTCAGCCAGTACCAGCTTCATGGACGTGTCGCCAGGATGATGTCGGCCGCGTGCTGCGGCATGGAATACAGATCGGCGCGATCGGCGTAGGCCAAGCCGTTGCGCGACCAGAACGCCCGGCGCTGATCGTCGGCGAGCATATCGGCGAGCAGATGGTTGAGCCGCGCCTGCTCGAAGGGGCTGGGCAGCACCCGCCCGGCATCCGCATCGGCGATGTAGTGGGCATAGCCGCAGACATCGCTGACCAGCACCGGCAGGCCGGCAACCAGGGCCTCGAGCAGCACGGTGCCGGTGTTTTCGTTGTAGGCCGGGTGAATCAGCAGATCGGCCCCCAGCAGAAAGCGCGGAATATCGCTGCGGCCCTTGAGGATATCGACCTTATCGGCAATGCCGAGGGCCTTGGCCTGGAGCTTGAACGCCCGCGGATCGTCCTGACCGATGGCGATCAGCCGGCTGCGCTGCCTGAGTTCCTGCGGCAGGGCCGCCAGAGCCTTGAGGCTGCGATCCAGACCCTTGGTCTTGAACCCCGAGCCGATCTGCACCAGCAGCAGCTCGTTATCCGCCAACTTGAACTCGGCACGGAACTCGGCGCGGATAGCCGCCGCATTGGCCGGTGCCCGACGGTCCAGGGCGATGCCCGGCGGCAGTAGGTGAAAGCGCTGCAGCGGGGTGTGGTAATGCTTGATAAACAGCGGTTGCTGCACTTCGGAAATCATCAGGATTTCGGTCTTCGACTCGGGGGCGAACACCGCCCGCTCATAGTCGGCGAAATGCTTGTAACGCCCCCACTGGCGGTAGAGAGGGTTGCGCAGGGTTTGCGCCTTGTCCTCGAAACAGCCGTCGGCGGCGTAGTAGACATCCAGCCCCGGCATCTTGTTGAAACCCACCACCCGATCCACCGGGCGCTTGGCCAGGTCGGCCTCGATCCAGGCGGTGAGTTTTTCGTTGCGTTTGTGATTGAACAGCGCCTTGACCGGCACCACCACCACCTCGAAACCGGCGGGCACTTCGCCCTCCCAGATCGGCGTGTAGACGCGGATGGCATGACCGCGCGCCTGGCACTCCAGGGCGATACGCATAAAGTCGCGCTGCAGACCGCCGAAGGGGAAGTACTTGTAGAGAATAAAAGCCAGTTGCATCAGACAGCGTCCTCGGCCAGCAACAGGGCCTGCAATTGTGTGGCGACACGCTCGGCATCGAGGCCGTCGAAACAGGGTTTGTGTCGATCACCCGAGCCGGCATCCGGCCCGCTGGCGCACAGATGAACCTGCGAGCGGCCATAGGCACCGACGCGCCCCGGACGGGTCGGGCCATACAGGGAGATACTCGGCACATCCAGGGCTGCGGCCAGGTGGCCGAGGCCGGTATCCACCGCCACGCAGGCGCGGGCCCCGGCAATCACCTTGGCCACGCCGGCAAGATTCAATTTGGGCAGCACCGCAGCGTTTTCAATGCCGGCAGCGATACGCTCGGCCCGTTCCTTCTCGACCACGCTGCCCCAGGGCAGACGCACCGCCCAACCCTGGGCGCTCATCTGCTCGGCCAGCGCCCGCCATTCGGCTTCCGGCCAATGCTTGCTTGGCCAGGTAGTACCGTGGAGAAACAGCAGATAAGGCTGCGGCGCGGGATCGGCCAGCTGCGCGCGGTTCAGGCCGTAATCGCCGACGCCGGCCGGCAACGGGTAGCCCAGCGCCTGGGCAAATAGCTGGCGAGTACGCTCCAGGGCATGCTGGTCCTTGGCCACGGCATAGCGCCGAGCATAGAAACGGCTGGCCAGAGGCTCGCGCGCGGAATCGCGATCCAGGCCGGCAATCGGTGCCTTGACGTAACGAGTCAGCCAGGCACTTTTCAGCAGGCCCTGGGCGTCGATCACCAGGTCATAGCGGGTTTCGCCCAGGCGCTGCTTAAAGCGCTTCCACTCGCCACTCTTGAAGGTCTGCCACAGGTGCTTACGCCAGCGGCGGATCGCCACCGGGATCACCTGGGCCACGGCCGGGTGCCAGGCGGGAATCTCGGCGAAGCCCTCCTCCACCACCCAGTCGAACTGGATACCGGGAAGCGCCCGGGCGGCATCGGTGAGGGCCGGCAGGGTATGGATCACATCGCCCAGCGAAGACGTCTTGATCAGCAGTACCCGCATCAATCGACCTCAACCGGCTCGATCGGATCGGCCACCAGGCGATCCAGCGCCTCGATCACCGGGCGCGGCTTGAGCTGGCGCAGACAGTCGTAGTGGCCGAAGCGGCAGGTGCGGTCGAAACAGGGGCTGCATTCGATACCCAGACGCACGATCTCCACCTGCTCGGCCAGCGGCGGGGTAAAGCCCGGCGAGGTGGAACCATAGACCGCCACCAGCGGCCGGTTCAGCGCCGCCGCCACATGCATCAGACCGGAATCGTTGGAGACCACGGCAGCGGCGCAGGACAGCAGGTCGATGGCTTCGGCCATGCTGGTTGCGCCGGCCAGGTTGCTGGACTCTTCACGCAGGCCGGGAATCAGCCGCGAGCGAATATCCTCGCCGACGCCATGGTCGTTCTTCGAACCGAAAATCCACACCTGCCAGCCGGCGCGGATCTTCAGCTCGGCGACCTTGGCGTAATGCTCGCTGGGCCAGCGTTTGGCCTCACCGAACTCGGCCCCCGGACAGAGCGCCAACACCGGCCGATCCAGGCTCAGACCGAACTTGGCCAGGGCCGCGGCGCGGCTGGCTTCCTCTATGCGCAGACTCGGCCGCGGATAGGGCTGCGGCAGCTCGGCACCCGGTTCAAAGGCCAGGGCCATAAAGCGCTCGATCATCAAGGGCAAACGCTGTTTATCCAGCGTGCGCACATCGTTGAGCAGGCCGTAGCGCATCTCGCCCTTCCAGCCGGTGCGCTTGGGAATACCGGCGAAGAACGGCACCAGCGCGGATTTGAGCGAGTTGGGCAGCAGAATCGCCTGATCGTACTGGCCGGCCAGGGATTTGCCGATCCTGCGCCGGGTGGCCAGCTGCAGCACACCATGGCCGAGGGGGAAACTCAGGGCCTGACGCACTTCGGGCATGCGTTCGAGAATCGGCCGGCTCCAGTCCGGGGCCAGCACATCGATCTCGCACTCGGGATGACGCTGCTTGAGACACTGAAACAGCGTCTGCGCCATCACCATATCGCCCACCCAGCTGGGGCCTACGATCAGTATTTTCATGAGGTTTCCAGAAACGACCAAGGAGGCTTGCGCCTCCCGGACAGACTTAACGCTCGACTATCAGCCTAGCCTGCAACGCCGGACAGAACCCCATCCGGCAAACGCGAGGGGCTTATTTAACCAGGGTGCGCCACTCGGCGTGGGCATCGGTCTTACCTGTTACCAGGTCGAAATAGGCGGTTTGCAGTTTCTCGGTGATCGGGCCGCGGCGGCCTGCACCGATCTGCCGGCCATCGACCTCACGAATCGGCGTGACTTCGGCGGCGGTGCCGGTAAAGAAGGCCTCGTCGGCGATATACACCTCATCGCGGGTGATGCGCTTCTCGACCACTTCCAGGCCGTGTTCGGCGGCCAGGGTCAGAATGGTGTTGCGGGTGATGCCGTTGAGGCAGGAGGTCACTTCCGGGGTGTAGATCACGCCGTTCTTGACCAGGAAGATATTCTCGCCAGAACCTTCGGCTACGTAGCCTTCCGGGTCCAGCAGCATGGCCTCGTCGGCACCGCCGGAGATGGCTTCCTGCAGGGCCAGCATCGAGTTGATGTAGTTGCCGTTGGCCTTGGCCCGGGTCATCGAGATGTTGACGTGGTGACGGGTAAAGGAGCTGGTACGCACCTTGATGCCAACCTGCAGGGCTTCGTCGCCCATATAGGCACCCCAGCTCCAGGCCGCAACGATCACCTGGGTTTTCAGGCCGCTGGCGCGCAGGCCCATGGCCTCGGATCCGTAGAACACCATGGGGCGGATATAGGCGCTTTCCAGGTTGTTCTCGCGCACGGCGGCGCGGGTGGCTTCGTTGATTTCGTCTTTGGAGAAGGGAATCTTCATGCCCATGATATGGGCCGAATCGAACAGGCGGTCGGTGTGCGCCTCCAGGCGGAAGATCGCCGTGCCCTGCGGCGTGTTGTAGGCGCGCACGCCTTCGAATACGCCCATGCCGTAGTGCAGGGTGTGGGTCAGTACGTGAGTGGTCGCGTTGCGCCACGGCACCAGCTCGCCGTCATACCAGATCACGCCATCACGATCGGCCATCGACATAGTTGCCTGCTCCTCAAGTTCGATTGGTACAGCCTATGCCGGGCACCTAGCACGCCCGGCCGGATCAATTCAGTTCAAGCCCAGTTCCCGCCAGATGCGCATCACGCTGCGTCGTTCCTGCGCAAACTGATCGCCGCCGACCACCCCGGGCTGCTTCTGCAGCGCC
>CAZOEC010000004.1:0-76361 GCA_964578635.1 uncultured Pseudomonas sp.
GGCCAACTGGTGCCGCAGGTATCGCCGGGCTACGGCTACGCGGCGATCACCGTGGCCTTTCTCGGCCGCCTGAATCCGCTCGGCATTCTGTTCGCCAGCCTGTTGATGGCCCTGCTGTACCTGGGCGGCGAGAACGCGCAGATGACCATGAACCTTCCCCAGGCGATCACCCAGCTGTTCCAGGGAATGATGCTGTTTTTCCTGCTCGCCTGTGACGTGCTGATTCTTTATCGGCCACGGCTGAAGTGGAAATGGGCCAGCCTTCCAGTACTGAAAAAAGCGGCAGCCTGAACGAACGCCCCCTCACCCTAACCCTCTCCCCAAAAGGGAGAGGGGACAGAAGCGGCGCGCGACTTCAAGTCAACGCGGTACCGCTCCCTCGCCCCTCCGGGGAGAGGGCTGGGGTGAGGGGGAAGCCTCTGCAGATGAATTGAAGCAATAGCCAAATCCGGAGCAACCGATGGATCTCGACCTGTTAAGCAATATCTTCTACGCCATGGTGCGCACCGGTACGCCACTGTTGCTGGTGGCCCTCGGTGAACTGATCTGCGAGAAGAGCGGCGTACTCAACCTCGGCCAGGAAGGCATGATGCTGTTCGGCGCGGTGATCGGTTTTATCGTCGCTCTGAGCACCGGCAACCTGTGGCTCGGCGTACTGTTGGCGATGGCTGCCGGCATGTTGCTGTCGATGCTGTTCGCCGCCGTGGCCCTGGGTTTTAACGCCAACCAGGTGGCCACCGGCCTGGCCTTGACCATCTTCGGCGTCGGCCTCTCCACCTTTGTCGGCGCGGCCTGGGTCGGCAAACCGCTGGCCGGTTTCGAGCCCATCGCCATTCCGCTGCTCAGCGAGATCCCACTGATCGGGCGCATGCTGTTTGCCCAAGACATTCTGGTTTACCTGTCCTTCGCCCTGTTCGCCCTGGTGACCTGGGTGCTGCTGAAAAGCCGCATCGGCCTGATCATCCAGGCGGTCGGCGAAAACCCCGACGCGGCCAGCGCCATGGGCCTGCCGGTGCTGCGCGTGCGCACCCTGGCGGTACTGTTCGGTGGTGCCATGGCCGGCTTGGCGGGCGGCTATCTGTCGCTGGCCTATACGCCAATGTGGGCAGAGAACATGACCGCCGGCCGCGGCTGGATCGCCCTGGCGCTGGTGGTGTTTGCCAGCTGGCGAGTTTTCCGCCTGCTGCTCGGGGCCTACCTGTTTGGTCTCGCCAGCATCATCCACCTGGTAGCCCAGGGCATTGGCCTGTCGATCCCCTCCAACCTGCTGGCGATGCTACCCTATGTGGCGACCATCCTGGTGCTGGTGCTGCTGTCGCGGGACGCGATCAAGACTCGCCTGTTTGCACCGGTATCCTTGGGCAAGCCCTGGCAGCCGGGGCACTAAAGCGGAGTGCCGCCCAGCCCCTCCCACAGATCAGAGCAAACCTGTGGGAGGGGCTTCAGCCGCGACAGCCATTACAGCCACACCGCATCCCACAGCGGGTAGTCACCGACCCGCTCCACCAGCCCCGCCCGCAAGGGGTTAGCCACGATATAGCGCGCCACCGGCAACACATCTTCTTCTTTACGTAGCGCATAGTCATGAAAACCGTCCTGCCACAATCGACCACTTCGACCAGCAAGCGGATTGATCTGCCGAGCACTGCGGCCTTTCACCCGACGCATCAACTCACTGAGTGAGCCGCGATGCAGCACCAACAACCAGTGCAGATGATCGGGCATCACCACCCAGGCCAGTGACTCGACCAGACCGTCGACATGGGCGGCGCTTAACTCTGCAGCCACCAGCCGGCCAAACTGGAAATCCGCAAAGATCGGCTCTCGCATCTCGACAGTGGCCGTTAGCAGGTAGATACCCTGATCCTCGGAAAAACGGCCGATGCGTAGCTGCTTTGAATGGGGCATTCCATTGCCTCCTTGGGGTTCTCGCTACACAGGTTATAGCTGCTTGAACCGCACTATCGCCAGTCGCGGCTAAACCCCCTCCCACACAATATGTGGTCATCCGTGGGAGGGGCTTTAGCCGCGACATCCCAAGAGCAACACCGCACCAGCAGGCAGCACACCAACCCTCTTACGCACCAGCACAGCACCCGCGCAGAACCCCGCCCCGGCGGGGTTCTGCGTTTTAGCGCGGTGCGCAGCGCTAATTGTCCAGTTGGTCAGCTTTTTGCAATCCATCCGGCAGCTGTTTAACAACAACGCACCCACACACATCGGAGTTCCACCGACCATGTTCGAGAAGAGCAAGAAACCTCTGCTGCGCACCCTCGTTGCCGCCCTTGGCTTTAGCGCCACATTGGGCGCTTCCGCCGCCGACCCGTTGAAGGTCGGCTTTGTCTATATCGGCCCAATTGGCGACCACGGCTGGACCTACCAGCATGAGCAGGGTCGTCAGGCGGTGATCAAGCAGCTCGGCGACAAGGTCGAGACCAGCTATGTGGAAAACGTGCCGGAAGGCGCGGACGCCGAGCGGGTGATTCGCAACATGGCCAAGGGTGGCTATGACCTGATCTTCACCACCTCCTTCGGCTATATGAACCCGACGCTGAAAGTGGCCAAGCAATTCCCCAAGCTGACCTTCGAGCACGCCACCGGCTACAAGCAGGACAAGAACCTCGGCACCTACCTGGCGCGCACGTATGAAGGTCGCTACGTCGGCGGTTTCCTCGCGGCGAAGATGACCAAGACCAAGAAGATCGGCTACGTCGCCTCCTTCCCGATCCCGGAAGTGATCCGCGATATCAATGCCATCCAGCTGGCCCTGGACAAGTACAACCCCGGCACCGAGATCAAGGTGGTGTGGGTCAACTCCTGGTTCGATCCGGGCAAGGAATCCGATGCCGCCAACGCGCTGATCGACCAAGGCGTCGACGTGGTATTCCAGCACACCGACAGCCCGGCACCGATCCAGACCGCCGAGCGTCGCGGCGTTTACTCCGTGGGCTACGCCTCGGATATGGCGCACTTCGGGCCGAAAGCCGTGCTCACCTCGATCGTCAACGACTGGGGCCCGCACTACGTCAAATCCACCCAGGCGGTGATCGACGGCAACTGGGCACCGCAGGACTTCTGGGGCGGCCTGGCTGAAGACACCATCCGCCTGCCGATCAGTGATCTGGTGCCAGCGGAGGTGAAAACCGAAGCCGAGCAGATCATCGCCGATATCAAAAGCGGTGCCTTCCACCCGTTCACCGGGCCGATCAAGGACCAGAGCGGCGTAGAGAAGATCCCGACCGGCGTCGTCGCGACCAACGCCGAACTGGCCTCGATGAACTACTACGTGGAAAACGTAAAGGCTGAATTGCCGAAGTAAGCGGCTGACAACAGTCTGTGGGAGGGCCGGGCGGCGATCCGTTTTAGCCGCGACTTTTTCAAACATGAAGAACTGTCGCGGCTAAAGCCCCTCCCACGGAACATCACCTAGATGCCGTCCCTGCTGACCATCAACAGAACCGCAGCAAAAGAACGCTGCCCTGGGTACGAGAAGACTCGCAGCACCGCCCCACCCGGAGCCCCTATGAATACCCTACCGATTATCGATATCGCCCCGCTCTACAGTGACGACCAAGCCGCCTGGCCCGCCGTGGCCGAGCAGATCGACCGCGCCTGCCGTGACTGGGGTTTCTTCTATATCACCGGCCACCCGATCAGCACGGCGCGTATCACCGAACTGCTGAGCGCCGCCAAGACCTTCTTCGCCCTGCCGGCCGAGGAAAAGCTCAAGATCGATATCACCCAGACCACCCATCACCGTGGTTACGGCGCGATTGCCACCGAACAGCTGGACCCGAGCAAACCCAGCGATCTCAAGGAAACCTTCGATATGGGTTTGCATATGGACCTCAACCATCCGGAGGTGCTGGCCGGCAAGCCACTGCGCGGAGCCAACCGCCATCCCGACCTGCCTGGCTGGACTGCACTGATGGAGCAGCACTACCGCGATATGCAGGCGCTGGCGCAAACCCTGCTGCGCGCCATGACCATTGCCCTGAATATCGACCGCGACTTTTTCGACACACGTTTTCATGAGCCGATCAGCGTGCTGCGGATGATCCACTATCCGCCGCGCCACACCGCCAGCAGCGCCGAACAGCAAGGCGCCGGGGCGCACACTGATTACGGTTGCATCACCCTGCTCTACCAGGATGACGCCGGCGGCCTGCAGGTGCGCCACCGCGATGGCCAGTGGATCGACGCGCCGCCGATTGCCGGTAGCTTCGTAGTGAATATCGGCGACATGCTCGCGCGCTGGAGCAACGACCGTTACACCTCGACCCCGCACCGGGTGATCAGCCCATTGGGCGTGGATCGCTACTCCATGCCGTTCTTCGCCGAACCGCACCCGGACACCGAAATCAGCTGTTTGCCGAACTGCTCGGACGCCGTTAATCCGCCCAAGTACCCGAGCGTGACCAGCGCCGAATACCTGCTGTCGCGCTTTGCCGACACCTATGCTTATCGGCGGGAAGAGCAGGCGGGATGACCGCCTGTAGGATGGATCGGGGCGCGGAGCTGACGCTTTTTTCATCCACCATCTGCGGTGCCATGAAGACCGCTTGGTGGACATAAAAGGCGATGTCCACCCTACACAGCCCGGCCGATTCGGCTAAATCCTGTCCTACCGGTTAAACTTTGTCGCAACCACGCCTGAACACGAGATCTGACCATGTACGACTGGCTCAATGCCCTGCCCAAGGCCGAACTGCACCTGCACCTGGAAGGCTCGCTGGAGCCCGAGCTGCTGTTTGCCCTGGCCGAGCGCAACAAGATCAAACTGCCCTGGAACGACGTCGAAGCGCTGCGCGGTGCCTACGCGTTCAACAACTTGCAGGAGTTTCTCGACCTGTATTACGCCGGTGCCGATGTGCTGCGCACCGAGCAGGACTTCTACGACCTGACCTGGGCCTATCTGCTCAAGTGCAAGACGCAGAACGTCATCCACACCGAGCCGTTCTTCGACCCGCAGACCCACACCGACCGCGGCATTCCCTTCGAGGTGGTGCTGCGCGGCATCAAGCAGGCGCTGGTCGATGGCGAAAAGCAGCTGGGCATCACTCACGGCCTGATCTTAAGTTTTCTGCGCCATTTACCCGAAGAAGCCGCTTTCGACACGCTGAAACAGGCCATGCCATTTCGCGATGCCTTTATCGCCGTAGGCCTGGACAGCTCGGAGATGGGCCACCCGCCCAGCAAGTTCCGGCGGGTGTTCGACAAGGCGCGCAGCGAAGGCCTGCTGACCGTCGCCCACGCCGGCGAGGAAGGCCCGCCCGAATATATCTGGGAAGCCCTGGACCTGCTGAAGATCGAACGCATCGACCACGGCGTGCGCGCCATCGAAGACGAGCGGCTGATGCAGCGCATCATCGACGAGCAGATCCCGCTGACCGTCTGCCCGCTGTCCAACACCAAGCTCTGCGTATTCGACGATATGCGCCAGCACAACATCCTGCAGATGCTCGAACGTGGGGTGAAGGTGACGGTGAACTCGGACGACCCGGCCTACTTTGGCGGCTACGTCACCGAAAACTTCGCCGCCCTGCACGACAGCCTGGGCATGACCCAGGAGCAGGCCAAACGGCTCGCGCAGAACAGCCTGGATGCACGCCTGGTCTGAGTCTGAAAGTCGCCGCTAAAGCGCCTCCCACATCGGCACACATTCCGTGGGAGGGGCTTTAGCCGCGATTGGTTTTAGCTCTAGGCGCTACACCCCGGCCAGATCAGAAGCTGAAATCCAGCTTGGCCCACAGGGTGCGGCCCGGCTCGTTAAAGGCCTGCGGATCGTCCATGGCGAAGCCGAAACCGGCGTTGCCGGCCAGGTTCAGGTGCTCGCTGTAGGCCTTGTCGAACAGGTTGTCGATGCCGGCGCTGACTTTCACTTGCGGGCTCAGGCGGTAGGCGGCGTTGAGCGAGAACACGGCAAAGCCGCTGCTGCTGTCGAAGTCCTTGCCGACCACGTTGCCCTTGCCCTCGTCCACCCGGTTCTGCGCCGCCACCACCCGCCACAGAGCCCCGGCGCTCCAGTCACTCTGTTCATAGGCCAGGCCGAAGCGCGCCTCCAGCGGCGGGGTCTGCGCCAGCGGGCGGTCACCGAAGCTGTTCTTGCCCCAGGCGTAGGCCAGGCTGGCATCGGTCTTCCAGTTGCTGTCCAGGCGATAGCTCAGGCCCAGCTCGCCGCCCATGATGCGTGCATCGATATTGCTGGCCTGCGAACGCACGTGCCCCGGCATCATTCCCGGGCCATAGCTGAACAGGATGTAATCGCGCACCTGGCCGGCATAGGCCGAGGCCCAGGCTTCGAATTTTTTGCCGCTGTAATTGATGCCCAGGTCCAGCTGGGTGGTCTTCTCCGGATCGAGGCTTTGCATCGGCTGGACGAAGCCAATCGGCCCGGGGCTGGCGGAGAACAGCTCCCAGTAATCGGGGAAGCGCTGGGTGTGGCCGAGGCCGGCATACCAGGTAGCCGGCAGGCGCAGCAGGTCCTGCTCGTAGCGAAGAAAGCCGCTGGGCAGGGTGTCGCTGCGGGTTTGCTCGGCAGTCGGGTTGGCGCGCAGGGTCATGCCGCTGCCGAGGGTCTGCCGGTAGTCCTTGACCGAGGCGCGGTCCAGCCGTGCACCGGCGACCCAACGCTCCCGCTTGCTGAGCTGCCAGGTCAGCTCGCCGAACAGCCCGTAATTGTGGAAGGCGGCATCCTTGTCCCAACGGAACTGGTCATAGTCGCTGTAGACCTGGGTCAGCATATTGAAGCTGGAGGCGCGCTTGCGGTGCTCGTTGTGCTGGGCATCGACCCCGGCCTTGAGCTCAACCGCCTGCCAGTCCCAGGTGCCGACCAGGCGGCCACCCAGGGTGCGGCGATCAACATTGCTGGCCATGGGGTTGCGCATCATCGCCATCACGCTCTGCGGGTCGGGGCTGCGCAGGCTGAAGTTGTCCATCACATGGTCGGCGTAGTTGTAATACACCTGCCCTTCCAGGCCGCGAAATACCTCGCCGAGGTTGTCCAGACGTACGCGCAGGCCAAGGCTTTCGCGCAGGAACTGGCTGCCATCCATACCCCGCCCGGCATAACGGGCTTCGCCATCGCCACGGCCGGCGCTGAGTTCGATCAGACTGTCGTCATTGGGTGTCCAGCCGAGCAGCATATCGCCGTTCCACTTCTCCCAGCGCGACGGCACCGTATCGCCATTACCGTCCCTGTAATCATCGGCTTGAGCTGTGTTGCCGAGCACGCGGATATAACCCTGGCTGCCGCCGGCCGTGGCGTCCAGGCGGCGGTCGAAGCGGCCATTGGAGCCGACCAGCACGCTGCCATTGACACGTCCGCCCAGCTCGTTGAAGCGCGGCGTGTCGCGCTCGAAGAGGATGGTCGCCGCCGAGGCCCCCGGCCCCCACAGCACGCTCTGCGGCCCCTTGATCACGGTCAGGCGGTCGAAGTTTTCCGGCGACAGGTAGGACGTTGGCGCGTCCATGCGATTGGGGCAGGCCCCCAGCAGCAGGCCGCCATCGCTGAGGATATTCAGGCGCGAACCGAACATGCCACGGAACAGCGGATCGCCATTGGTGCCGCCGCTGCGGATGGCATTGAAGCCGGGAATGGTCTTCAGGTAGTCCGCACCATCGGCGGCGGGCACCGGCTGGCGCGGTTGCTTGGGGTCGGTGACCACGGTGACCGGCGAGCGCTGCACGACCCAGGTGACCACCAGGGGCGGCAGTTCCAGCAACGACGGCTCAGGCACTTGCTCGGCCTGCACCTGCGCAGCCCAGAGCAGGCTGATACAGAGCGGGGCCAGACGAAAAGGTACGGCGCTTATCAATAGCGAAGGAGTAGACATGTTTATTCCAGAATCGAGACAACACCAGGGAATGGCCAGCGCCGCTCAGGCGGCAGTGACACAGGCAACAGGGCGATAAGGCTCAGGAATAAACAGGCGGGGCGCGGCTGCGCGAACCGGGGAAGATGGCCGAGCGGGCCGCCCCGCTGCGCACCGGCGCAGCATGCCGATCCGCAGGTGCAGTAGTGGCCAGCGCCAGGGTCGGGCTGGCGCAAGCGGTGGCCGGACTGCTCAGCAGCAGGGTGCAATAGCCGCACTTGGCCCACAGCGCTTCGTGATCCAGCGGGTGCTTGTGGCTGTCTGTGTGCTCGGCGCAGGCCAGCTCGGTCAGCCAGGCCGGTTCGGCAGGCTGGCTGAGCTGCGACCCTAACGGCCCGACACTGAGCAACAGCATGGCCAACAGGGCCAGCCAGCTCGCGCGGTAGTGGGCGGTCAGGGAGCGATTGCGGGGCATCACGGCAACTCAAGATTCCTGCGCCGAGTATGGCCAGGGCGGCGCGCGGGACAGCTGACGAAAATCAATTCCGGGATAGATCGCGAAAAAGATTGCGCCCCTCTGCGCAGCAGCGGGGCTAACAGGCAGTTGAAAAATGTAGGCGAGGCAGCCGAGACAAGGCAAAAACAGGCGAAAAAGCGGAGTTTACGTGTTGTAAATGAGCATTTTGAGCCTGTTTTTAACGCAGTATCGGCAACGTAGGTAGTTTTTCAACGGCCTGCTAACGATCAGTGCGCGTGACCGTCACCATGGGCCGGTTCGACCACGGGTGCCTCCTTCTGCACCGCCACTTCCACCTCGACCGCGCCGGCCTTCTCGAAGGTCAGGGTCAGCGGGAAGCGCTCGCCGTCCCTGGCCTGCTGCTGCAGGTTGAACAGCATCACGTGGTAGCCCATGGGGGCGAACTGCACTTCGCCGCCGGCGGGAATCGCCACGTTCTGCACCTGCTGCATCTTCATCAGGCCATCGGCATGAATATGTTCGTGCAGCTCGGCCTTGCCGGCGTGCGGGGTGCTGACGCCGAGCAGGCGGTCGTCCTCGGTGCCCTTGTTGTGCACCACGAAATAGGCGGCAGCCGTGGGTGCCACGGCAGGCATTTGCCGCGACCAGGGGTGCTCGATATGCAGCTCACCAGCGCTGTAATCATGGGCGCTGGCAAACAGACTGGGGCTCAGCAGTGCGGCGATCAGCAGGGTCTTCTTCAGCAACATGGTGTTCTCCTGTAGAGGACTGACAGTCCAGACGTACGTGGTAAGGCGAAGCATTGACGCGGGCCGGGCCCGCGCCGGTTATTCCATTCCGGCGTTGGCCAGGCGCTGCCCGGGCAGACACGACAGCAACCAGTCCAGCGCCCAGATCAGCAGCAGGGACGCGCCCACCAGCGGGAAGGCGACACCGAGCAGGCCGATGATGACGATGGCGCTCTTCCAGCGCGGCAGATCGTGACGCAGCGGCGGTACGCCGAACGTGCCGGCCGGGCGACGTTGCCACCACATGATCAGGCCACTGATCGCGCTGAGCAGAATCAGCAGGCAGACCAGCAGCATCAGCAGCTGATTGGCCAGGCCGAACAGCTTGCCCTCGTGCAGCTTCACCCCGGTCTCCACGGTTCTCGCCACCGCGCCGTAATCCTGCCAGCGCACATCGGCCAGTACCGCACCGCTGTACTGATCGATATGCAGGGTCGCGTCGTTGCGTGGGTCATCGGCGAACAGCGCAATGCTGTACACCCCGGTCTCGCCCTTGGGCAGGGTGATGCTGTAGCCCGGCTGCACGCCGCGCGCGCTGGCGGTGTCGACCACCTGCTGCAGGCTGACCTGGGGCGCGGTAATTGCCGCCGTGCTGGCCGCGTGGCCCTGATGCGCGGCATGGGGATCGGAGGCCGGCAACGGCGTGGTTTCCACCGCCCAGGCCACGGTCTGCTGGCGGCTGTTATTGAGGCTGCCGGTGAGCGTGCCGGACTGCGGCACCTCATCCCACATCGCCGCAGGGAAGTGGTTCCAGGCCCCGGCAAACTGCGCGCCCCAGAAGCCGGTCCAGGTCATCCCGGTAAGCAGCATAAACAGCAGCAGTAACGCGCCCCAGAAGCCGGTCACCGCATGCAGATCACGCCATAGCAGTCGGCCACGGGCCGTCAGCCGTGGCCAGAGCACGCCAGCGCCGGAGCGCCCGCGCGGCCACCACAGGTAAAGGCCGGAGACCACCAGGACGATGCCCCAGCCGGCGGCCAGTTCGATCAGGCGGTCGCCCAGGGTGCCGATCATCAAATCGCCGTGCAGCTGGCGGGCAATGGCCTGCAGGTTGTACTGCGCATCCTGGCTGCCCAGCAATGTGCCGCGGTAGGGGTCGACAAACAGATTCAGGCCCTGCCCGCCCTGCTCGACGACGAACTGCGCGCTGCGGCCCTCGGCCACCGGCGGCAGGTATTGGCTGATCGCAGCCTCGGGATAGGCCTGTTGCACCACGGCCAGCTGCTGCTCGGCGCTGAGCTGCTGCGCGGCCACCGGCACCTGCAGCAGCTCGGCATACAGCAACTGATCGAGCTGCGGCTTGAACAGGTAGATGATCCCGGTCAGCGACAGCAGGATCAGAAACGGGATCACGAACAGCCCGGCATAGAAATGCCAGCGCCAGGCCAGGTTGTAGAAAGAGCGCGCGGGTTGGCGCATAAGTCGACTCCAATAGCTTGCATATACCGGCCCCGCGCGGGCTAGCGGGCGCGGCAACGGCAGGAATATCCGGGCAGGGTGCCGGATGGCTATGGAGTAAACGGGGACGCGCGGGGATTGGCCGAAGGCCAGAGATAGCGGACAGGTCGCGGGGTGAAGAAGAAGGTCAGCAGTGGCGCGCGACTGGGAGCAAGCAGCCCCAGCAGGCCAAAGAACGCCGCGAGAATGATCGCGCTGAAGGTGGAGCTCAGGGAACAACCGGAGCCGGTGGCGGGATTGGGCGCAACCACGCCGGAGCCATCCAGGTCCGCACCGGCACCGAAGTTGCCTTCGAAGGAGCAGTACTGGCTGCTCAGCCCGCTGAGCTGTAGACCGGCCATCTGCCCGTGACCAATACTGCAGGCGAACGCGCTGAACAGAACGCTGAAATACAGCATCCAGGCCAGCAGGCGACGGTCAGTACGGGTCAATTTCATGGGGCGCGACTCTAGCATTGCTCTGGGGCGCATGTGGCGCAGCGGCACTGCGATGGATTGCCGCAGCGCGCTGGCGGCAATCTTAGCAGACCGTTGGAAAATGTTGGCGAGGAAGCCGAGACAAGGCAAAAACAGGCGAGGAAGCGGAATGTACGAGCTGTACCTGAGCATTCCGAGCCTGTTTTTAACGCAGTATCGGCGACGTAGGTAGTTTTCCAACGGTCTGCTAGTTCGGCCAGGGCGCATCCGCCAACAACTCTGCACAGCGAGCTTGGACAAACTCACGCAGCAGCAACACCGGCTTACTCAGTTGTGCACGGTGCGCGCAAATCAGGTTGAGCGGTGTCGGCTCACCGCGCAGCTCGGGTAGCAGCACCTGGAGCCGTCCGGCGCGTACATCGCCGGCCACATCCAGCCAGGATTTGTACACCAGGCCGGCACCACTCACCGCCCAACGCCGCACCACATCGGCGTCGTCACTGACCCGGTCGCCTTTGACGCTGATGCCCTGCTCACGCTTGCCATCGCTGAAGCGCCAGCGGTCATGCAGCCGTCCGCCGAGCATATAGAGCAGGCAGTTGTGCTCGGCCAGCTCCTCCACTGCTTGCGGCGCGCCATGCCGTTGCAGGTACTGCGGCGCGGCGCACAGCACGCGGCGATTTAGCGCCGCCACCGGCAAGGCGACCAGGCTGGAATCCTCCGGTGCGCCATAGCGCAGGGCGATGTCCACCGGCTCGCGAAACAGATCGGCCACGCGATCACCCAGCAGCAACCGCAGCTGCACCTGCGGGTGCGTCTGCTGAAATTCATCCAGCCAGGGCAGCAAGGTGTTACGGCCAAAGTCCGAGGGCGCGGACAGCTGCAGCGGCCCTCTGATGCCGACCTTGCTGCCGGCCAGTTGCTGCCGACCGTCATCCAGGCTCTGCAGGGCCAGACGTGCATGGCCAAGAAACAGCTCGCCTTCGGGCGTCAGCCGCAGGCTGCGGGTGGAACGGCTGAACAGGCGCACCTGCAGTTGCTGCTCCAGGCGTTTAAGCGCGGCACTGGCCACCGCCGGAGAAATATCCAGACGCCGCGCCGCCGCCGAGAGATTGCCCAGATCGGCGGTGGTGACAAACAACTGCAAATCATCAAAACGCAGCATGGCGGCTCATTATCAAAAAAATATTGAAAGAGACTCTAGTAGCCGACGGTTT
The DNA here is from genome assembly GCA_964578635.1 of uncultured Pseudomonas sp. Lineage (GTDB taxonomy): Bacteria > Pseudomonadota > Gammaproteobacteria > Pseudomonadales > Pseudomonadaceae > Aquipseudomonas. Next base: position 12,172 of record CAZOEC010000004.1, read on the forward strand.
TTCTCGTCAATCAAATAACCGAGCATGGCCTCCTCTTGAACCGGAGCCCAGCCATGTCGAGCCCACTCACTCTGATCGCCACCATCACCGCCCGCCCCGGCCATGCCGAGGCGGTTGAGGCCGGCCTGCGTCAGCTGGTGCCGCCCAGCCAGGCCGAAGCCGGTTGCCTGCAGTACAACCTGCACCTGCATCAGCAGCAGCCCAACCGCTTCATCATGGTCGAGCAATGGCAGGACGCCGCCGCCCTTAGCGCGCACCAGCAGACCGCACATTTTCTGCACTTCGGCGAAACCTGCGGCAGCCTGCTGGAACAGGTCGACCATCAATTAATGCACCGTATTCTCTAAGGAGCGCTCTCATGAAAGCTGTCGCCTATTACCACTCCCTGCCCGCCGACCACGCCGAGGCTCTGCAGGATGTCGAACTGCCTGCGCCAACGCCCGGCCCACGCGATCTGCTGGTCGAGGTCAAGGCCATTTCGGTCAACCCGGTGGACACCAAGATCCGCCGCAACGTCGCCCCAACAGACGGTGCGGCCAAGGTGCTGGGCTGGGATGCCAGCGGCATCGTCAAGGCGGTGGGCAGCGAAGTCAGCCTGTTCCAGCCCGGCGACCGGGTGTATTACGCCGGAGCGATCAACCGCGCCGGGGCCAACAGCGAACTGCATGTGGTGGATGAGCGCATCGTCGGGCATATGCCCAAGAGCCTGCCGTTTGCCGAAGCTGCCGCGCTGCCGCTGACCGCGATCACTGCCTGGGAACTGCTGTTCGAACGCTTGCAAATCACTCAAGGCAACGCAGATCAGGGCCAGAGCCTGCTGATCGTCGGCGCCGCCGGCGGTGTCGGCTCGATCCTTGTACAGCTGGCCCGTCAGCTCACCGGCCTGACCGTGATCGGCACAGCATCCCGCCCCGAGACCCAGGCCTGGGTGCGCCAGCTGGGCGCACACCATGTGATCGACCATCGCCAGCCGCTGAGCGAGGAACTGCAACGTATCGGTATCAATCAGGTCACCCACGTCGCCAGCCTGACCCAGACCGATCAGCACTTCGCGCAACTGGTCGAAGCCCTGGTCCCGCAAGGCCGTCTGGCGCTGATCGACGACCCGGAGCAAGCGCTGGACATCATGCAGCTCAAGCGCAAAAGCCTGTCGCTGCACTGGGAGCTGATGTTTACCCGCTCACTGTTCGAGACCGCCGACATGATCGAGCAGCATCGCCTGCTGCAGCGGGTTGCCGAGCTGGTGGATGCCGGCACCCTGCATACCACCCTCGGCGAGCATTTCGGCAGCATCAACGCGGCCAACCTGCGCCGCGCGCATGCTCTGCTGGAGAGCGGCACGGCCAAGGGCAAGATCGTTCTCGAAGGGTTCTAAACGGTCCAAAGCAAGCCCGGCGCGCACATCGCGCGCCGGGCAGCTTTTTTACTGCAGGTGCTGCATTCGACGATGGGCCGGCTAGACTCAGTGCATTGCCTCGTTGCCCGGCAAGACCCACTTCATTCTTCGACCCATCTAGCCATTGGCGGTAAGGGATGCGACCCGATCTTCACGGTCCACTGCGTCTGGCCGGCGTATACAGCCTGTTCAGCAGCCTATGGATATTTGGCAGCGATAGCCTGCTGCAGGCAATGGTCCAGGACGGCGAGCTGGCGGCCGACCTGCAGACCGCCAAGGGCATGCTGTTTATTCTGCTCAGCACCCTGTTGATCTTCGTTGTCAGCTACCGCGACCGCCGGGCTCAGCGGCTCCTGGTCGAAGAGCTGACCCACAGCACCAGCCTGCTGCAGCAGACGCAACGTCATGCCGGCCTCGGCAGCTGGGAATACAGCACCTGCTTCATCTGGACCGCGGAAGCCCTGGCCCTGCTCGGTCACGACACGGATGAAGAGCTCGACAACCGCCAGTGCAGCCTGGAACGCCTGCTCAGCTGGCTGCACCCGGCCGATCGCCCCGCCGCGCAACGCGCCCTGCAGGCCCTGCTGCACGAGCGCAAACCCATGACCCTCAGCGCCCGCCTGTATCAGCCACACAAACTGCAGGCCACCTGGTTGCTGCTGCACGGTGAAGTCAACGAACAGGACCGCATCATTGGTACGGTGCAGGACATCAGCAGCCAGAAACGCGACGAAAGCGCCCTGCGCGAGAGCGAACAGCGCTTTCGCCAGCTGTTCGAACAGACGCCGCGTATCGCCGTACAGGGTTACGACCGCGAGCGCCGGGTGATCTACTGGAACCAGGCCAGCACCCAGCTATATGGCTACAGCCTGCAGGAGGCAATCGGCAAGCGCCTGGAAGACCTGATCATCCCGCCCACCTCGCGCACCCAGGTGGCTGCCGCCATCCAGAGCTGGCTGCTCGGCGGCCCCGCCATTCCTGCCGCGGAGCTGCGCCTGCAACGCAAGGACGGCAGCCAGGTGTGGGTCTACTCCAGCCACTCGATACTGCGCAATAGTCGCGACCAGCTGGAAATGTACTGCATCGATATCGACCTCAGCGAACAGAAGCAGGTCTACGGCGAGCTGCTGGCCAGCGAAGAACGCTTTCGCGAGCTGGTCGAGCAACTCAGCGATGTGATCTTCCTCGCCGATGCCCACGGCCACCTGACCTTCTACAACCCGGCCTGGGAAAAGCTCAGCGGTTATCTGAGCGATGAAAGCCTGGGCCGCCCGCTGACCCAGTTTCTCGATGACGAGGACGGCCAAAAGCTGGCCAAGCAGATCAGCGCCCTGGCCAGGGGCGAGGAGACCAGCCTGCGCAGCGAATACCGCCTACTGACCCGCAATGGGAAGATCCGCAGGATCGAACTGCAGCTCAGCCGCAGCCAGCCGGACAACAGCCTGCGCGGCTGCCTGCGCGATATCCACGAACGCTTCCAGACCCAGGAGCTGCAAAACGCGCGCAATGCGGTACTCGATGAACTGCTGGCGCGCCGCCCGCTGCCGCATATTCTCGACAATATCAGCCGTCGGCTGCAGGGCCTAAACCCGCATATGCTGGTGTCGATCATGCTGCTGGACCCGCAACAACGCCTGCATCTGGGGGCCGCACCCAGCCTGCCGGAGAGCTACTGCAAGGCCATCGACGGCCTGCAGGCGGCACCGGAAGTGGGCTCCTGCGGGCATGCGGCCTGCAACGGCGAACTGGTGATCGCCGAAGACCTCAATCAACATCCCTTCTGGCGCGACTTTCGCGAACTGACCAACGCCGCCGGTCTGCGCGCCTGCTGGTCGCTGCCGTTCAAGGATGACAGCAACAGGGTGCTGGGCACCTTCGGCATCTACTACCACCACTGCGCCAGCCCGAGTAACGAGGATATTGCCCTGGTCACCGAGTTCACTCGCCTGGCCGGCCTGGCCGTGCAGCAGCAGTGCAATTACTGAGCGCACTATCGGACCAACGGCAGGCCGCCGGGCAGACAATTGATGCAGGTCAGAGAACATTCATATTCGCCGACTAGACTGGGGCTCCCCCTAGCGGAGAATGCGCCCATGAAGCTTGTGATACAGCCGGTAAACCAGCCCCAGGGCTGTTGGCAGGTACGCCTCGATCAGCACCGCGTGACCTTTCGCAACGAAGCCGAAGCCCGCCAGTTCGTCGCCACCCTGCAGGCACGCCTGCAAGCCCCCCATAGCCTGCCCCGGGAGCGGCAGCGCATCGCCAGCTAACAGCGCGCCATGGGTAGGGTGCGCCATGCGCACCGCCTGAGGCCGCGGTTGGTGTTGAGCGCAGCAAAGCCCAACAGGCAGTGACGTGCGTGGCTGGGCTTTATCGCCTGGTTCCCCAAAGAAACATCGCCTCTACCCAACCAAACCGGCGCGCCGTTCGGCCCATCGGGTCAGGCGCGAGAACAGCACAGCCAGCAGGCCGCAACCGAAGATCACCATCGCCATCGGCCAGGCGCTGCCGTCATGCAGCAGCGCGACCAGCGCCGCCGCGCTGGCGGCAATCGTGAACTGCAGGCTGCCGAGTAACGCCGAGGCGCTGCCGGCGTGGCTGCCCTGCCCGGCCATGGCACAGGCCGAGGCATTGGGCAGCAGGATGCCCAGGCAGGCGATGCAGGCGAACAGGGGAATCAGCAGGGGCCACAGCGCCTGCGGCCGGGCGTTGGCCACCAGCACCAGCGCCAGGGCCGCACCCAGGTAGAACCATACGGTAATGCGCAGCCAGTAGCCCGGACCGTGACGGGCCACCAGCCAGGCATTGAGCTGCGCCACCAGGATAAAGCCCAGGGCATTGCTGCCGAACAGCCAGCCGTAGTGCTCGGCCGGCACGCCGTAGAGTTCGATAAAGACGAAGGGCGAGCCGGCGATATAGGCAAACATCCCGGCGATGGCGAATCCGCCGGTCAGGGCATAACCGAGAAACGGCCAGTCGCCGAATAGCCGGCGATACTCGCCCAGGGCCCCGCGCAACGGCGCGGGCGGCGCATCCTTGGCCAGGGTTTCCGGCAGCCACAGAGCCACGGCCAGCAGGCACAGGGTGCCGAACAGGGCCAGGCAGATAAAGATCGACGGCCAGCCCAGGGTGCTCAGCAGCAAGCCGCCGGCCAGCGGCGCGAGGATCGGAGCCAGGCCCATCACCAGCATCAGCTGGGAAAACGCCTTGGCCGAATTGATCGGGTCACACAGGTCGCGCACCACCGCCCGCGACACCACCATGCCGGCGCAGCCGCCCAGGGCCTGGACGAAACGCGCGCCGATCAGCCACTCCAGGCTCGGAGCCAGGGCGCAGGCCAGGGACGCCAGGCTGAACAGCAGCACCCCGGCCAGCAGCGGCTTGCGTCGGCCAAAACGATCGGCCAGGGGCCCATAGATCAGCTGCCCGATGGCCAACCCGGCAAAGTAGGCCGACAGCGACAGCTGCACATGCTCGACATCGGTGGCGAACACCCGCGCCAGGGTGGGGAAACTCGGCAGATAGAAATCGATGGCCAGAGGCCCGAAGGCGCTCAGCGCGCCAAGGATCAGCAGAATACGTAGGGGCATGGTGGCTCAACAGTGCAAGCGGTTAAACGAATGACGTTCCGGTTCGTAGGGTGGGTTAGTGGCGCGGAACCGGGCTAGCACGACAACGACGAAAGTAGCGCGCCACGTAACCCACCAGGCGGTAATCGGCATATCCCGCCTGGTGGGTTACGGCGCGCCAAAGGCTCCGGCCTGACCGAGCCTTTGCGCACGCGCCTAACCCACCCTGCGGCCCTTGCCGATCTTCTCTGCCAGCGATTCCACCAGCAGGTAGAACATCGGGATCAGGAAGATCGCCAGGAAGGTCGCCGCCAGCATGCCGCCGATCACCCCGGTGCCGATCGAGTGACGACTGGCCGAGCCTGCGCCCGAGCTGATCGCCAGCGGCACAACGCCGAGGATAAAGGCCAGGGAGGTCATGATGATCGGGCGGAAACGCAGGCGCGAGGCCTCCAGCGCCGACTCGAAGATGCCCATGCCCTGTTGCCGGTTGAGCACCGCGAACTCGACGATAAGGATGGCGTTCTTCGCCGCCAGACCGATCAGGGTGACCAGGCCGACCTGGAAGTACAGGTCGTTCTCGATACCGCGCAGCCACACCGCGAGAATCGCCCCGAACACCGCAAACGGCACCGCGGTAACCACCGCCAACGGCAGGGTCCAGCGCTCGTACTGGGCGGCGAGGATCAGGAACACCATGATCAGGCCAAAGACGAAGGCACTGCTGCCCGAGCCCTGGGACGCCACTTCCTGGAAGGCCGAGCCGACCCAGCCGATGCTGTAATCGCTGCCCAGCACCTCGTCCGCCACCGCCTGGATCGCCGCCAGGGCCTGCCCGGAGCTGTAGCCAGGAGCCGGTCCGCCGAGGATCTTCGCCGCCGGGTAGACGTTGAAGCGCGCATAGGTATCCGGGCCGAGAATCCGCTCGACCTTGACCAGGCTGGCCAGCGACACCAGCTCGCCACTGGCGGCGCGCACATACACCTGGGACAGGTCTTCAGGCTTGCTGCGGAACTCCGCCTCGGCCTGCAGGCTGACCTGGAAGGTACGCCCATACAGGCTGAAATCGTTGACGTAATAGCTGCCGAAGGTCGCCTGCATGGCGGTGAACACATCGTTGACCGGTACGCCCAGGGCCCGCGCCTTGGTGCGGTCCAGGTCGATAAAGTACTGCGGCACGTTGGCGCTGAAAGTGCTCTGCACCCCGGCCAACTCAGGGCGTTTGGCCGCTGCGGCGAGGAAGGCCTGGACCTTCTCGGCCAGCTGCGCGGTGCTGCCGCCACTGCGGTCCTGAATAAAACCTTCGAAACCGCCAGTGGTGCTCATGCCGGTGATCGGCGGCGGGTTGAAGCTCATCACCACACCGTCTTTCTGCGCCGCGCCCATGCCCATGAATTCGCCGGTGAGGTTGCGTGCATCCAGCTCGGGCGTGGTGCGCTCGCTCCAGTCTTTCAGCGGTACAAAGGACACCCCGGCGTTGCTGCGGGTACCGAAGGTCAGCACGTCAAAGCCGGCAAAGGTCACCACGTTCTCCACCGCCGGGTGTTCCATCAGTTGCTGGGTCACCTCGCTGGTGAGCTTCTCGGTACGGGTCAGCGAGGCGGCGGGCGGCAGGAAGTAGGCGTTGATCACATAGCCCTGGTCTTCATTGGGCACCAGGGAGCCGGGCACCCGGTTGAACAGCACCACGATCAGCGCAATCATCGCGCCGAACAGCAGCAGGCCGATGGCCGAACGCTTGAGGAAGAAGCGCACGCCGGCGGTGTAGCCGTTGGTCAGGCGGTCGAAGACCCGGTTGAAGGCGCGAAACGGCGCGGCCGGTTCGTGATGCCCCGGTTTGAGCAGCAAGGCGCAGAGTGCCGGGCTCAGGGTCAGGGCAACGATGCCGGAGATCAGCACCGAAATGGCGATGGTGATGGCGAACTGTTTATACATCTCCCCGGCCAGGCCGCCGAGGAAGCCCACCGGAATGAACACCGCGCAGAGCACCAGGACGATGGCGATAATCGGCCCGGTCACTTCCTCCATGGCCTTGATGGTCGCCTCACGCGGGCCGATCTTGTCGGTGTTCATCACCCGCTCGACGTTCTCGATCACCACAATGGCGTCGTCCACCACGATGCCGATGGCCAGCACCATGCCGAACAGGGTCAGCAGGTTGATGGAGAAACCGAGCATATACATGCCGGCAAAGGTGCCGACCAGGGAGACCGGAATGGCCAGCACCGGGATCAGCGTGGCGCGCCAGTTCTGCAGGAAGATAAACACCACCAGCACCACCAGCACCAGGGCCTCGAAGAAGGTGTGGATCACCTCCTTGATCGACACGCGGACGAACTTGGTGGTGTCGTAGGGCACGGTATAGGTCATGCCGCTGGGGAAATTCTTCGACAGCCGCGCCAGGGTATTGCTGACCGCCTCGGCGGTGTCCAGGGCATTCGCGCCAGGTTGCAGGTACACACCGAAGGCGGCGTTCTGCTGACCGTTGAGCGAGGTCATCAGGGAGTAGTCCTGGGCCCCCAGCTCGATCCGCGCGACATCCTTGAGCAGCAGGCTGGCACCGGTGTCATCGGTACGCAGAATAACGTTCTCGAATTCCTTCGGGTCGGTAAAACGGCCCTGGGTGGTCACCGTGTAGGTGAAGTCCTGCTCCTGCTTGAGCGGCTGCTGGCCGAAGCTGCCGGCGGCGAACTGCGAGTTCTGCTCACGAATCGCATTGACCACGTCGGTGGGCGTCAGGTTGAACTGCGCCAGCTTGTCCGGGCGCAGCCAGATGCGCATGGAGTAATCCTTCGAACCGAACTGGCTGACATCGCCCACGCCGGGCAGGCGCTTGAGCTCGTCGATCACGTTGATCAGCGCGTAGTTGCTGATATACACCGGGTCGCGCGAGCCGTCCGGCGAATACAGGGTCACCACCTGGAGGATGTCCGAGGACTTCTTCTGCACCTTGACGCCCTGCCGGCGCACTTCTTCCGGCAGCTTGGCCAGGGCGGCCTGGACGCGGTTGTTGACGTCGATGGTGGCCTGGTCCGGGTCGGTGCCGACCTGGAAGTACACCGACAGACTCATGGCATTGCCGCCGGAGTTGGACTGCTGGTAGATCATCCCCTCGACGCCGTTGATCGACTGTTCCAGTGGCGCGGCCACGGTTTCGGCAATCACCTGGGCGCTGGCCCCGCCATAGCTGGCGCTGACCGACACCTGCGGCGGGAGGATCTGCGGGTACTGGGCAATCGGCAGGCTGCGCATGGCCATCAGGCCCGCCAGCACGATCACAATGGAAATCACCGCGGCAAACACCGGGCGGTCGATAAAGAAGCGTGAAATCACCGGGAACGCTCCTTAGGATTGGCTGGCGGCGGGGGCGACAACTTTTACCGGGCTGTCCGGACGGACCTTGGGCAGCCCCTCGACTATCACCCGCTCACCGGCGCTGATGCCGGAAACGATCACCCAGCGGCCCTTGGCGGTATGCCCGGTGGTGACCTGACGCATGCGCGCCACGCCGCCCTCATCCACCACGTAGACGAAGGTGCCACCCGGACCCTGGGCCACGGCACGCTCCGGCAGGGTCATGGCATTGGGCATGTTCAAGCCCAGAACCCGCACCCGCACGAACTGTCCCGGCAGCAGCTTCTGCTCGGGGTTGGGCACCACGGCGCGGGCGCTGACGGTGCCGGTGCCGCGGTCGATCAGGCTGTCGGTAAAGTCCACCTTGCCTTCCAGCGGGTAGACCGCACCGTCACCCAGGGTGATCTGCACACTCATCTTGCCGTCTTCGGGCAGCACCAGAGTGCCGTTCTGCAGGCCGCTGCGCACGCCTTCCACATCGGAGTCCGGCGCGGCGAAGTTGACGTAGATGGGATCGAGCTGGGTGATATTGCTCAGCAGGCTGGCATTCGGGTCGCCGGCCACCATCAGGCTGCCTTCGGAGACGGTTTCCTTGCTGGTGATCCCGGAAATCGGCGCTTTCACCGTGGTGTAGTCGAGGTCGATCTGCTTGGACAGCACCTCGGCCTCGGCAGCCTGGATATTGGCCTTGCTCTGTTCGAAGTTGGAAATGGCGTTGTCCAGCTCGCTCTCGCTGGCAAAGCCCTTCTTCTGCAGCTCGCGGATGCGTTTGAGGTCACGCTCGGTCTGCCGGTAGCGCGCCTGCTCCTGAGCCAGTGCGCCCTTGGCGCGGCTCAATGCGGCCTGGTAGGTACGCGGGTCGATGCGGAACATCACCTGGCCCTGCTTGACCTGACTGCCCTCCAGATAAGTGCGCTCCTGCAGGATGCCACTGACCTGGGCACGCACCTGCACCTCGCGGTAGCCGGCGGTACGGGCCGAATATTCGAGTTCAAGAGGCAACGCCTCAACCTTGACGGTTTCCACCACCACCTCGGGTGCAGGTGGCGCATCGGCGGCCTGCAACGCGGGCGCAAGGGATACAAACAGCAAAGCCCCGAGGGTAACGGGGAAATGACGGGAAAAAAGCATGAGTGTCTCCGGGGCAAAGCGGGGCGCTTCATTTGAGACCGGCAATGCTAGATACATACACAAGCGTTTGTAAATAGAACATTACCCTTAACTTCATTACACTTTGTCCACCAACGCCTTGAGCCTAGCCAGAAATCAGCCTGCCGCCATGCGCCGAACCAAAGAAGAAGCCGAGAAAACCCGCTGCGCCATCCTGGCGGCCGCCGAAACCCTGTTTCTGGAAAAAGGCGTGGCGCATACCAGCCTGGAACATATCGCCCGCCACGCCGGGGTAACCCGCGGCGCGGTGTATTGGCACTTTGCCAACAAGGCTGATCTGTTCAACGCCATGCTCAATCAGGTGCGCCTGCCGCCGGAACAGCTGGCCGAACGGATGCGCGGCTGCCCCGAGCACGACCCGCTGCAGACCCTGCGCGAGCTGTGCATCGAGGCCATCGAGAACCTGGCTCGCGAACCGCAGAAGAAGCGCATCTTCACCATCCTGCTGCGCAGGTGTGAGTTCACCGCAGAACTGCGCGAGGCCGAAGAGCGCCAAGAGGCCTTTATCAACCTGTTTATCGCGCTCTGCGAGCAGCAGTTCAACACGCCATCAGTGCGCCTGCGCCTGCATGCCGGGCTGACGCCGCGTCTGGCCGCGCGCACCGTGCATGCCTTGATAGTCGGTTTGTTCCACGACTGGTCGCGCGACCCCAATCTGTTCGACCCGCTCAGCGACGCCGCGCCCATGATCGATGCCTGCTTTCGCGGGCTGATCCGCGACTGGCCAACCGCCGCAGTGCTTACGCCAGGCTGACGCCGTAGCCCTGCTCGACGATCGCCACCATCAGCTGATCCACCGCCACAGTGCTGCTCACCCGCACTTCGCCACCGGGAAACTTCACCTTCACATCAGCCGCCGGGTCGCAGGCCAACAGCGCCTCGGTGATGGTCTTGACGCAATGCTGGCAAGTCATGCCATCGACCCGGAATGCGTGAACCTGAGATACCTGCATCTTTACTCTCCTGCTTGAATGAATGACCGCTAGTGTGTGCACATGTCGCAAACCTGTAGGAGCACGCCATGCGTGCGAATCGCCGGCATGGCGGAGTGCCGTCCAGCAGCTCCTACAACCCGGACTCCACGACAAATGCTCTGTGACGCGACACTAGTGTCAGGCTTGCCCCATGGGTAAGGTCAAGGCATAAAACAACGCTTGACCTTGCCAGCATGGCAAGGTTGATCCTGTGCTGGAACTCAATGGAGGACCACCCATGTCCAGCCTTACCACCTTCGACCTGCCGATCAGCGGCATGACCTGTGCCAGTTGCGCCGGACGCGTCGAACGCGCCCTGACCAAGGTGGCCGAGGTCGCCACGGTCAGCGTCAACCTGGCCAGCGAGCAGGCACGCATCCAGGCCCCGGCCGACAGCCTGGAGCGCCTGGTGCACGCCGTCGAAAGCGCCGGTTACCAGGTACCCAGCGAACGTCTGGAGCTGAATCTTAAAGGCATGACCTGCGCCAGCTGCGCCGGGCGTATCGAACGCGCCCTGGCCAAGCAGCCGGGGGTGCTGTCGGTCAGCGTCAACCTGGCCAGCGAGCGCGCGCAAGTGCAGATTGTCCGCGGTCTCGACCCACAAACCCTGCTGAGCGCGGTGCAGCAGGCCGGCTATAGCGCCAGCCTGGTGGACGCCGAGCGCCCCGCACAGGCCGGGGCCGAGCGCCAGCTGCAAGGCGAACGCTGGGCGCTGGGCCTGGCCATGCTGCTGACCCTGCCGCTGGTGGTGCCGATGCTTGCCGAGCCCTTCGGCCTGCACTGGATGCTGCCGGCTTGGCTGCAGTTCGCCCTGGCCACCCCGGTGCAGTTCGTCTTCGGCGCGCGCTTCTACCGCGCGGCCTGGAGTGCCCTGCGCGCCCGGGCCGGGAATATGGATCAGTTGGTGGCCATCGGCACCAGCGCCGCCTACGGCCTGAGCCTCTATCAATGGGCGATAAGCCCACCCGGCAGCATGCCCCATCTGTATTTCGAAGCCTCGGCGGTGATCATCACCCTGATCCTGCTGGGCAAATACCTGGAAAGCCGCGCCAAACGCCAGACCAGTAGCGCCATCCGCGCCCTGCAGGCCCTGCGCCCGGAGCGCGCCTTGCGCCTGCAAGATGGCGTCGAACAATGGGTGGCGCTGGGTGAGCTGCAACTGGGCGACGCCATAGTGGTCAAGCCCGGCGAGCGTTTCCCGGTCGACGGACGGGTTACCCAAGGCCAGAGCCATGCCGACGAGGCGCTGATCAGCGGCGAGAGCCTGCCGCAGCCCAAACAGCCGGGAGACAGCGTCACCGCCGGGGCGATCAACGGTGAAGGCCGCCTGCTGGTGGAAACCACCGCCCTGGGTGCGGAAACCGTGCTGGCGCGGATTATCCGCCTGGTGGAGGACGCCCAGGCAGCCAAGGCACCGATCCAGAAGCTGGTGGACAAGGTCAGTCAGATCTTCGTGCCCAGCGTGCTGCTGATCGCCCTGGCCACCCTGCTGGTCTGGCTGCTGCTCGGCGCGGGTATCGAAACCGCGCTGCTCAATGCCGTAGCCGTGCTGGTGATCGCCTGCCCCTGCGCCCTGGGCCTGGCCACCCCCACCGCAATCATGGCTGGCACCGGCGTGGCGGCGCGCCACGGCATCCTGATCAAGGACGCCGAAGCCCTGGAAATCGCCCACTCGGTGACCCTGGTGGCCTTCGACAAGACCGGCACCCTGACCTCGGGCGCGCCGCGCATCGCCCATATGACCGCGCTCGACGGCGACAGCGCAGCCCTGCTGCAACTGGCCGGTGCCCTGCAGCGCGGCAGCGAACACTCGCTGGCCAAGGCCGTGCTGGATGCCTGCACCCAGCAACAGCTGGAACTGGCCGAGGTCAGCGAAAGTAAGGCCCTGGCCGGACGCGGCATCGCCGGGCGAATAGGCGAACGGCAACTGGCCCTGGGCAACAAGCGCCTGCTCGACGAGCAGCAGCTGCACCACGACGCCCTGGCCGCCGACGCCCAGGCCTGGGAAGCCGAAGGCCGCACCCTGTCCTGGCTGCTGGAGCTGGCACCGCAACCGCGGGTGCTGGGCCTGTTCGCCTTTGGCGACACCCTGAAGGAAGGCGCAGGCGAAGCCATCGCCGCGCTGAACGCCCAGGGCATCGCCAGCCACCTGATCAGCGGCGACAACCAGGGCAGCGTCCAGGCAGTGGCCCAGACCCTGGGCATCACGGCGGCCCATGCCGAAGTGCTACCGGCGGACAAGGCGGCGATCATCGCCGAGCTGAAGAAAGACGCGGTGGTGGCCATGGTCGGCGACGGCATCAACGACGCCCCGGCCCTGGCCGCCGCCGATGTTGGCATTGCCATGGGCAGCGGCACCGATGTGGCCATGCACGCCGCCGGCATCACCCTGATGCGTGGCGACCCGCGTCTGGTGGCCGACGCCCTGGATATCAGCCGACGCACCTACAACAAGATCCGCCAGAACCTGTTCTGGGCCTTCGCCTATAACCTGGTCGGCATTCCCCTGGCGGCCGCCGGCCTGCTCAACCCGATGCTCGCCGGCGCGGCCATGGCACTGTCCAGCGTCAGCGTGGTGAGCAATGCCTTGCTGCTGAAAACCTGGAAGCCCAAAGATCGCCCCTAACCCCAATCGCGGCCATGGGACTGGGCGTCCCCGCCGCTCCTACACGACGAGCGAATACACGATAACCCCGTAGGAGCGGGCCATGCCCGCGATCACGATTTCACGGACAGACCGCAAGATAGGAGGCAAGAAAGATGAATATCGGCCAAGCCGCCAAGCAAACCGGCCTTAGCGCCAAGATGATCCGCTACTACGAGAGCATCGACCTGCTGCCCGCCGCCGGCCGCACCGACAGCGGCTACCGCCAGTACAGCGCGCAGGACCTGCATCGCCTGGCCTTTATCAAACGCTCGCGCGATCTGGGTTTTTCCCTGGCCGAAGTCAGCCAGCTGCTGGCCCTGTGGCAGGACCGCCAGCGCGCCAGCGCCGACGTCAAGGCCCTGGCCGCCGGGCATATCGCCGAACTGGAACGCAAGATCGAGGAACTCAGCGGCCTGCGCGACACCCTCAAGGAGTTGATGGACAACTGCCAAGGCAACGACCGCCCGGACTGCCCGATCCTCAAGGATCTGGAGTCTGGTTGCTGTCATTAACAGACGCTGCGATTAACCGTAGCCCGGATGCAATCCGGGGGCATTCTCAGATACGCAAGCCCACCGTCCCGGATTGCGCTGCGCTTATCCAGGCTACATGACTGCATCTGCCCTACAAGGCGCGCTGCAACGCCCGGCAATCCACCGCGAAATGATCGGCCAGCTCCGGCCAGGGGTTTTCCGTCAGGTTGACCAACACGCTGCGCGCCCCGGCAGCGCGGGCGCATTCCAGGTCGAAGCGGTAATCACCGACCATCACCAGCTCGCTCGGCGCGACCTGCCAGGCCTGGGCGAAATGCAGCAGGCCGCCGGGATCGGGCTTGGGCGGTGCCTCATCGCGGCCGATCACATCCGGCACGGCAAAGCAGTCATCCAGACCGATGGCGCGAAGGGTCAGCAACGCCAGCTCATGGGCGTTGCGGGTGAGGATGCCGAGGCGACAACCCCGGCCGTGCAGCTCGCGCACCAGTTCAATCGCCCCAGGGGCCGGCTCGGCGGCCAGCGCCAGTTCACGCTCATGCTCCAGCAGCCAGGCGTGTTTGGCCGCGGCCACCGCCTCGGGCAGCGCGGCCAGATGGCCGAGGATGTCGTCCTCCAGAGGAATATCCAGCGCTCGCTTGATCGCCTCGAAGTCGTGCACCGCCAGGGTCAGGGTGCCATCCATATCGAACACCCAGTGCTTCGCACTGCTCAGGCTCACTTCCAGTCCTCACGCACGCGAGTCAGCCCCTCTTGGGCGACGGAGGCGACCAGCTGGCCCCGGCGATTGAAGATGCTGCCGCGGGAGAAACCGCGAGCATTGCCGGCCCAGGGGCTGTCCATGCTGTACAGCAGCCAGTCGTCCATGCGCAGGTTGCCGTGGAACCACAGCGAGTGGTCGAGGCTGGCGACCTGCATAAACTTCTGGAACACCGACACGCCATGGGGCTGCATCGAGGTGGTCAGCAGATTGAAGTCGCTGGCGTAGGCCAGCAGCAGCTTGTGCAGCTGCGGCTCGTCCGGCAGTTCGCCGGCGGCGCGGAACCACACATGCTTGACCGGCTCGCAGGGCTTGGGCGCAAAGGGATTGATCAGCGTCACCGGGCGGATTTCGATGGGTTTGTCGCTGGTGGCACGCTCGCGCATGCGCTCGGGAATCATCGCCTCGACCAGGCGCGCCAGCTCGGTTTCCGACTTCAGCTCTTCCGGCCCCGGCACTTCCGGCATCGGGTTCTGGTGATGAAAGCCTTCTTCATCGAACTGGAACGACGCACTGCAGGTAAAGATCGGCTTGCCCTTCTGAATCGCCGTCACCCGCCGCGTGCTGAAACTGCCGCCATCGCGCACCCGGTCAACCTGATAGACCACCGGCAAGGTGGCATCACCCGGGCGCAGAAAGTAGCCGTGCATGGAATGCACATGGCGCGCCGTATCCACCGTCTGGCTGGCCGCCGAGACGCACTGGCCCAGCACCTGGCCGCCATACAACTGGCGAAAGCCGAGGTCCTGACTGACCCCGCGGAATAGATTTTCTTCGATGGTTTCCAGGGTCAGCAGGGCGACCAACTCATTCAACACCTGACTCATGCATGCTCTCCTGTAAACGCACTGGGGGCGAGATGGTAAAGCCTTTACCAAGGCTTGTCGGCCCGACTGAAAGATGGATGCGGACAATAATGGCAGCATTCTAGCCAATAGACCGCTGGGCTTGAGCGTAAGCAGAGCCTGCCGCCATACTTCGGCCACTTCCGCTTGAGCCCGCCACCATGCGCCTGCCGCTGGTCTATCACGACGATTACAGCCCGCCCTTCCCGGCCAGCCACCGCTTTCCCATGGAGAAGTTCCGCCTGCTGCGTGACCACATCGTCGCCAGCGGCCTGTGCACCGACGCCGAGCTGCTGCGCCCCGAACTCTGCCCAGCGGATGTACTCGCCCTGGCCCACTGCCCGGCCTATATCCAGCGTTTTGCCAGCGGCGAACTGGCCCATGAAGAGCAGCGCCGCCTTGGCTTGCCCTGGAGTGCCGCCCTGGCGCAGCGCACCATTCGCGCCGTAGGCGGCTCGCTGCTGGCGGCCGAACAGGCCCTGCAACACGGCCTGGCCTGCCACCTGGCCGGCGGCACCCACCATGCGCATTACGACCACCCGGCCGGTTTCTGCATCTTCAACGACCTGGCGGTGATCAGTCAGTACCTGCTGGCCAGCGGCAAGGCCCAGCGTGTGCTGATCTTCGACTGCGACGTGCACCAGGGCGATGGCACCGCGCGCCTGCTGGAAAACACCCCGAAGGCGATCACCGTCTCCCTGCATTGCGAGAAGAACTACCCGGCACGCAAGGCGCTCAGCGACTGGGATATTCCCCTGCCCAAGGGCATGGGCGATGCCGAGTATCTCAAGGTGGTGGATGACTGCCTCAACTACCTGCTGCCGCTGTACCAGCCGGATATCCTGCTCTACGACGCCGGTGTCGATGTGCACCAGCACGATGCCCTGGGCTACCTCAACCTGACTGACGCCGGTATCGCTGCCCGTGACCAAGCCGTGCTCAACCACTGCCTGGGCCGCGATATCCCGGTGGTCGGGCTGATCGGCGGTGGCTACGACAAGGACCGCATGGCCCTGGCCAGGCGTCACGGCATACTGCATCACAGCGCGGCCAAGGTCTGGCAGGCGCGCGGGCTGGGATAAAGGCTAACGTATTGCATTCGACCATCACCACTGAGCCTGGGATGGCCTGGTCCCGTAGGGTGCGCCGTGCGCACCAACCCGGTTGCGAATCCTTGGTGCGCCCCCTACCTGTTGCAGTCTCTGCAAGGCGGGTTCTGGCCTGCCCAGTCAGGCAACGCATCAACGGCGCAGAGCCGGGATAAAACCAGCACCGGACGCGGTCATATCGCGCATCTTCACGATCAAGGAATCTCGCACACCATGCACGGAAGACTCAAAACACTGCTGACCGCACTCGCACTTGCCACCTGCACTGCCGCGCAAGCAACAGACAGGCTGCAATCTCTGGTGGACGCCAGCGTCCGCCCGGTAATGGAGGAATACGACATCGCCGGCATGGCCGTGGCGATCACTCACAAGGGCCAGGCCCGCTACTTCAACTATGGCGTTGCTCGCCTGGACGACCAGCAAGCGGTGACCAGCGACACCCTGTTTGAAATCGGCTCGCTGAGTAAACCCCTCACCGCCACCCTCGCCGCCCTGGCCCAGACCACCGGCAAGCTGACCCTCTCCGACAGCGCCGGCCAGCACTGGCCCGAGCTGCGCGGCAGCCAGCTGGAACACGCCAGCCTGCTCAACCTCGGCACCTACACCGCCGGCGGGCTGCCGCTGCAGTTCCCCGACCAGGTGACCGACCCGGCCAGCATGCTCGCCTATTACCGCCAGTGGCAGCCCGAGCATATCGCCGGCACCCATCGGCGCTATTCCAACCCCAGCATCGGTCTGCTTGGCATGCTCGCCGCCAAGAGCATGGGCCAGCCGTTCCCCACGCTGATGGAAGGCACGCTGTTCCCCGCACTCGGCATGCCGCACAGTTATATCCAGGTGCCGGCCGCGCAGATGCCGCGCTATGCCTACGGCTACAGCAAGGACAACCAGCCGCTGCGGGTTACCCCAGGCATGCTCGACGCCGAAGCCTACGGAGTGAAAACCAACGCGAGGGACATGCTACGTTTTGTCCAGGCCAACCTCAATCCTGCTGGCCTGAGCATTGAGCTGCAGCGCGCCATCGCCATGACCCACAGCGGTTATTACCGCGTCGGCGACATGACTCAAGGCCTCGGCTGGGAGCGCTACCCCTACCCGATCAGCCTGGAACGCCTGCAGGCTGGCAACTCCCCGGCCATGGCCCTGGAAGCGCAACCCGCCACGCGCCTGCTGCCACCGGAGTTCGAGCCGGGCGACAGCCTGTTCAATAAAACCGGCTCGACCGGCGGCTTCGGTGCCTACGCCGTGTTTGTCCCCAGCCAGGACCTAGGCCTGGTGCTGCTGGCCAACAAGAACTACCCCAACACTGCCAGGATCAAGGTTGCGCACGCCATAGTGACCGCGCTGGATAAGGCCACGAACGCGTCGAAGCAATAACCATCGGATGGAGTTGAGGGTAGCGATACCCATCCACACGCTGAAAACCTCATCAACGAACCGCCCCCAGACTCGGGGGTCTAAAGTCCTGATGGGGTCGCACCGAGCAAACCCGGAGCTTGTGCAAGCCGGGACCAGGCAGCGATCCAGACAGGGACCAGGTCACCCGGTCTTCTTGCATAGGCGCAAGGCCGTCCAGGGCCCTCGGCTGCGGCGTGACTGACGTCATGGCGGCGCGCCCAAGCGATCACCTCTTTAGTGATCGCCTGGCTCTCTGCTACGCAGCGCACTCTTTGCCAAGGAGATTTACCTATGGTCATTCACTACCGGGTCGCCGGCCATCTCGCCTGCGGCCACCATGGCAGCAACCTCAGTTCCACCAGCGAACTGGCTCAGGTGAAGTGCCGCAGCTGCCGCGGCACCGAGGTATTTAAGGAAAACCGCAAAACTGCGCGCAACGCGGCGCGAAGGGCCACACGCAAAGCCAAGGTCGCCCACGCGAGCAATGACTGGCGCGCATCCTGGCAACAGCGGCTCACCGACCTGCCAGGGCGGCAGCGGCTGCCCAGAGGCTTCGGCGGGCAGCCTTTTGTCTAGCCGCACGCATGCTTAAGACGCAGCTGAACCCATAGGGGCAGGCCCGGCATCAAGCCCGGGCACCTCGCCCTAGGGTTCTACCCCGCCAACACCTTATCCAACGCCTGCTCCAGCGTTTCTACGGTGCGCTGGATATTGCCCAGCTTGTCCAGCCCGAACAGGCCCAGGCGGAAGGTCTGGAAGTCGGCCGGCTCATCGCACTGCAGCGGTACGCCCGCGGCGATCTGCAGGCCTTGGGCGGCGAATTTGCTGCCGTTCTTGATGCTGGCATCGGTGGTGTAGCAGACCACCACACCAGGCGCTTCGAAACCGGGCGCGGCGACACTTTTAAAGCCTTTGCTGGCCAGCAGTGCGCGCACGCGGTCGCCGAGTTCCTGCTGCTGGTTGCGTACGGTGGCAAAGCCAAGGGCCTTGGCCTCGAACATCGCATCGCGGAAACGCGCCAGGGCATCGCTGGGCATGGTGGCGTGGTAGGCGTGGCCGCCCTGCTCGTAGGCCTGCATGATCTGCAGCCATTTCTTCAGGTCGCAGGCAAAGCTGGTGCTTTGCGTGGCTTCGACGCGGGCCTGGGCCGCCTCGCTAAGCATCACCAGAGCGCAGCACGGCGAGGCGCTCCAGCCTTTTTGCGGGGCGCTGATCAGCACATCGATGCCGCAGGCCTGCATATCCACCCAGAGGGTGCCGGAGGCGATGCAGTCGAGCACAAACAGGCCGCCAACCGCATGCACGGCATCCGCCACGGCGCGCAGGTAATCATCCGGCAGGATCATGCCGGACGAGGTTTCCACGTGCGGCGCAAAGACCACCTGGGGTTTTTCCAGAGCGATAACCGCCAGCACATCGGCAAGCCGCGGCGGGGCGAATGCCGCCTGGCTGCCTTCGGTTACCGGCCGGGCCTTGAGCACAATGGCTTCAGAGGGGATCTGACCCATCTCGAAAACCTGCGTCCAGCGGTAGCTGAACCAGCCGTTGCGGATCACCAGGCACTTCTGCCCAGTGGCCAGCTGGCGCGCCACCGCCTCCATGCCGAAGGTGCCGCTACCGGGCACGATAGCCACGGCGTGGGCGTTGTAGACCTGTTTCAGGGTGCTGGAGATATCCTTCATCACGCCCTGGAACGACTGCGACATATGGTTGAGGGAGCGGTCGGTGTAGACCACCGAGTATTCGATCAGGCCGTCGGGGTCGATGCTGGGGTAGAGGTCAGACATAAGAGGGCTCCAGGCAGAAAAGTCTTGCCCAGACCCTGCCCGAAGCCCGGGCAAATAACAAGGTCGCGGAGGCCTCGGTTAGAATGCCAGCCCGTCTACCGCAGCCGATCTCATCATGACCACGACCCGCCAACAGCCCGCCCCTCACGTTGCCATTATCGGCGGCGGCCCTGCCGGGCTGATGGCGGCCGAGGTATTGGCTCAGGGCGGCGTGCAGGTCGATCTATACGACGGCATGCCCTCGGTGGGGCGCAAGTTCCTCCTCGCCGGGGTCGGCGGCATGAATATCACCCATTCCGAGGCCAAGCCGGCCTTTGTCGCCCGCTACGGCCAGCGCCAGACGGAAGTGGCCGAGCTGCTGCAGGACTTCGATGCCGACGCCCTGCGCACCTGGATTCATGGCCTGGGCATCGACACCTTTGTCGGCACCTCAGGGCGGGTGTTCCCCACCGATATGAAAGCCGCCCCCCTGCTTCGCGCCTGGCTCAAGCGCCTGCGCGAACTGGGCGTGCAGATCCACACCCGCCATCGCTGGCTGGGCTGGGATAACCACGGCGCGCTGCGTATCGCCTCACCCGCCGGCGAACAGCAGGTGAATGCCGACGCCACCCTGCTGGCCCTGGGCGGCGGCAGCTGGGCGCGGCTGGGTTCGGACGGTGCCTGGGTGCCGCTGCTACAGGCACGCGATGTGACTATCGCGCCCTTGCAGGCGAGCAACTGCGGCTTCGATGTCAGCGCCTGGAGCCCCTTTCTGCGGGACAAGTTCGCCGGCGCACCGCTAAAGAATGTCAGCCTCAACCTACCCGCAGAACCGCCACGCCTGGGTGAGTTTGTCCTCACCGCCACGGGTATCGAAGGCAGCCTGGTGTATGCCCTGTCGGCAGATATTCGCGAGACGATCAACCAGCACGGCAGTGCTACCGTGCATCTCGACCTGCTGCCACAGACGCCGCTGAGCAAACTGCAGGCCGCCCTGAGCAAGCCACGCGGCTCGCAGTCGATGGCCAAGCACCTGCATCGCCAGGCTGGTATCGACGGCGTCAAAGCCGCGCTACTGCGTGAACTGGCCAGCAAGGACGCCTTTAACGATCCCGTGCAGCTGGCCGACGCGATCAAAGCCCTGCCCATCACGCTGATCCACCCACGGCCACTGGATGAAGCCATCAGCACGGCCGGCGGCGTACCCTTCGAGCAGCTGACCCCGGAGCTGATGCTCAAGGCCCTGCCCGGCACCTTCTGCGCCGGGGAAATGCTCGACTGGGAAGCGCCCACTGGCGGCTACCTGCTGACCGCCTGCTTTGCCAGCGGCCGTCGCGCCGCCCAGGGCATACTCGAATGGCTGCAACGCCCGGCCGAATAAGCCCCGCGGGCACAACCTTAGCGGCTATGCTTGCCTGAAGCCGCCCCCGACCAGAGCGGTGCTCTTTCCACGCGCACAGGTGCTCTCCAGCCGTGATCCCACTAGTGGTCTGCGACGACTCGAATATGGCGCGCAAGCAGTTGATCCGCGCGCTGCCGCCCGAATGGCCGGTAACCATCAGCCAGGCCGGCAACGGCGAGGAGGCCCTTGCTGCGATCCGCCAGGGCCTGGGCCAGGTGATGCTGCTGGACCTGACCATGCCGGTGCTGGATGGCTACGAAACCCTTGCCGCGCTGCGCGCCGAAGGCCTGGCCTGCAAGGTGCTGGTGGTTTCCGGTGACGTACAGGAAGAAGCCCTGCGGCGGGTCAAGGCACTCGGCGCGCTGGCCTTTATCAAGAAGCCCGCCGCCCCCGAAATACTGCGCAGCACTCTGCTCGAACTCGGCCTGTTCGACCCCAAGGCCACGCCCGCGGCCATGGCCCAGGCGGCGCTGCTCGATGAGCTGAAGGTGAATTTTCGCGATGCCCTGCGCGAGGTCAGCAACGTCGCCATGGGCCGCGCGGCGGCGCTGCTGGCTCAGGTACTGGGGGTGTTCGTGCAGTTGCCGCTGCCCCAGGTGAATATCTTCGAGGTCAGCGAGCTGCATATGACCCTGACCGACGCCATGCGCGGCGAGCGCCTGAGCGCGGTGTGCCAGGGCTTTATCGGCGATGGCATCGCTGGCGAGGCGCTGCTGCTGTTCCACGACTCGGAAACCGATGATATGGCGCGCCTGCTCGGCTGGCAGCCAAAGGACGACCTGGAAACCTCGGAAATGCTCCTGGACATGGCCAGCATCCTGATCGGCGCGTGCCTGGCCGGGATTGCCGAGCAGATCGACGTGCGCTTCTCCCAGGGCCACCCCCTACTGCTGGGTCAGCATGCCTCCATCGAGCGGCTGATCCATATCAACCAGCGGCGCTGGAAAAAGACCCTGGCGGTGGAAATCAGCTACAGCCTGGAAGCGCAGAATATCCACTTTGACCTGCTGTTGCTGTTTACCGAAGACTCGATCAAGCGCCTGACCAACAAGATCAACTACCTGATGGGGTAGGGTCTGCTCCCGTTTCGTTCGCGGATCGCGTTGCCGCGAGAAATGGCCCCCGGTTAGGCGTAGGACGCAGGTAATGGTCGCCCCCTTGCCAAGTCCTACAACGACAGCGGGGGCCATTTCCCGCGCAACCCGCAGGGCCGGGCCTGTTTTTGTGCGATGCTGTGTTTCTCGACACTCATTTGGAACACCAAACTTCGCGTCTCGCGCCTTGCCTCGCACAAAAACAGGCTCCGGCGCGACCGCTAACGAAACGGGAGCAGACCCTCAGCCATGCCCGCGCAGATAGATATCCAGGAAGTGCACTGGCTGCTCGATATCGTGCAATGCATCGATGTCGGGGTGATCGTCCTCGACCGCCAGTACCAGGTGGAGGTGTGGAACAGCTTTATGGAAAACCACTCAGGCATGGGCCCGGATGAAGTGCAGGGCAAAACCCTGTTCAGCCTGTTCCCGGAAATCGACGAAGCCTGGCTGCGGCGCAAGGTCGATACCGTGGTGCAACTGGGCACCCGCGCGTTCAGCCTGTGGGAACAGCACCCCTACCTGATGCATTTCAAGAACTACCAGCCGATCACCGGCCAGGAAGACTTTATGTACCAGAACGTCACCCTGCTGCCGCTGGCCGGTGGCCAGGGCAGCGTCGAGCACGTCTGCGTGGTGATCTACGACATGACCGCGGCGGCGACCCACAAGAAGCAGCTGGCGGCGCTTCAGGCAGCACCCTGAATCCCCCATTGCCGTGCGGAACCAGTACCTGATCGCCCGGGTCAGATTTATTCCCCACGCGGAAACCCTGTCTTCTCCGCGCAGCCGCTCGTCTGCCGGAGCATCACCATGCATCTCACACACCTTAGCCATTGTCTTGGTGCCGCCGCCCTCTGCGTCTGCAGCCTGTCGCTGCAGGCGGCCGAACTGCCAGTCACGACCACCGAGGATGAGCATGACGGCATCTGCGATGCCCACTGCTCGCTGCGCGATGCGGTGAGCACGGCCAATCGCCAGCCCGGCCCCGACCTTATCCTGCTGCCTGCCGGACGCTATGTATTGAGCCTGCTCGCCGAGTTCGGCGAACCGGGCATTCGCTATGACGAGGATGCCAACCTCAATGGCGACCTGGATATCAGCGAGGCCCTGAGCATCCGCGGTGCCGGCAGCGAGTCGACCATCATCAGCGGCATCGACCCGGCCCAGCCGCCCTACCGCAACGACCGCCTGCTGGAAGTGTTGAGCGGTGCCAGCCTGCACCTGCAAAACCTGGCTCTGGAAAACGGCCGCACAGCATTCAACGGTGCCGCGGTGGAGAATCATGGCCAACTGCATTTGCTGCGGGTTCGGGTGCAAGGCAACCATGCCGCGACCAGCAACCCGAGCTATCGCGAAATCGTCGGCGAGGAAGGCTATAGCTACGGCCAGGGCGGCGGCATCGCCAACTACGGCAGCCTGGAGGTCTACTCCTCGGACTTTCTGCAAAACCGCTCGCGCGGCGACCTGGAAGACAACCTCGGCCGCGGCGGTGCCATCTTCAACCGCGGCAACCTGTTGGTGCGCGACAGCAACTTCCTGCGCAACCAGGCCTCGGACGAAGCCGAACGCTCCGTCGGCAGCGGTATCTTCAACGGCGGGCTGGCGGATATTTCCCGCAGTACCTTCTTCGCCAACAGCGGCTCGGAAGGCGGTCGCGGCTTCGCCATCGGCAACGACGACAACGGCGAGCTGAAGCTGACCAATAGCACCCTCAGCGGCCACGTAGGCACTGGCGGCGCGCTGAGCAACGGCTACTACAGCAACCCGCCGGGCAATGACCCCAAGGCCACGCTGATCAACGTGACCATTGCCGGCAACAACGGCTACGGCGTGCAGAACAGCGGCCAGTTGCTGATTCGCAACAGCCTGATCGCCGGCAACCTCGGCTACTTTGGCGACGAGGTGACCAACTGCCTCAATCAAGGCCCCAGGTATCGCTACCAAGCCATTGGCCTACTGCTCAACAGCGAGCAGAGCAACTGTTCGGCCGACCTCTACCTGCCCTACGAACAGACCTTCACCCAGTTGTTGCTGCCCCTGGCCGACAACAACGGCCGCACCCAGACCTATGGTCTGCGCCGCGGCAGCCTGGCCCTGGACAGCGGCGTCGGCTCCTGCACCCAGCACGACCAGCGCCGCCTGACCCGCCCACGCGACGGCAATGGCGACGGGGTGGCGGTGTGTGATCTCGGTGCGTTTGAGCGGGCCAGGCCGTAGGGCGGGTTAGGCGCGCTTCACTGCTACAGGTCGAGCGCCGGTTCACGCGCGCCGTAACCCGCCGTAAGCGACCAGCCACGGTGCTGAGCTGCGGACGCAATGGCGGGTTACGCGGCGCGGATAACCGGGTTCGGCTTGAGTGCAACTGGCCGCTAACCCGCCCTACGGACTGAAATGGTTGCGAACGAAACGGGCGGGAGGCGCTTTAGCGGCGAGTTTTCAGTCGCGGCTAAAGCCCCTCCCACGGCCCGGCAGCTGCGGCATTCGATCGTTCCCACGTTCCGCGTGGGAATGTCGTTGGCGACTTCGGGCGGAGTGCTGCGCACTCCCTGCTGGGCCTACGCTTTTCTGCCGCCCTTGGCCGGTTTGCCGCCAAAGCTCGGCACCTTGCGCACCGCCTTGACCGCCGGGGCGGCCGGCTCATCTGCCTCCATCCAACGGCCCAGGCTGCCGCCCTTGCCGCCGCCGACTACTTTCGGCTTCTTGGCCTTCTTCGGTTTTTTCACCACCTGGCCGCCGGGCAATGTCTGCGGCACGCGGTGGTCGGGGATAAAGTCCGGCTCGTCGATGCGTTGCAGCACTTGCTGGGTCAGGGTTTCGATAGCCGAGAGCAGCTGCACTTCGTCGGCGCAAACCAACGACACGGCCTGCCCCACCGCGCCGGCACGGCCGGTGCGGCCGATACGGTGCACATAGTCTTCGGCAACGATGGGCAAATCGAAGTTGACCACCAGCGGCATATCGTCGATATCCAGGCCGCGGGCCGCCACATCGGTGGCCACCAGAACCTTGACCTCGCCATCCTTGAACCGTTGCAGGGCGCGCTGGCGGGTGGCCTGGGGCTTGTCGCCGTGGATCGAGTCGGCGCTGATGCCGTGGCGCTGCAGCTCGGCTTCCAGCTCGTCAACGCCCTTACGGGTTTTTACAAACACCAGCGCCTGACTCCAGCGCTTGGCCTGATACAGGTGCAGAAACAGCTCGCTCTTGCGCTTCTTGTCCACCGGGATCAGCCACTGCTTGACCGACTTGGCGGCGGCGTTGCGCGGGCTGACCGAGATGCTCAGCGGGTCGTTGAGCATCTCGCCGGCCATGCTGCGGATCGCTTCGGAGAAGGTGGCGGAAAACAGCAGGGTCTGACGCTTTTTCGGCAGCGCGCGGAATACGCTCTCCAACTCGTTGGCAAACCCCAGGTCGAGCATGCGGTCGGCTTCATCCAGCACCAGGGTTTGCACCTGGTTGAACTTCACCGCGTTCTGCCGGAACAGGTCGAGCAAGCGCCCCGGGGTGGCCACCAGCACGTCCACGCCTTTACGCAGTTTCATCATCTGCGGGTTGATGCTCACCCCGCCATACACCGCGTAACTGCGCAGCGGCAGGTGCTGGCCGTAGGTGATAAAGCTCTGCAGCACCTGCTCGGCCAGCTCGCGGGTCGGTACCAGCACCAGGGCACGCACCGAGTTGCTGGCAACCTGCGGCCCTTCCATCATCAGCCGTTGCAGTACGGGCAGGGCAAAGCCTGCGGTTTTGCCGGTGCCAGTCTGCGCTGCGGCCATCAGATCGCGGCCCTGGAGGATCGGCACAATGGCCTGGGTCTGCACGGCGGTGGGGGTTTTGTAGTCGAGGCTATCGAGGGTGCGCAGCAGGGGCTCGATCAAACCGAGGGAAGCGAAGCTCATGGGAGTAACCAGCAAGGCAAATAGACGGATGCGCGCAGTTTACCCTGCCCAGCGCCGAGCATCGCGTTTCTGTTACGCGGGTGGTCCGGGCCTGTGGAAGAACAACGAATCTTCCGCGCGCAGGGCTGTCGAACGTCACTCGCTGTCCTTATCCGCCAGCCGTCGCGCTTGGCGTATCCGCCGAGGGCGCGTTAGGGTGGCCCCCTTGTTCACGACTGAAATGGAAATCGACGAATCATGCAGATGCAGACAACAGCGGGATATGGGTTCAGTGGGCGGATAGCCGCCCTGCTGGTGATGGCAGTGCTGCTCAGCGGCTGCGGCATCAACAACATCCCCACCTACGACGAACAGGTCAAAGCGGCCTGGGCCCAGGTGGAGAACCAATATCAGCGGCGTGCCGACCTGATCCCCAACCTGGTGGAAACCGTCAAGGGCTTCGCCAAACAGGAGCAGGACACCCTGGTCGCCGTGATCGAGGCGCGGGCCAAGGCCACCTCCATGCAAGTGGACGCCAGCACCCTCAACCAGCCGGAAAAATTGCGCCAGTTCGAGCAAGCCCAGCAGCAATTGAGCGGTGCCTTGAGCCGTTTGATGATGGTCTCCGAGCGCTACCCGGAGCTGAAATCCAACCAGAACTTCCTCGCCCTGCAGTCGCAACTGGAAGGCACGGAAAACCGCATCGCGGTGGCCCGGCGCGATTTCATCAGCACGGTCGAGCGCTACAACACCGAGCTGCGCACCTTCCCCGGGCGCATCTGGCATAGCCTGATGTACAGCGAAATGCAGCCACGGGCAAACTTCGAAGCGACCACACCGGCGGCGGAAAAAGCCCCGGAAGTGAAATTCTGATGGCAGCCGCACTGCGCTTGCCGCTGTTGTTACTGCTGTGCGCCTGGGCCTGGCTGGCGCAGGCGCAACCCCAGTTTACGCCGCTGAGCGGGCGCGTGGTGGATCAGGCCGAGATGCTCGACGCCGCCACCGAAGCCCGCCTGACGGAGCAGCTGGCGACCCACGAAAAGGCCAACGGCGAACAGCTGGTGGTGGTCACCCTGCCGGACCTGCAAGGGCTGCCGATCGAGGACTTCGGCTATCAGCTGGGCCGCCACTGGGGCATCGGCGAGAAAGACAAGGACAACGGTGCCCTGCTATTGGTCGCCCGCGACGAGCGCAAGCTGCGCATCGAGGTCGGCTATGGCCTCGAGGGTCGGCTGACCGATGCGCAGGCTTCGGTGATCATCAATCAGGTGATCACCCCGGCATTCAAAAGCGGCGACTACGCCCAGGGCATCAGCGAGGGGGTGGCGGCGATTCTCCAGGTGCTCGGCGGCGAGCCGATGGTGGAGGTCGAGCGCGCGGATGGGGCCAAGGAAGAGCAACCCCCGGCCCTCCTGTTCTTCGTCCTGATGATGGTCGTCATGGGCCTGATCGGTGGCGGCGGTGGCCGTGGACGGCGTGGTGCAATGGCCGCTGGCCTGCTGGGTGCCAGCCTCGGCCGCGGCGGTTTCGGTGGCGGTGGAGGCGGTGGTTTTAGCGGCGGTGGCGGCAGCTTCGGTGGCGGCGGCGCTTCCGGCGGTTGGTAATTCAATTCAACGAGTAAAAAGACCCCATGGCCTTATTGAATGAAAGCGAACAGCGGCAGGTCGCCGCGGCGATCAACGCGGTCGAGCGCGAGACCGATGCCGAACTGGTCACAGTGCTGGCGGCGCGGGCCGACGATTACACCTATATCCCCTTGCTCTGGGCCAGCGTGCTGGCACTGCTGGTGCCAGGCGCGCTGAATTATTTTGGTGGCTGGCTTAGCGCCCAGGAACTGCTGCTGGTGCAATGGCTGAGCTTTGCCGGCTTGAGCCTGCTGCTGCGCATCCCGGCGTTGACCAGCCGCCTGATCCCCCGCGCGGTGCGCCATTGGCGCGCGGCCAATATGGCGCGCCGGCAGTTCCTCGAGCACAACCTGCACCACACCACAGGTGCCACCGGCATGCTGATCTTCGTCTCGGAGGCCGAGCATTACGTGGAGATTCTGGTCGACCGCGGCATTTCCGCCCAGCTACCCGACGAAACCTGGCAGGCGATAGTCGCGACCTTTACCCAACAGGTGAAACAGGGCCAGACCCTGCAGGGCTTTCTCGGCTGCATCGAGGCCTGCGGCGCACAGCTCAAGCAACATGTGCCAGCCACCCACCAACGCAACGAGCTGCCCAACCATCTGGTGGTGCTGCCCTGAGGGTTTCGGGGTAAACCCTCAGGGTTTATCCCGCTCCAGCGGTTCAAGTTGCTTCCACAACGCCTCGGCCTCTTCGGTCAAGGTTGCGTAGCCGCGAATGTCGCCATTGCGCTGGGCGTGCATGGCGGCTTCGAGCTTGGCGCTGTATTGCTTGCGCAGCTTTTTGGCAGGATCACTTTTGAACAAACCGAACATTGGGCATGCCTCTATCGGAGTGCGCTGAAATAAGCGCGCCCCAGCTTAGGTTATGCACTCGCCCTCGCGGCCAGGCAGATGTAACCAAACGCAAACAACGGCTTCAGAGCGCAACGCGCTCGCGGTGTTTCTGCAAGGCCAGAGCCATTTTGGCGGCGGGGACTTTTTGCAGGCTGCAGAGCAAGCCGTGGGACACCTCGGCAAGGCCATGGCGCTCGCGCAGCAGGGCGGCCATAAAGCAGGTCAGGTTGGCGGCCATTTCCGCATCGGCCAGGGCCCGGTGAGCCTGGCCGGTGTCGGGCAGGCCGATCCAGCGATTGAGGTTGCCGAGCTTGTGGCTGGGGGCCATCGGCAGCAGCCGGCGCGCCAACAGCAGCGAGCAGGCGAAGGGCTGCACCCGGCGACGGCGCACCAGGGCCAGTTCGGCATCCCAGAACTTCTGGTCGAAACTGGCGTTGTGCGCCAGCAACGGCCGCTCGCCGACGAAGTCTGCTACTTCGTTCATCACCTGGGCGGCCGGCGGGGCGTTGCGCAGCATGGCGTTGCTGATACCGGTGAGCTGCTCGATAAAGGGCGGCACCCAGGCACCGCTGTTCATCAGGCTCTGGTAGCGGGCGACTATCTGCCCACCCTCGACTATCACCACACCGATCTCGGTGGCGCGGGCCTGCTGGGCCGGCGACAGGCCGGTGGTTTCGAAGTCGAGTACGGCGATGGAGTCTGCAAGCATTTATCAGTTTCTCAGCAACAGGCTGCCTTCGATCGGCACATAACGGCTGGCGGCGCGCACCAGCGATTGCGCGGTCAGCCCCGGCACGCCGTAGGCCACCGCCTCGACGCCATGGCTGCCGCGAATCTTCTCCAGCAGCAGGTCGAAGTCGCCATCGCCGGAGGCCAGCACCACCTGATCGACCCGGGGCGCGGCGTCCATGATGTCGATGGTGATGCCCACGTCCCAGTCGCCCTTGGCCGAGCCGTCGCTGCGCTGAATATAGGGTTTGAGCTTCACGGTAAAGCCCAGGTTGCGCAGGATCTGCTGGAACTGCTGCTGCTTGGCATCGCCACGATCGATGGCATAGGCATAGGCCTCGACTATCTGCCCGTGCTGGCCGATATCGGCCCATAGCGCGGCGTAGTTGAAGTGGCAGCCATAGGCCTGGCGCACCGTGTAATAGAGGTTCTGTACATCGGCGAATACGGCGATCTTCTTCACCGGCAATCCTCGTGGCTATGCATTAAGCGCCGGGCAGTATGCCAGAAGGCGCAGCACCCTGGCCGCAAAAGGCCCAGCCGGCGATCGGTCGGCAGCGCTGCATTGGAGCCCTACCCGCCAATCGGCGAGCAGGCCGTTGAAAAACGTAGACGACGACTGCATGGATGCAGGAGGTAGAGCGAAGCAGGAAGCCCGAGCCGAGGCAGGCAAGACAATACCGATGGCGGCCCCACAAAAACAGGCGAGGAAGCGGAGTTTACGTGCTGTAAATGAGCATTACTCGTTTCACTCGCCCTTCGGGTCGCGCTAAAGCGCGTTAGCCGCAAGCGGCTTTCCGAGACGCCGCGTCCCGGCCTGTTTTTAACGCCCTGTCTTTTCAATGAAAAGGGCCAACGTAGGTAGTTTTTCAACGGCCTGCTAAAGTGGCGGCCTGCCCTTCGACACGACGCCGCCCCCCGATGAATCCGCTCCACGTGCTCCGCGACTCCTGGTTCTTCTTCAGCCATAACCTGCTGGCCATCGCCCGTCTGTGCCTGCCGCTGATCGTGCTGGAGAGCCTGTTTCTGCAGCAGGTGAGCAGCCTGGTCGAGGGCGACTCGGCCGCCGCCTCGCGGATTCTCGCCGGCCTGCTGTTCTACCCGCTGTATGCCGCCGCACTGATCCTGTTTCTCGATGCCCGCAGCAACGGTCAGACGCCCCGCGCCCGCGACCTGCTGGCGTTCAGCCTGCGCCTGTGGCCGAGCTTTGCCCTGCTGGCGGCCATGAGCACTCTGGCGATTCTGCTGGGGGCCTCGCTGTTCGTGTTGCCGGGGCTGTGGCTGATGACCAAGCTGGCCTTTGCCGAATACCTGCTGGTGCTGCGCGGCCTCGGCCCGCTCAAGGCCATGCGCGAGAGCTTCGAAATGACCAACGGCTACTTCTGGCCGATCCTCCTGTGCGTGCTCGGCGTGATACTGCCCCTGTGGCTGTTCGAAGCCTGGGTGCAGGAAAGTGCCGGGCTGGACGCCGAGCCCCTTGCCAGCCTGCTGCTGAGCAGCATGAATCGCTTTCTGCAGCTATTCTCAAGTGTCGTGCTATTTCGACTATTTATGCTGCGCAGCACCCAGCCCGCTATCGAGTGAAGGCAGCTACACCTCAAGGAGGACGGCTCATGGCTGACGCCAATCCCAGCATCCTTTCCCATATATCCATCGGCACCAACAATTTCGAGCAGGCCACCGCCTTCTACGATCAGGTGCTGGCCACCCTGGGCTGCAAACGCATCCTCGCCCACCCTGGTGCCATCGCTTACGGCCGCGAATACCCGGAGTTCTGGGTGCAGACGCCCATCGACGGCCAACCGGCGAGTATCGGCAACGGCAGCCATTTCGGCTTTGTCGCCCCAAACAAGGCTGCCGTGCATGAGTTCTACCGCGCCGCGCTGGACGCCGGGGCCACGGACGAAGGCGCGCCCGGCCCCCGCGCCGAATACGGCGAGCCCTATTACGGCTGCTTTGTCCGCGACCTCGACGGGCACAAGATCGAAGCGGCGTTCTGGGACCTGGACCAGGTGTACGAGCTCTATATCGAGCCCCACGAGCACTGACAGCGCCTGTTAGCCGCCTGGACGCGGCTTCATCCCGGATAGCCGCGGCAGCAGCACCCGCTCGAACAGCCGCGGGAAGAACCGCGCCAGCACCCGTGCCCGCCAGTCGACATTGGACAGCACCAGCAAGCGCCGGCGCTTGAGGGCCCCATGGTAGATGGCTTCGGCGACATCCTGCGGCGACGCCACCTTGCCCATCGCCAGCGGCGGCTGCGCGGCTACCGAACCATCTCCCACCAGGGCATTCTTGCGCAGGTCGGTGGCGGTAAAGCCGGGACACACCAGCATCACGTTGACCCCCGAGCCTTTGAGTTCATAACGCAGGGTTTCGAACAGCCCGTGCAGGGCATGCTTGCTGGCGTTGTAGGCGCTGCGATAGAGCAGCGGCGCAAAGCCGGACAGCGAACTGAGCACGATGATCTGCCCGCCCCGGGCAATCAGGCTGGGCAGGGCCGCCTTGGTGCAGTGCAGGGCCCCGAAGTAGTTGACCGCCATGATCCGCTGGAACACCGCCAGCTCGGTATCGGCGAAGCTGCTGCGGTGGGTGATGCCGGCGTTGTTGACCAGCACGTCGATGCCGCCGAAGCGCTCGACGGTCAGGGCCATGGCGCGCTCCACCGCCGCGGCATCGGCAACGTCGCAGAGCACACCGAGGGCCTCGGCGTTGTGGTGATCGGCCAGATGCTGCACCAGGCTGTCCAGGGCCTGCTGCTGCAGGTCGAAGATCACCAGACGAGCACCGGCCTGGGCCAGACGCACGGCCAGCGCGCGGCCGATGCCGGCACAGCCGCCGGTGATAACCACGACCTTGCGGTCGAATACCTTGTTGGCGAATACCTTGCGATACATGGCTGTCCCTTACGCGCGGCTGACGGTAAACAGGCGCTACTACAACCTGTTATGGCTGCCATCGCAACAGGGCGGCGTCTGGCTGTGCTTGCAGCCGCAGAAGAACAGCTTGCCATCCGTCTCGGCGCGGTAACGCAGGGGCGTGATGCCGCTGCCCTTGTGGCTGCCATCGCAGAACGGCTGGGCGGTGCTGCGGCCACAGCGACACCAGAAATAATCCTGCCCGGCCTGCACATCCACCGCATAGGGGCCGCGCTGGGCAATGATCGGCTCGGACATACCTACCTCCCGCAGTAGCTGGGGCAACTGGAAGAACATCGGCACCCGGGGGCATCTCGGGTATGCTCGATAACTTCAGCATAGCCCAAGCACCTGCGCCCCGACCCGCCCATGCCCCTGTCTCGCCTTCTGTCCATTACCCTGTTCAGCCTGCTGAGCCTGTTCTGCATCCTTGCCGCGCTGATCTACGCCCTGACCTGGCGACCCGCGCCGCGGGAGACCGCGGCCGTCGAGTGCCAGAACCAGGCCCCGCTGCTGCAGCCGGGCCAGGCGCTGAAGGTGATGACCTGGAATATCCAGTACCTGGCCGGCAAGAACCATGTGTTCTGGTACGACCTGGAAGGCGGCAGCGGCCCGGATCTGCGCCCCAGCAGCGCCGACCTGGCCTTTACCCTGGATGAGGTGGTCCGGGTGGTACGCGACGAACAGGCGGATATCGTCCTCCTGCAAGAGCTGCACGACGGGGCCCGGGCCAGCGACTACCAGGATCAGCTGGCCCTGCTGCAGAGCCGTCTGCGCGACCTCTACCCCTGCAGCACCCAGGCCTTCTACTGGAAAGCCGGGTTCGTCCCGCACCCGAAGATTCTCGGCAGCGTCGGCATGAAACTGGCCACCCTCAGCCGCTACCAGATCGAGCGTGCCGAACGCCTGCAACTGCCGCAGATGCCCGGCAACCCGATCATCCGCCCATTCAACCTCAAGCGCGCCCTGCTGGTCAGCTACCTGCCGCTGCGTGGCGGCGGCGAGCTGGCGGCGATCAACACCCACCTCGATGCCTTCGCCCAGGGCGACGACACCATGCAGCAACAGGTGGCCATGACCGCCCGCCTGCTCGACCAGCTGCAGGGCCGCGGTATGCCCTGGGTGCTGGGCGGCGACTTCAACCTGCTGCCAGCCGGCCAGTACCAGCGCCTGCCCGCCGAACAGCGCAGCTGGTATGCCGCCCACAGCGAACTGCAGCAACTGGCCGCACGCTACCCGATGATCCCCAGCACGGCCCAGGCCAGCGGCCCCGGGCAGGCCGCCTGGTACACCCACGCCCCCAACAGCCCAGGCGCGCCACGGGCCGACCGCACCCTCGACTACCTGTTCCACAGCCCGCAACTGACGCTGCTCGATGCCCAGGTCAGGCAGCACGACACCCTGAAGATTTCCGACCACCTGCCGCTGCTGGCCCGCCTGTTGCTGCCGGCATTGGACTAATCTGTACCGGCAAGCGGCTGGACAAAATCACCAGCCCCTGGCCATGCTTGGCCGTGACAGCAGCAAACCAAGAAAACCAGAAGAACGAAAAAACGGCATAGCGCCGCAGTACGTGCCTATTTGATGCCAAGATTGCTCTGCCTTATGTTTGTCGCCCTGTGCTGGTCCGCGACCAGCCACGCCGACGCTCCCGCTCGCACCGCACAACCCCTGGTGCAGATGGGCTATTACGAATTTCCGCCCTACTCCTACAGCGATAGCCAGGGACGCCCCAGCGGAGCCATTCTGCACCTGACCCAGCGTCTGCTCGAGCACGCCGGCTATGCCGTCACCACCCGCGCCTACCCCAGCGCGCGCCTGTACAGCGGCCTGCAGGACGGCAGCGTGCATATCTGGCCGGGTGCCCCGGGCAAGAGCGAACTGCTCGAACACACCCTGGAAACCCGCGCCGTGATCGGTGAAATCGCCCTCAACCTGTACTTTCGCAAGGACACCCTGCTGCCGCGCCTGCCGGATGACCTGAAGAACAGCGGGGTGATCATGATCACCGGCTACACCTACTGGGAACCGGTCAACCGGATGATCAACGACCCGCGCCTGGCCATCGAACAGCATCGCACCAGCACCCACACCGCCGCCCTGGAGATGCTCCAGCGCCGCCGCGCCGATTACCTGCTCGACTACCAGACGCCGGTGGAACAGGCGCGCAGACGCCTGGGTATGGCCGAACTGCCGTTTATCCAGCTGCAGCGCATCCCCCTGAAGCTGATCATCTCGCGCCACACCCCCGGCGCAGAAGCCTTGCGCGACGCCCTCGACCGCGCCTACGAAGAGCTGCAGGCGGCCGGTGCCGACTTGAGCCTGCCGCACGAGGGGGCGGGTCGAACATTGCGCCACACATCACGGGGCCAGAGCCTTAAATAAGGATTAGGCTCAGATTATTGGCGGATGGAGCTCGGCGACTCTTGCCGGAGCGGACTTACCCGCGAATTTAGCGGCTGAAGCCGCGCCCATAGCAGGTGCAACAGCTAACAGCGGCATAGCCTGAAAATAACGGCACGGCGAGGTGACCCATGCGATTATTTTTCTGCCTTTTGTTCTGCAGCGTCCTGCTCTGCGGGACGAGCCTCGCCGAGGATGTTCCGAGGCCGCTGGTCAAGGTTGGCTATTACGAATTTCCGCCCTACACCTACACCGACGCTGAAGGTCGCTCCGTGGGTGCCACCCTGGATCTGCTCCGCCGCCTGCTGGACAAGGCCGGTTACCGCAGCGAGTTCCGCGGCCTACCCAGCGCGCGGCTGTACGCCGGCCTGCGTGACGGCAGCGTGCACGTCTGGCCGGGCGTGGCCGGCAAGGAAGTACTGCGCGAGCAGGTACTGGAAAGCAATCGCGAGCTTGGCAAACTCGACCTGGTGCTCTACCGCCGCCCGGGCATGCCAGCACTCAAACTGCCGGAAGAGCTGGCCGGGCGCAGCGTTATCGTGATCAGCGGCTACACCTACTTCAAGCCTTTCAGCGACTGGCTGCAAGACCCCAGGCTGAACCTGCGCCTCCACAGCACCAGCAGCCACGGTGCCGCCCTGGAAATGCTCCAGCGCCATCGCGGCGACCTCCTCCTCGACTATCGCACCCCAGTGGAGCTGGTCCGTCGTCAGCTCGACATTCCCCCCATGCCGTACCAGGTCCTGTATCGGCTGACGGCCAAACTGATCTTCTCCAACAAAGCCCCCAACGCCGTAGCCCTGCGCGATGCGCTGGACCAGGCCTACGAGCAATTGCAGGCAGAGGGCGAGGATTTACGCCTGTATTAAACGCCGACGCCCGTCGCGACAAGCGGCCTATCCGCCCTCCAACAGCCGCCTGCTAGGCTGAAACTGTTAACGCAGCCCCTCACGGACCGACGGCAAGCATGGCCAACAAGCAGAAATCCCTAACCATCAAGACGGCCTGCTGGCTATTGGCAGCGACGCTCACGGTCACGGCCCAGGGCAGCCCCTTTATCACCCTGCATTACAACGAACGCGCGCCGTACCTGCAGACCCTGGCCAACGGCGAGATAGCAGGCCTTACCGCGACCCCCGCGGCACAGGCCCTGCGCCACGCCGGCATTGACTTCAAATGGGCGAAGACGCCCTCCAATCGGCAGATCCAGCTCCTTGAAAAAAATGCAGGGGCGGACTGTATGGTCGGCTGGTACAAGAATCCGCAGCGCGAGCTGATCGGCAACTTTTCCCTGCCCCTGTACCAGGACAAGCCGACCATCGGCCTGGCGCTGTTCAGCAATATCAATATCGACAGCGGCAGTGGCCTGGCTCAGGTGCTGCAGAACCGCGAACTGCGCCTACTGGTCAAGGATGGTTACTCCTACGGCGAGCATATCGATGCGCTTATTCAGCAGCTCGATCCTCGGCGAATGAAAACCACGGTGGAAAACATCAATATGCTGCGCATGATCGCCCTCGACCGCGCCGACTACTTCTTTATCGC
Source organism: uncultured Pseudomonas sp. (assembly GCA_964578635.1). Classification (GTDB taxonomy): domain Bacteria; phylum Pseudomonadota; class Gammaproteobacteria; order Pseudomonadales; family Pseudomonadaceae; genus Aquipseudomonas. The sequence continues at coordinate 48,081 of CAZOEC010000004.1, forward strand.
CGAGGAAGAGGCCAGCGAACTGATCCGCCAATCCGAATTCGAACCGGGCGACTTCAAATATATTCACTTCAGCGACAGCCCCGACGGCGGCCAGCGTCATCTGTGGTGCAGCAAGCAGGTCCCCCAGCACAGCCTGGACAGGATCAATAGAGCCATTGCCGAACTGCGCCCCTCAGCCAGCCCGCAGCCCTGAGTGGGCCGACTATTTACGCGGCTTGGCCCGTGCCGTCGGCTCGGCGATCAGTGGGTCGTCGGGCCAGTAATGTTTTGGATAGCGACCTTTCAGGTCCTTCTTGACCTCGGCATAGGTATTGGCCCAAAAGCTGGCCAGGTCCTGGGTCACCTGCACCGGACGGCGTGCCGGCGACAGCAGGTGCAACTTGACCACCTGGCGACCACCGGCGATGCGCGGCGTATCGGCCAGGCCGAACAGCTCCTGCAGACGCACCGCCAATACCGGCGGCTGTTCACTGTAATCCAGACCGATGCGCGAGCCGGAGGGCACCTGCAGGCTGCGCGGGGCCAGCTCGTCCAGGCGCTGCGGCAGCGGCCAGGGCAGCAGGTTGTGCAGCAGCCCGGGCAGATCCAGGCTGGCGAAATGGCTGAGGCGGGTGACCCGACCCAGATAGGGCTGCAGCCAGTGCTCCAGGCTGGCCAGCAGCGCGGCATCGCCGACATCCGGCCATTCGCTCTGGCCCTTGCTTGCCAGGTCGAGCCCGCGCAGCAACGCCAACCGCGCCTGCCACTGACGCAGCTCCGGGGTCCAGGGCAGCAGCGCCAGGCCCTTGCGCCGCACCAGGCCGAGCAGGGCCTGGCTGCGCCGTTGCTCATCCAGCCCGGCAAGGGCCTCGCGGGCCAGCACCAGTTCGCCGATCCGACGCTGGCGTTCGGCCCGCAGCACGCCTTCACGCTCGTCCCAGTCGAGCACATCGAGGTCACTGACCTGCTCGACCAGCACGCTGTCGAACAGCTGCGGATCGAGGTCGGCGGCCAGATAGATGCGTTCTTCGCGCTGGCCCTGACGGCTGCCGAGGTCGGCCACCACCAGCCAGCTGTGCTTCATCAACGCATCGGCCTCGGCAAACAGCGCCGCCCGGCCGTTGGCCAGACGATATTCCGCACCACCGGCACGGCGCTGCTGGGCGATCCGGTCCGGGTAGGCAAATGCCAGCAGCGCGCCCAGCCAACGCGGATGCTCGGGGTCACTGAGCGCCTGGGGGCTGGGCCAGCGTTTGAGGTAACCGTGAAACTGCCGGGCCAGTTGTCGGGCGCGCTGTACCCCACCCTGAGCTGCACCTCGGGCAGCGCGTGACTCGCCCGCCAGCAGGGCCAGGCGGCTGTGCAGATCGGCCCCCGCGCCGCGCAGAATATCGCGTTCCCCCAGCAAAGCCGCGAGATCGCAGGCCAATGCCCCCAGCCCCAGCTCCTGGCCACGTAGCAGCAGGTGGGCGATACGTGGATGGGTCGGCAGCTCGGCCATGGCCTGACCATGACGGGTCAGCACGCCCTGGGCATCCACCGCCCCCAGGCGCGCCAGCAACTCCATGGCCTGGGCATAGGCCGCCGCCGGGGGTGGATCGAGCCAGACCAGCTCGGCCGGCTGCACGCCCCAGCGCACCAGCTGCAGCGCCAGGCCGGTCAGATCGGCCTGGAGAATTTCCGCCGCGCCATAGGCCGCCAGCTGTTCGTGCTGGGCCTGGGACCACAGCCGATAGCAGGCCCCCGGCTGCAGACGGCCGGCCCGGCCGGCGCGCTGGGTGGCCGAGGCGCGGGAAATACGCTGGGTGTCCAGACGGGTCATGGCGCTGTTCGGGTCGAAGCGCGGCACCCTCGCCAGGCCGGCGTCGATCACCACCCGCACGCCGTCGATGGTCAGGCTGGTTTCGGCGATATTGGTCGCCAGCACCACCTTGCGCAGGCCCGGCGGTGCGGGTTCGATGGCGGCGCGCTGGGCGCTCAGCTCCAGCTCGCCATGCAGCGGGCAGAGCAGAATATCCGTGCGCCCATTCAGCGCCGCAGCCAACTGTTCGGCAACCCGGCGGATCTCCGCCTGGCCGGGGAGAAACACCAGCAGGCTGCCCGGCTCGTCGGCAAGGGCCTGCAGCACCGTCTGCACCACCCGCGGCTCGAGCCAGTCGCCGGGCTGGAACGGCGCACCCCAGCGGATCTCCACCGGAAACATGCGCCCTTCGCTACGCAGCACCGGCGCATCCTCGAGCAGGCTAGCCAGGCGCTCGCCTTCCAGGGTCGCCGACATCAGCAAGACCTTCAGCGGCGGCTCGCCGGAGTCCCCGCCGCGCAACATCGCCCGGCCGTTGAGGCACAGGGCCAGGGCCAGATCGGCATCCAGGCTACGCTCGTGGAACTCATCGAAGATCACCAGCCCCACGCCCTCGAGCGCCGGATCGTCCTGCAGCCGCCGGGTCAGTATGCCTTCGGTGACCACCTCGATACGGGTGCGCGGACCGACCTTGCTGTCCAGGCGGATGCGATAGCCGACGGTTTCCCCCACCCGCTCGCCCAGCTCACTGGCCAGGCGTTCGGCGGCGGCGCGGGCAGCCAGACGGCGCGGTTCGAGCATGATGATGGTCTGCCCGGCCAGCCAGGGTTGCTCCAGCACGGCCAGGGGCACGCGGGTGGTCTTGCCGGCACCGGGCGGCGCTTCCAGTACGGCTTCGTGGCGGCTGGCCAGGGCCGCGCACAGGGCGGGCAACAGGGCATCGATAGGCAGGGAAGTCATGACGGCTCCAGTTGGGGGAGCCGATTATAGCGGCGAACCCGGAGAGCATTGCCGCGGTCTTAAATATGGCATAGCGCTATTGCCATGCCGGGATTGTATAGTTGCGCCAGTTTTTCTCAGGAGATGCTCAATGCCCATCCATAAGCGCGTACTCAGTGGCCTGCTGGCCGCCACCCTGCTCACCCAACTCAGCGCCTGCGGCACCCTGTTCTTTCCGGAGCGCCGCGGCCAAATCGAAGGTCGGATCGACCCGGCGGTGGCAGCCCTGAATGCCATCGGCATCCTCTTCTATGTGATTCCCGGCCTGATCGCCTTCGGCATCGACTTTGCCACTGGCGCAATCTACCTGCCCGGCGGCCTGACCTCCCAGGTCAACCCTGAAGACCTGCAGAACCTGGTCGAGGCCGACGGCCAGATCGACCCGGCCAAGCTCAAGGCCCTGATCGAAGTGCAGACCGGCCATAGCCTGCCGCTCGATGATCCGCGCCTGATCCGCCACAGCGGCAGCGCCGAGCAGTTGGCGGCCTACGGCTTGCGCCCAGCAGCCTAAGCTCGTCACGAGAAAGCCCAAAAGTAAAAGCCCGTTATTGCGACGGGCTTTTCTTATTTTGTGAATACAGGCGCGCTAGCCTTGGCAGAACTCGCCCCACTCTGGATAGCCCGTGACCATATTGCCGCAACACGCCCGCCTGATGCGCCTGGCCACCTTTGCCGCGCTGGCGACCGCACTCACTCTGGCGCTGGCCAAAGCCATCGCCTGGTGGCTCAGCGGCTCGGTCAGCCTGCTGGCGGGGCTGACCGACTCACTGCTGGACGGCGCAGCTTCGCTGCTCAACCTGCTCGCCGTGCATTACGCCCTGCGCCCGGCCGACGAGGATCATCGCTATGGCCACGGCAAGGCCGAAGCCCTGGCGGGGCTGGGTCAGGCGCTGTTTATCGGGGCCAGCGCCCTGCTGGTGGGCAGCCACGCCATCGACCGCCTGCTCAATCCCGAGCCGATTGGCGCGCCCGCCCTGGGCATTGCGGTAATGCTGCTGTCGCTGGCACTGACCGTTGCCCTGCTGCTGTTCCAGAACCATGTGGTAAAGCTGACCGGCTCCACCGCCATCCGCGCCGACTCCTTGCACTACCGTTCGGACCTGCTGCTCAACAGCAGCATCCTCCTGGCATTGCTGCTGGCCAGTTACGGCTGGCCGCAACTGGACGCCATCTTCGGCATGGCTATCGCCCTGTATATCTTCTGGAGCGCCATCCGAATCGTCCGCGAAGCCGCCGCGGTACTGATGGATCAGGAACTCGACCCGCAGATCAGCACCCGCATGCACGGCCTGGCCTGCGCCGTGCCCGGCGTACTGGGCGCACATGACCTGCGCACGCGGCTGTCCGGCACCCACTGGTTCGTCCAGTTGCATGTAGAACTGCCGGGTGAACTGAGCCTGCTGGAGGCCCATTGCCTGTGTGACCAGGTGGAAGCGGCGATTCGCGCCGAGTTCCCGCGCGCCGAAGTGCTGGTGCATGCCGACCCCAGCAGCGGGGTAAAGCACGCCAGCCCTAGCGAGTAGCTTGGGTCGGGCGGCGTTCCGTCGGGCGGCGCTCCGTTGAGGAGCATCGCGACAAAGCCCAACGAGGCATGCCATAAGCTGCTGCGCTCACGCCAAGCTCCGAGTTGTCGCCTCACACTACGCAATGGGGACATCGCCAACAAAAAAGGGGAAGGCCTGCAGGCCTTCCCCTTTTTTGCGTGTCCGTCATTGTGGCGATGGTAACGCCTTTTCTTCGCCCGCCTGGTTGGGCAGTGCGGACCCGGGTGCCGTGGCGATCCGGTGGGATCGGCGGCGTCCGCTCACCTGATTGGGCGAAGCGGCTGGACCTGTCGTCCGGGCCTTGAAACTGAGGTAAAGCTTACCCGCGCCCGCGCAGCAGAAGATTGCGAATATTGCTGAGATACCTATAACTTGCGCAATTAATCGCTACAGGCGCATGATTATGCACAATTAAATAACGCAAGCGTGGCAAAGATGAACAGACTTGACCGCTACGACCTGAATATCCTCGCCGAACTGCAGCGCGACGCCACCCTGTCCAACCAGGATCTGGCCGAACGCATCGGCCTGTCGCCCTCGCCCTGCTCGCGGCGGGTCAAGCAGCTGGAAGACGACGGTTATATCCTCGGCCAGGTCGCCCTGCTCGACCGCAAGAAGCTCGGCCTGAGCCTGACCGCCTATGTGCTGATCGGCATGGACAAACACACCCCGGAACGCTTCGAGCATTTTCAGGAAGAAATCCGCAAGTGCCCGGAAGTGCTCGAATGCTGCCTGGTGACAGGTATGGATGCCGACTACCAGCTCAAGGTGGTGGTGCCGGACATGGATCATTACCAGAAGCTGCTGCTGGGCACCCTGACCCGCATCGAGGGCGTGTCCAGCGTGCGTTCCAGCTTCGTCCTGCAGCAGATCCTCTCCAGCACCCAGCTGCCCCTGCAGCACCTGCGTAGCTGAAGCCACCGCGCATCCGCAGGGCATCGCAGCAAAGGCACGCGTCGGCGTATACTCGCCGGCGTTTTACTGTGCCTTGTGCGGCCCCGCCATAAGAGCCTCGCGCTCAGACAATAACAATCGCCTCGCCCACCTCCCGCCCCTGCTGGCGGCACAGTCCTGTTTTCGCTGAATAGAGGTTGCGATGGAAACTGCGTTGTTTGAAGAGCTGATGATGACCGTGCTGGTCGGCGGCCTGGTGCTGTTTATGGCGTTTATCGTCTGGGACCTGGCGAAGAAATCCAAGGCCGGGCGCTTCGGCACCATGATCCTGTTCCTCGCCCTGGGTCTGGGCGTGCTCGGCTTTATTATCAAGACCTTTGTTATAGCCGGGCTGGAAGGGGTTTAGGGACTTACTCACAGTCTGCTGCGTTAAGAACAGGCTCCCAGAACCCTTCCACACGACCTAACCACTCACCCAGGCTGCATATACGTGCGGCCCGGGCCGGCTTTTTTCAGGAGAAACCATGAACGCCGCCGATCGCGTAATGCAGAGCTACGGACGCTGCTGTGCCAGCCCGGACTTTTTCGACAGCTTTTACCGGCACTTCCTCGCCAGCTCACCCGAGGTGCGGGAGAAGTTCGCCAATACCGAGATGAACGGGCAAAAGCTGCTCTTGCGCCAGGGCATTCTCAACCTGGTGATGCATGCGCGCGGCTTGCCCGACACCAAGCTGCGCGCCCTGGGCTGCAGCCACTCTCGCGCCGCCCTGGACATTCGCCCAGAGCTGTATGTCCTGTGGCAGCAGGCACTGCTGCAGACCATCGGCGAGCATGATCAGCAGTACTGCAACGAAACCCGCAGCGCCTGGAATGAAGTGCTGGACAAGGGCATCGCCGTTATCAAGGCCGGCTACTGATCAATCGAGCCGGGCCGGCACTTCGCGCCACTGCCCCGGCTGCAAATCATCCAGACTGAACGGGCCGATACGCACCCGCACCAGGCGCAGCGTCGGCAGGCCCACGGCTGCTGTCATACGGCGCACCTGACGGTTGCGCCCCTCACGAATCACCAGCTCCAGCCAGGCCGTCGGGATGCTTTTGCGAAAGCGTACCGGCGGGTTGCGCTGCCACAGCTGCGGCTCATCCAGCAGCCGCGCTTCGGCCGGCAGGGTCGGGCCGTCATTCAATTGCACGCCGTCACACAGCTGCTGCAACTGCGCCGCGCTAGGCTCGCCCTCGACCTGCACCCAGTAGGTTTTCGCCAGCTTGTGCTTGGGATCGGCGATGCGCGCCTGCAGACCGCCGTCATTGGTCAGTAACAGCAAGCCTTCGCTATCACGGTCCAACCGGCCGGCCGGATAGACGCCAGGCACATCGACAAAATCCTTGAGGGTGGCGCGGCCCTGCTCGTCGTTGAACTGGGTCAGCACATCAAAGGGCTTGTTCAGCACCAGCAAACGCGGCTCGGCGGGTGGTGCCTTGGCCACGCGGCGCACGGCAGGTTTGCCGCTGTGCGGGCGGGAGGACGCAGGACGAGGTGGGCGCGACATAGGTGATCCAGCAACAGATTACGAGGCGGCCAGTGTAACCGAGGCCAAGGATGGACTATCAGGCTGAGTGATCCGCGCAGCCTTGGCCGGTGTAGCGGGCTATGCTGGCAAGGTTGTGTTTCCCGTCCCGAGGCCATTGTTATGAGTTCGTCCGAATCCATCGTCGAAACCTTTACCGGCTGGGCCGCCAAAGCCCCCGGCGCGCCCCTCGAACCGCACAGCTATGACCCCGGCCCGCTGGGTGCCGAAGAGGTCGAAGTGGCGGTGGAGTACTGCGGCATCTGCCACTCCGACCAGTCGATGATCGACAACGAATGGGGCAACGCGCGCTACCCCTTTATCCCCGGCCATGAAGTGGTCGGCACCGTTGTCCGTCTCGGCCCGCAGGCGCGCGGCCTGAAACTCGGTCAGCGGGTGGGCATCGGCTGGTACAAGGGCAGCTGCATGCATTGCAGCTCGTGCATGGAAGGCTCGCACCAGCTCTGTGGCACGGTAAAACCAACGATTGTTGGCAGCAACGGCGGTTTCGCCGACCGCCTGCGCAGCCACTGGGCCTGGGCCGTACCGCTGCCGGACGGCCTCGATCCAGCCCTGGTAGGACCGCTGTTCTGCGCCGGCTCCACGGTATTCAGCCCGCTGCTGGATTTCGACGTAAAACCCACCGACAAGGTCGGCGTGGTCGGCATCGGCGGCCTCGGTCACCTGGCGCTGGGTTTCCTCAATGCCTGGGGCTGCGAAGTCACCGCCTTCACCTCGTCCTTGAGCAAACAGGAAGAAGCCAAACGCCTGGGCGCGCACAAAGTGGTGGCCTCCACCGACAGCGCGGCGCTGAAAGCGATTGCCGGCACCCTGGACTTCCTTCTGGTCACCGCCAGCGCCGACCTCGACTGGAACGCGATGATCGGCACCCTGCGCGGCAAGGGCCGTCTGCACTTTGTCGGCATAGTGCCCAGCGCGATCCCGGTGCATGTATTCAACCTGATCCCCAAGCAGAAGAGCCTGTCCGGCTCGCCCGTCGGCTCACCGGCCAATATGGCGAAAATGCTCGAGTTCTGCGCCCGTCATCAGATTCTGCCGCAGGTCGAACACTTCCCCATGAGCAAGGTCAACGAGGCGATTGACCACCTGCGTGCCGGCAAAGCACGCTACCGCGTGGTGCTGGACGCCAGCAAATAAACTGAGCTGAAATGAAAAAGCCCGAGGCATAAACCTAGGGCTTTTTTATGCAACACGAAACGCTAGTGGAATGTCGGCTCAGATCCAAAGCGGCGATGCCGATAGGCTTCTCTGTTACTGCATCTGCACCTTGGCTGCAGTGAGATTGTGAGCTTCTTCGACCCGCCACTGACGCAGGTGGCGTGACAACAGCAACTCGGCACCGATCAGTGCCAACATCAAGATAAACAGCACCAACAAGGTCAGGTAGAACGGTTTGAGTACCTGGCTAAGTTGCTGCTTGAGCAGGCCCAATAGGAAATCTGCATGGAACAGCTGCTCGACCCGCGCATCCAGCACATCCAGAATCACCTGCGGTTTCATCCCGGTGTAGTTGCCGGCCTGCTCCACCGCCACGTCCCTGACCACCACGGTCAGCAGTTGTTGTTGCAGTTGCTCGAACAACTTGAGGGCAATGCGCTCACTGAACGAGGCACCATCGAGCTGCGGAGCAAGGGCCAACAACTGCGCCTGCAGATATTGCGCAGCCAACTGGTTGAGCACTTCCTGCACGCTCATGCTCTGCAACTGCTGCCCCAGAGCCTGCTGATCCTGAGCCTTGAGGAAACGTTCGAACTCCAACCAGACGCCACCAGCAACCACCTGTACCAACGGCGCGTAGGACTCCATATGACGATGCACCTGCTGCTGGCCGCCGTACAGCATGCCGCCTTGGGAGCCGAGAACAGCGCCGCAGAGTGGCAATACGAGGAAGTACAGTTTGAGCAGCCAGTGGTGCCAGCGCTTGCGCCGAGCCAACCAGCCGCGGCGATGCAGGAACAGCGCTAGCAGCAGACCAAAGAGAGCTCCCAGCAAAATGCCAAGGCTGATATAGCCAAACAGAGAAATAAAACTGAAAGGTTCCCACAACCCTTCGAGCAGAACCTGAGCCTGGTCCATAAAGGCAACACTCCTTGTCATCAATTTCGGACGCACAGCCTAACTCAGCTGCACGCCCACTTCCGTTTCAAGCACCTAGGTTGTGCACAAGGCCACAAAGGCCTGACAGCTTAGCGGAACGGTGGCTCATCAAAGCTGCGCAGTTTGCGCGAGTGCAGCGAGTTAAGCTGGTTGCGCAGTAAATCGAGCGCAGTGATGCCGATATGCAGGTGCTGGGTTACCGCGCGCTCGTAGAAGGCACCGGCCGCGCCGGGCAGTTTGATCTCGCTGTGCAGCGGTTTGTCGGAAACGCACAGCAGCGTGCCGTAGGGCACCCGCAGGCGATAGCCTTGGGCGGCGATGGTGCCGCTTTCCATATCCACCGCCACGGCGCGGGACAGATTGATCAGCGGCCGTTCCTGGGCCCAGCGCAGTTCCCAGTTGCGGTCGTCGTATGTCAGCACGGTGCCGGTACGCAGGCGCTTTTTCAGCTCGTCACCCTGTTCGCCAGTAACCAGCTTGGCCGCTTCCTGCAGCGCCTGCTGCACCTCGGCCAGGGCCGGCAGCGGGATATGCGGCGGCAGCACACGGTCGAGAATGCCGTCGCGGCGCATATAGGCGTGGGCCAGCACGTAGTCGCCGATGGTCTGCGACTGACGCAGGCCGCCACAGTGGCCGATCATCAGCCAGCAGTGCGGGCGCAGCACGGCCAGGTGGTCGGTGATGTTCTTGGCGTTGGACGGACCGACGCCGATATTGACCAGGGTAATGCCATGGCCGTCCTCGGCCTGCAGGTGGTAGGCGGGCATCTGGTAACGGTGCCAGATAACGTTCTCGATAATCGCCTGCATCTCGCCTTCGGCCATGCCGCGCTCGATCACCACATTGCCCGGCAGCACCATACGGTTGAAGCGCGACTCGCCCACCAGCATGTCCAGGCCATGGCGAATAAACTGGTCGACGTAGCGGTGGTAGTTGGTCAGCAGAATCCACGGCTGCACATGCCGCCAGTCGCTGCCGGTGTAATGCACCAGACGGCGCAGGGAGAAATCCACCCGCGCGGCATCGAACAGCGCCAACGGCAATGGGTCGGTGTTTTCCCAGTCGTACAGGCCATCGGCGGTGCCGTCGGTGGCGGCGGACAGGTCGGTGCTGGGGAAGACCCGCGCCAGTTCGGCGGCGGTCACCCCGGAGCCGGCCAGCTCATCGCCCTGCTCGACCACATAGGGATAGGGAATGTTCTGCTGACTGACGCCCACCTCGACGCGCACGGTGAAGTCGCTCATCAGCGGGCGCAGCTGCTCCAGCAGGTATTTGCGGAACGCCGCCGGGTGGGTGACGGTGACGCTGTAAGTGCCCGGCACCTGCACCTTGGCATAGGCGCGCACGGTGGTCGGCACTTCGCCCTGACACAGGTAGATCAGGCGCAGCTCCGGGTAGCGAAAACGCGACTGCTGATCGGCATCCGGCTTGATACGTTCCTTGAGATAGCGCTTGAGCGCCTGGCTCAAGCCGGTGGTCGCCTGCAGGTGCAAGGCGGCCAGACGATCCACCGCTTCTTCAGCGGTGTTGGCGACAATAAAGTCATCGGAACAAGGGTTCACAAGGCACCTTCCTGGCTGATCTCAATGGCTCTATCTTGCCCTGATCCGCCGCGTTTGCGATAGCGCGACATCGCATAGTCGCGCGCAGCCAGCAGCAGCCGCAAATCCTCGGGCAACGCCTGCGGCTTCAGCGGCCCGACCCGCCGCGTACCGGGATTGCCCAGGGGATACAGCCCGAAGAGCGAACCCAGACTCCCAGGCACACGCAGCAGTTGCGCCGCACATTCGGCCCAGTCGCGCTGCCGCCAGGCCCAGCCGAGCAGCCACAGATGGCTGCGCAGGTGCTCAAGGAACACCGACTGGCCTAGAATGTGTGCGCGCTCCAGGTGATAGAGCTCGGCCGCGGGATTCAGACCACGCAGCAGCAGGGCTTGCTGGTATTCATACCAAAAGGCTTGTTGACGGTTCATTGCGGGGCACCTCTGGATTGATTCGCAGCCAGTCTGCAACTGCGGGGCCGCCCCCAGGTCAAGCGCCAACGGCTAATCTGCTCAACAGCCCACCCAAGGATCACGGCATGCTGCGCCTATCGATAATCTGCCTGTTTGGCCTGTTGCCTGCGCTACTGGCCGCCGCCGAACTGGACGGTCACTACCTCGCCCGCCTCGATGGCCAGCCGGCCGAGATGATCCTGCGCAGCCAGGGCTCGCAGGTCGAGGGCGAATATGTGGAGCGCAACAACCTGCGCCTGAAGATCAGCGGTCACTTTGACGGCCAGTTACTGACGGCGCAGATCAGCGAACCGGGCTCGGGCTTGCTGATCGCCAATATGAATGCCAACTACGCCAGCGGCATGCTCAATGTACGCATCGCCGCCCGCAGCCCACGCAGCGGCGAGGTGCTGGAACGCGAGGCGCTGTTCCACCGGCAGACCCAAAGTCTGCAGACCGCCAAGACAGAGGAGCAAAACCGGCAACGCGATCCGGCACTGGTCGGCACCTGGGTGCACGAGCAGCAGATCAATAGCGGCGGTGCCAGCTTCGCGGCCATGAGCACCCAGATGATCCTGCAACTGAACGCCGACGGCCGCGTATCGCAATGGACCCGCAGCGTCGCAGGTGGCGCAGACTGGCACCACGACAGCCCCGGCGAATTGCAATACAGCGGCCTCTGGCAAAGCGTCGATGGCCTGCTGATGGTGCAACTGCAGGGCCAGAACGACTACCAAGCCGCCGCCTACTACCGCTTCAGCGAGCAGTACCTGATCACCGAAAGCAATACCGGCAAGCTGATCTGGCAGAAGCGCTGACAGCGCCGCCGAAAAAGTCTGGCCTAGAGCTCAGCCGGCGAGCTGCGCGCCACCAGCGCCTCGACATCAATACCCCGCGGCAAGGTGCCGTAGACCCGCCCGCCCTGGCCGCCCAGACGGCTGGCGATAAAGGCGTCGGACACACGCGCGTTGCCCGCCTCCAGCAGCAGCTTGGCCTGCAGGGCCAGGGCCACGTCTTCGGTGAGTTGACGGGCGCGGTACTGGATATCGGCGGTGTCGCGGAAGTCCGCCTGGAGTTTTTCGATATGCGCCTTGAGGCGGGCGTCGCCATGGCCGTCACCCAGCTCATGGAACAGCGCATCGAGTACACCGGGTTCCTTGGACAGGGCGCGCAGCACGTCCAGGCACTGCACATTGCCCGAGCCTTCCCAGGTGGAGTTGACCGGTGCCTCGCGGTACAGCCGCGGCAGAATGGTTTCCTCGACATAACCAGCGCCGCCCATGCACTCGGCGGCCTCGTTGATCATCGCTGGCGCGCGTTTGCAGATCCAGTATTTGCCCACGGCGGTGACCAGGCGGGCGAACTTGCTTTCCTGCGGGTCTGTGGGGTTGTCCAGCGCCTTGCCCATGCGCAGGGTCAGCGCCAGGGCCGCCTCGCTTTCCAGGGCCAGATCGGCCAGTACGTTCTGCATCAGCGGTTGCTCGCTGAGCAGCCGACCGCTGACCTGGCGATGGGCGCAGTGGTGGGCGGCCTGGGTCAGGGCCTGACGCATCAGGGCGCTGGAACCGATCATGCAGTCGAAGCGGGTCAGCGCAACCATCTCGATAATGGTCGGCACGCCACGGCCTTCGTCGCCAACCATCCAGGCCAGAGCACCGCGAAACTCCACTTCGCTGGAGGCGTTCGACCAGTTGCCCAGCTTGTTTTTCAGACGCTGGATATAGAACTCGTTGCGCGTGCCATCCGGGCGGTGGCGCGGCAACAGAAAGCAGGTCAGGCCCTTGTCGGTGTGGGCCAGGGTCAGAAAGGCGTCGCACATGGGGGCCGAGCAGAACCACTTGTGGCCGACCAGCTCATAGGCCTGGCCCGGGCCGCCGAGGCCCACCGGATAGGCGCGGGTGGTGTTGGCGCGCACATCGGTGCCGCCCTGCTTCTCGGTCATGGCCATGCCGATGGTCGCGCCGGTTTTCTGCTCGATCGGCAGATTGCGCGGGTCGTACTGGGTCGAGAGGATTTTTGGCAGCCAGATCTCGGCAAGATCCGGCTGCAGCTTCAACGCTGGCACGCTGGCGAAGGTCATGGTCAGTGGGCAACCGCTACCGGCCTCGGCCTGGCTGTGCAGGTAGCTCATGGCGGCGCGGGCCACCTGGGCACCGGGCTGCGGCTCGGTCCAGGGCATGGACGGCAGCCCATGCTCGATGGCCGCGCTCATCAGCTGGTGATAAGCCGGATGGAACTCCACCAGATCGACGCGATGGCCATAGCGGTCGTGGCTTTTGAACACCGGCTTGTTCTCGTTGGCGAGAAAGCCGGCAGCCATCAGCTCGCCGCCGGCCAGAGCCCCGTAGGCATCCAGACGCGGCTCGGCCCAGCCACCACCGAAACGCTTGGTCCACTCCTGCAGCGGCAGGTCGAGGCGGTACAGGTTGGCCCCATCCAGCGGCGGCACTTGATTGAACACTTCATGGGTTTCGGCGTGCTCACTGGCATTCATGGCTGTGGCTCCTTTTCGGGCAAGGGTGCGCCCACGGCGCGTAGGCAGAAGGTGACCAGGCCCTGGCTGACTTCAGCCAGGCTGGGGGCGGGATAACCCGCTTCGCGGGCGGCGCGAGCGGGGGGCGATAAAGGGCCGACCAGGGCTTCGGCGATAGCGCCGACCAGGCAGGCGGCGGTCAGGCCGAGATGGGTCACGTGGAATACGCCTGCGGCGTTGCCTTGTTCGAGCAGCTCGCCGAACAGTTCGGCATAGGCCTCACGGAAGAGCAGGCGCTGCTCGTCGACCTGTGGCTCGACCGGCTCGGCGATCAGGGCAAAGGCCAGACGCCGGCTGTGCCAGGCGCGCGCGGCAAACTGCTGCAAGCCGGCGGCCAGGCGCTCGGCGGGTGGACCCGGGCCGCGCAGGGTCTGCAGCAGCGCATCGAGCTCGCCCTGACTGGCTATCGCAAAGACTTCGGCGGCCAGTTCGCCCTTGTTGTGAAAGTGCCGATACAGGCTGCCGGTGGCAATGCCCACGTCCTCGGCCAGGGCCTGCATGGTCAGGGCGGCGAACCCGCCCTCGACCACCAGCGCCAGGGCGCTGGCCAGTATGCGTTCACGCAGGGCCTGGTCGCGGTCGATACGCAGGGCTGTAGTGCGGTAAGCCATGGTCTGAATCCCGATTCACTATTGTTCCAGTGAATCAGGATTCAGAGTTTGACTAAAGGGACATTTCGGCCAAGACAGAGACCAAGCCGGGTACTGCGGGCATTCGCAGCCCGGATCAACCGCGGCACGCGGTGCAATCCGGGATAGCAGGTCCCGGATTGCACTGGCGCTTATCTGGGCTACGCCTACGAGGCTACAGCGTCTTGGCCATCATACGGTTGGCCAGCAGAGGCCAGGCAAACAGCAACAGGCAGAGAATCAGCTGGTAGCCCGGATAAGCCGCGGAACGCGGTGCAATCCGGGGGCGCGATCCCGGATTGCGCCAAGGCTTATCTGGGCTACGCGGGCTGCAACCCAGGCCAATCAACCTTTCCATTCAGCCCGCGCGGCAAAGCACCCAGTCATGCAACAGGCGACGCAACTGCTCGAACTTCACCGGCTTGGCCAGGTAGTCGCTCATCCCCGCGGCCAGGCAGCGCTCGCGGTCGCCGCTGTGGCTGTGGGCCGTGATGGCCAGCACCGGCACATCGGCGCAACCCGGCAGGTTGCGCAGCGCCCGGCAGGTGGCAAATCCATCCATCAGTGGCATCTGGCAATCCAGCAGAATCGCGTCGACCGACTCGTTACGCAGCAACTCCAGGGCCTCGGCACCGTTGTCGGCGGTGCGCACCTGGTAACCCAGTTTGAGCAGCATGCCGCGGGTCACCAGCTGATTGATGGCGTTGTCCTCCACCACCAGTACCGTGCATTGCTGCGGCTGGCGCAGCGCCGGCGCATTGACAGGCCGCGGCGCGACCGCCTGCGCCGGTGCCTGCACCGGCAGCGCCAGGGGCACTTCGAGGCGGAAGCGACTGCCCTGCCCCGGCTGCGACTCATGGCTAAGACTGCCGCCGAGCAGATCGACCAGCTGCCGACAGATGGCCAGGCCGATCCCCAGGCCGCCGTATTCGCGGGTCATGGAGCCATCCAGCTGCTGGAAGCGCTGATACAGGCGCACTTGCGGCGGCGTTTCGAAGCCCACGCCGCTGTCCACCACCTCGATGCACAGTGGCAGGTTGTCGGAGCCGTTGCCCACCCGGCTGACCCGCAGCTGAACCGCGCCATGGCTGGTGAACTTGATCGCGTTATCCAGCAGGCAACCCAGGCTCTGCGCCAGTTTGCCGGCATCCCCTTCCAGGGTATCGGGTAGGCTTTCATCCAGCAGCAGCTCGAAGCGCAGGCCCTTGTCCTCGGCGCGCGGCGCGTACTGCGCACGCAGGCCGTCGAACAAGCCGCGCAGGCTGAAAGGCTCGCGCCGCGGGTAGAGCTTGCCGGCCTGCAGCTCGGTCAGGGTGAGGATGTCGTTGACCATGCGCATCATGTCCCGCGCCGAACTGGCGGCGGTTTTCTGGTACTGCGCCAGTTCGCCGTCGAGGCGGACCATCTGCATCAGCTCCAGCGAACCTATCACCCCGTTCATCGGAGTACGCAGCTCATGGGTGACGGTGGCGAGAAATTCGTCCTTGAGCCGGTTGTTGTTGGCCAGTTCCTGGTTCAGCGCCTCCAGCTCGAGCCCGGCGTCGTGCAGGATGCGCGCGCGCTCCTCCTTCATCGCATTGATCCGGTCGGCCAGGGCCAGGGACAGCAGGCCAACCTCCAGGGCCGAGCCGATCTGGCTGGCATACATGGTCAGGAAGATATTCGGCAGGTAGCCCAGCACCATCAATGTATTGATCGCCCCGCCGGCGAGAAAGGCGCTCCAGGCGATGATGAAGTAGCGCGCCACGCGCATGCCGCGCAACCAGGCCAGCACCCCGGCGACGAAGATCACCACGGTAAAGGTCAGCGCCAGGAAAGTGGCCAGACGCAGGGCCAGCGCATAGCTGACCGTCACCGCCAGCACCATTACCCCGGCACCGCAGGCCATCATCACCAGCAGGATGCGGTCGACCCAGGGGCTGTGCTCGGCGGTATGCAGGAAGCTGCGGGCGAACTGGCAGCCGAACAGCGCCGCCGAGCCGATCAGAAAGGGGGTGGCGGCATTCGCCCACCAAGGGTTGTTGGGCCAGAAATACTCGATGCCGGCCCCATTGACCGAGACCTGATAGAGGCCGAACGAGGCGATATAGAAGATGTAATACAGGTAGCTGGTGTCGCGCACGCTGAGGAAGATAAACAGGTTGTAGATCAGCATCACCAGCAGCACGCCGTAGATGATGCCCAGCACGTAGATCCGCGCCGGCTGCTCCTCCAGATAGGCATTCGGGGCCCAGAGCGTCAGCGGGGCCTGGATCGACCCCTGGCTCTGCAGGCGCAGATAGATGCGCTGCGGCTGGTTCGGCGGCAGCTTGAGTTCGAACAGGTAGTTGTGCTGCTTGATCTCCCGGCTGGCAAACGGCAGGGCGTCGCCTGTGCGCTGGGCCAGGCGAAAACCACCCGCGGGCGCAGGCAGGTAGAGCTCGAGATGATCCAGGGGCGGGTACGCCAGCTCCAGCAACCAGGGCTGCGCCCCCTCCAGCTGAACCGGCTGATAATGCAGGTCGAGCCGCAACCAGAATACCGAGCGCGAGTAGCCGGCATTCAGCACCGCCTTGTCATGGGGGCGGAAACTGGTCTGCAGCGCCGGCGAGGTGATGTCCTCGATGCTGGCATCGCCGCGTACATCCTCGAATACCGACAGGGTCTTGCCGAGCGGCAGGCTGCGGGTGTTTTCGTCAAACACCAAGGCCCCGGCCAAACCTGGCAGCAGCATAAAGAAACAGAGAAGGATGTAATGCATGCAGCTCAGCCAGAGTAAGCCAGCGGCACCACGGCGCGCCGCTGGAAGCGTTGTATTGGGATGCTGGCACTCTAGCATAGGCATTTGCGCCAGAGCCCCAGAAAAACCTGAACCGCCTGAGTCTCACAACCTTCGTTGGCCCAGGCCGCTACGCTATAGAGGCATGCGACAGATCGTCCGCCGGGCTGGCTTTCCTGCCGTTTCGGGGTCTGCAATCGCCGGTTTGGTGGTAAGCTCGCGCACCATGAAAACGCCTACTTCTCGCCCCGTAGTGCTGTGCCTGTCCGGTCACGACCCCAGTGGCGGTGCCGGCCTGCAAGCCGATATCGAAGCCCTGCTCGCCCAGGGCTGCCATGCCGCCCCCACCGTGACCGCGCTGACCGTGCAGGACACTGTCAATGTTTCCGACTTCCGCGTGCTCGACCGCGAGTGGGTGCTGGCCCAGGCCAATGCGGTGATCAACGATCTGCCGATCGAAGCGGTCAAGCTCGGCATGCTCGGCTCGGTGGAGATGGTCGAAACCGTGCTGCAAATCATGCAACGCCTGCCGGATATCCCGCTGGTCTGCGACCCGGTGCTGCGTGCCGGCGGTGGCGGCGCACTGGGTAAGGATGAAGTCGGCTATGCCATGCGCGAACGCCTGTTCGCCGTATCGACCATCGCCACGCCTAACCTGCCGGAAGCACGCATCCTCGCCGAACTGCCGGATGGCACGGCCGATGAGTGCGCCGAGAAGCTGCTGCCCTATATCCAGCACCTGCTGATCACCGGCGGCCATGGCGATGAGCATGAAGTGCACAACCGCCTGTACAGCCGCGACGGCAGCCGTCACACCTTCGTCTGCCAGCGCCTGCCCGGCAGCTACCATGGCTCCGGCTGCACCCTGGCCAGCACCCTGGCCGGCCGCCTGGCCCTGGGCCAGGAACTGGTCAGCGCCGTGCAATTTGCCCTCGACTACACCTGGCGCACCCTGCGCGATGCCGAACAGCCTGGCCATGGCCAGTACATTCCGCGCCGCCTGCCGCTGGATGCTTATTAATAGAAAGCCGCTGATGGAGCGCTTGCGATGAAACTGCGTGGCCTGTATGCCATCACCGACAGCGAATTGCTCAAGGGCAAGCTGCTGCCCTACGTCGAAGCTGCGCTCAAGGGCGGCGCGACGCTGCTGCAATACCGCGACAAATCCAGCGATGACGCCCGCCGCTTGCGTGAAGCCGAAGCCCTGCGCGAGCTGTGCAACCGTTACGGTGCCGCGCTGATCATCAACGACGACGCCGAACTGGCCGCCCGTTTGGGTGTAGGCCTGCATCTGGGCCAAGGCGATGGTTCGCTGTCCGTGGCCCGCGCCCTGCTCGGGCGCAAAGCAATTATCGGCGGCACCTGCCACGCCCAGCTGGAGCTGGCCGAAGCCGCTGCCAGGGAAGGCGCAAGCTATGTCGCCTTCGGCCGCTTCTTCAATTCCAATACCAAGCCCGGCGCGCCGGCGGCCGACGTCGACCTGCTGGTTGCGGCAAAAGCCAAGGTCAACCTGCCCATCGTCGCCATTGGCGGCGTGACCCTGGACAACGCCCCCGCGCTGATCGCCCAGGGTGCCAGCATGGTCGCAGTGGTCCACGGCCTGTTCGGTGCCGACTCGGCCGCCGAAGTCGAGCGTCGCGCCCGCGCCTTTAGCGAGCTGTTCATTTCTAACTAATCGTTCTCAGGGGCGGCCCGGCTCGCCCCGACTCCCTGCTTGAGAGGCCCTGCCATGTCCCGCTCCGAAATCCTTTTCGCCAACGCCCAGAAGCACATCCCCGGCGGCGTCAACTCGCCGGTGCGCGCGTTCAAAAGCGTCGGCGGCACCCCGCTGTTCTTCAAGCACGCCGAAGGTGCCTACGTCACCGATGAAGACGACAAGCGCTATGTCGACTACGTCGGCTCCTGGGGCCCGATGATCCTCGGCCATAGCCACCCGGATGTGCTCGATGCAGTGCGTCGCCAGCTGGAGCACGGCCTGTCCTATGGCGCGCCGACCGCCATGGAAACCGAGATGGCCGACCTGGTCTGCGCCATGGTGCCGTCGATGGAGATGGTGCGCATGGTCAGCTCCGGCACCGAGGCGACCATGAGCGCCATTCGCCTGGCCCGCGGCTTTACCGGCCGCGACAGCATCATCAAGTTCGAAGGCTGCTACCACGGCCATTCCGACAGCCTGCTGGTAAAAGCCGGCTCGGGCCTGCTGACCCAGGGCGTGCCGAGTTCCGCCGGTGTGCCGGCGGCCTTCGCCAAACACACCCTGACCCTGCCGTTCAACGACATCGACGCGGTTGAGCAAATGCTCAGCGAAGTCGGTTCGACCGTCGCCTGCATCATCGTCGAGCCGGTGGCCGGCAATATGAACTGCGTGCCGCCTGCTCCGGGCTACCTGCAAGGCCTGCGCGAGCAGTGCGACAAGCATGGCGTGGTGCTGATCTTCGACGAAGTAATGACCGGTTTCCGCGTCGCCCTCGGCGGTGCCCAGGCCCATTACGGCGTGACCCCGGACCTGACCACCTTCGGCAAGATCATCGGCGGCGGCATGCCGGTCGGCTGCTTCGGCGGCAAGCGCGAGATCATGGAATGCATCGCCCCCCTCGGCCCGGTCTACCAGGCCGGCACCCTGTCGGGTAACCCGCTGGCCATGGCCGCCGGCCTGACCACCCTCAAGCTGATCAGCGCACCGGGCTTCCACGCCGCCCTCAGCGACTACACCAGCCTGATGCTGCAAGGCCTGCAGGACCGCGCCGATGCCGCCGGCATCCCGTTCGTCACCACCCAGGCCGGGGGCATGTTCGGCCTGTATTTCAGCGGGGCGGACGATATCGTCACCTTCGACGACGTGATGGCCAGCGACGCCGAGCGCTTCAAGCGTTTCTTCCACCTGATGCTGGCGGGCGGCGTCTACCTGGCCCCAAGTGCCTTCGAGGCCGGCTTCACCTCCATCGCCCACGGCGAAACCGAACTGAAGATCACCCTGGACGCCGCCGAGCGCGCCTTCGCCGAGCTGAAGAACGCCTGATGCAGTACAGCACGGCACTCTCCGATGGTGTGTTGGCCCTGGCCTGCCTCGGCTGCGTGGTCGCTATCGGCAAAGCCCGCAAGCACTATGGCGAAGGCGATCAGCCGGCACTGTTCTGCGCCCTGCTGGGCTTTCTGCTGCCGGCTGCGGCCGCCTCGGTTGGTGTGATGCGCTATGGCGTCGACCCTGACTGGCAGGCCGCACACCTGTGGTTAAGCCAGGCCAGCAGCTTTCTCGCCCTGCCGCTGCTGGGGGCCGCGGCCCTGGCGCTAGGCCGCGGCTGGGCCTGGAGTCGGCCGAACTGGGGGCGCATCGTGTTGGGCCTGTGCGCCTTTTTCGAACTGTTCCGGCAGATGAACCTGCTCGACGACTACCGTCTGCTGCTCAACCTGGCCACCTTGCTGCTGATTCTCTATGCCGGCGCAGTGCAATGGCCACGTCGCCTGCCCGTCGCCGCGGCGGCCGGGGTGGTCGGCCTGTTTCTGCTGGCCGGGCTGGCCGTCGGCACCGAGGGTTTTATCGGCCCGCTGCGCCGCGTCGACCTGTTTCATGGCCTGCTGACACCGGCTTATCCGCTGCTGGCCTGGCTGCTGCTAAACCTGCCGGGCAGCGCCAAAACAGCTGACCTGGGAGAAAACCCGGTAAAGACTTTGTAAGAACGCCGCTGCTTATTTCATAATGTGAAGGCCGACGCGTTTCGTCGGCCAGGCACACCGCCTGTTCTGCATCCGAGGTAAATGGATTTTCATGAAACGCACCGGCCGCACCCTGTCCCTGGGCTGCCTGTTGCTCCTGCTCCCCCTGCTCGCCCTGGCGGGCGGCAATACCCTGCTGATCCCTGCCCCCGGCAGCTGCTCGCTGAATACCGCCCCCGAAGATCTGCCCGACGCCCTCGCTGCCTGCCAACAGGCCGCGCAGAACGGCGATCTGCAGGCCGAGTACGAGCTGGGTGAGTTCTATTACGACGGCAAGCGCACCGAGCGCGATCTGGGCCAGGCGCTTAAATGGTTCGAACTGGCCTCGCTGCAGGGCCATGCCCCGTCGCAGTATCGCCTGGGCATGATGTTCTTCCGCGGCGAAGGCGTGCCGGCCAATAACGTCCAGGCTTATATAGTGCTGAAGATGGCGGCGGTGAATGGCTCGGACGAAGCCATGGACAGCGCCGACCTGATCGCCGCACAGATGCCCCGCGATGAACTGGAAATCGCCAGCCAGGTGCTCGGGCAGATCTTCCGCAACTACCTGCTGGAGCTGCAGAACGCCGACGCCCTTACCTCGCCGTTCGCCCCGCTGCCCTGACTCACCGCAGGCTGAGCTAAGACCGGATGGGTCGAGCCGCGTAGGTTGAGCGAAGCGATACCCATGCGGCCTGATGATGGGTATCGCAAGCTCAACCCATCCTTGTATCTGACACGCTTAGACGCGGTTTAAGATCTCGCGAGCTAGAGTCATGCAAGGCAAAAACAGGCGAGGAAGCGGAGTGTACTGTTGTACATGAGCATTCCGAGCCTGTTTTTAACGCAGCAGGGCCGACGCGCAGCAGATCGTATGTAGGTCCTTATTTGTCCGGCATCGGCATGGGGAAGGGCATCACATTGCCGCCGCCCTTGGCTTCGCTGATCTTCGGCGTGCCCAGACGCTCGACTTCGTCGATGCGGATAATTGCGTGCATGGGGATAAAGCTGCGCACCACACCGTCGAACTGCGCCTTGAGCTTTTCTTCGCTGGGGTCGACCACCACCTGGGTGCGCTCACCAAAGACGAACTCCTCCACCTCCAGAAAGCCCCACAGATCGCTTTGAAAGATCTGCTTGGCGTACATCTCGTACACCTGGCCCTGGTTGAGGAAAATCACCTTGTAGATAGGCTCGCGTTTGCTCATGGCTATGCAGTTCGCACCGGGGGTTAATTTTGGAGGGCGCAAATCATAGCATAGCCGCCGAGCAGCCAATGCTAGGAACCCGAGCCTTCGGCCTCTATAATGCGCGGTTCTTCGATCCCCCTTGTTGAGCGCGCATGACCAAGAAGCTTTATATCGAAACCCACGGTTGTCAGATGAACGAGTACGACAGCTCGCGCATGATCGACCTGCTGGGCGAACATCAAGCCCTGGAAGTCACCGAGAAGGCAGCAGACGCCGACATCATCCTGCTCAACACCTGCTCGATCCGCGAAAAAGCCCAGGACAAGGTGTTCTCGCAACTTGGCCGCTGGCAAAAGCTGAAGATTGCCAATCCGGACCTGGTGATCGGCGTCGGCGGCTGTGTGGCCAGCCAGGAAGGCGCGGCGATTCGTGATCGCGCGCCCTACGTCGACGTGGTCTTCGGCCCGCAGACCCTGCACCGCCTGCCGGAAATGATCGATGCCGCGCGCACCACCAAGATCGCCCAGGTCGATATCAGCTTCCCCGAGATCGAGAAGTTCGACCGCCTGCCCGAACCGCGCGTCGACGGCCCCAGCGCCTACGTGTCGGTAATGGAAGGCTGCAGCAAGTACTGCACCTTCTGCGTGGTGCCTTATACCCGCGGCGAAGAAGTCAGCCGCCCGATGGCCGATGTGCTCGGCGAGATCATCCACCTGGCCGAACACGGCGTGCGCGAAGTCACCCTGCTCGGGCAGAACGTCAACGGCTACCGCGGCGCGACCCAGAACGGCCAGATCGCCGACTTCGCCGAGCTCCTGTATGCCGTGGCCGCCATCGACGGCATTGACCGTATTCGCTACACCACCAGCCACCCGCTGGAGTTCTCCGACGCGCTGATCCAGGCCCATGCCGAGATCCCCGAGCTGGTGAAATACCTGCACCTGCCGGTGCAGTCGGGCTCGGACCGCATTCTCGCGGCGATGAAGCGCAACCACACCGCACTGGAATACAAATCGCGCATCCGCAAGCTGCGCGCCGCAGTGCCGGACATCCTGATCAGCTCGGACTTTATCGTTGGTTTCCCCGGTGAAACCGAGAAGGACTTCGAGCAGACCATGAAGCTGGTCGAGGATGTCGGTTTCGACTTCTGCTACTCCTTCGTCTACAGCTCGCGCCCTGGCACCCCTGCAGCCGATTTGCCCGACGACACCCCGCTGGAGCTGAAAAAACAGCGCCTGGCATTGCTGCAACACCGCATCACCCAGCAGGGCTTCGAAAATAGCCGACGAATGGCGGGCACCGTGCAACGCATCCTGGTCAACGATTACTCGAAGAAGGACCCTGGCATGCTCCAGGGCCGCACCGAGAGCAACCGAGTGGTCAACTTCCGCTCCGATAACCCGCGCCTGATCGGCCAGTTTGTCGACGTGCATATCGACGAAGCCATGCCCAACTCGCTGCGCGGCACCCTGCTCGCCTAGCGGGCAGAAGCACCCGGAATCGCCCCCGCCGGCGCTATTCGACAGCCGGCGCGGCACGGGCTGCGGGCCAAGCCTGCCGAGCGGAAATCAAATCCATATAAAGGCAATGCTAAAGTCGCAACAGTCCGAGCTTTCCCGCGCGAACACCTAGCGCTATTCTTCGCCCATTACCCCAGCCGACTGGCGGCCATCAAACGACCTTGAACACACCCATAGAACCCCATCGTTTTATCCTTGAACCCTTTGAGGCCCGCCGCTTCGCTAACCTCTGCGGCCAACTCGACGAGCATCTGCGTTTGATCGAGCAGCGCCTGGGGATCGAAATCCGCAACCGCGGCAACCAGTTCGAACTGATCGGCGCACCGGAGCAGACCAGCTCCGCGGAACAACTGCTGCGCCGCCTCTATCGCGAAAGCAAGAGCACCGAGCTGTCGCCCGACCTGGTTCACCTGTTTCTACAGGAGTCCGGCATCGAAGAGCTGGCCAACCCCATCGCCGAAGCCAGCGTCGCCCTGCGTACGCGCAAGGGCATGATCCGCCCGCGCGGGGTCAACCAGCAGCGCTACGTCAAAGCCATCCTCGAGCACGACATCAACTTCGGCGTAGGCCCGGCCGGCACCGGCAAGACCTACCTGGCGGTGGCCTGCGCCGTGGACGCCCTGGAGCGCGAGCAGATCCGCCGCATCCTGCTGGTGCGCCCGGCGGTAGAGGCTGGCGAGAAGCTCGGCTTTCTGCCCGGTGACCTGTCGCAGAAGATCGATCCCTACCTGCGCCCACTGTACGACGCACTCTACGAGATGCTCGGCTTCGAGCAGGTGGCCAAGCTGATCGAGAAGCAGGTGATCGAGGTCGCGCCGCTGGCCTATATGCGCGGCCGCACCCTGAACAACAGCTTTATCATCCTCGACGAAAGCCAGAACACCACACTGGAACAGATGAAGATGTTCCTCACCCGCATCGGCTTCGGCTCGACCGCGGTGATCACCGGCGATATCACCCAGGTCGACCTGCCGCGCGGCACCAAGAGCGGCCTGACCCACGTGATCGACGTGCTGCACGAAGTGCCGGGCATCAGCTTTACCCACTTCAAGCCCAAGGACGTGGTGCGCCACCCCCTGGTGCAACGTATCGTCGAGGCCTACGAGCGCTACGACAATCGCATGCACGGCAAGCTGATAGACGAGGACGACAGCAATGCTTGAGCTGGATCTGCAGGTCGCCAGTGAAGCCACCGATCTGCCGAGCGAAGCGCAGCTGCGCGCCTGGTGCGCGCTTGCCCTGCGCCAGCGCAGCGCCGACTCCGAGCTGACCATCCGCCTGGTCGACGAGGCCGAGGGCCGCGAGCTGAATAACACCTGGCGGCACAAGGACTACGCCACCAACGTACTGTCCTTCCCTGCCGATGTGCCGGACGAGATGCTGGATATCCCGCTGCTCGGCGACCTGGTGATCTGCGTGCCGGTGGTTGAGCGCGAAGCCCAGGAACAAGCCAAGACTCTGGATGCACATTGGGCGCACCTGGTGATCCACGGCTGCCTGCACCTGCTCGGCTACGACCATATCGAGGACGAGGAAGCCGAAGAGATGGAAGCGCTGGAACGAGAATTGCTGGCTGAGTTGGGTTATCCAGACCCCTACGCCGACCACGAATAATCCACCCACAGAAATTAAAAAAGGTTCCTGAGTAACCACCATGAGCGAAGACCGATCGAGCAACGAGCAGAAGTCCTGGTTTAACAGACTGACCCAGGCTTTTGCTCATGAGCCGAAGAACCGCAAGGAATTGCTGGAAGTGCTGCGCGAAGCGCATCAGAACAAGCTGCTCGACAGCGAAGCACTGGCCATCGTCGAAGGTGCAATTCAGGTCGCCGACCTGCAGGTTCGCGACATTATGGTGCCGCGCTCGCAGATGATGAGCATCAAGGCCAACCAGACGCCCAAGGAATTTCTGCCCTCGATCATCGAAGCCGCACACTCGCGCTATCCGGTGGTTGGCGAGAGCCTCGACGATGTCATCGGCATCCTCCTGGCCAAGGATCTGCTGCCGCTGATCCTCTCAGGCGAACAGCCCAACTTCAATATCAAGGACCTGCTGCGCCCGGCCACCTTCGTGCCCGAGTCCAAGCGCCTTAACGTGCTGCTGCGCGAATTCCGCGCCAACCACAACCATATGGCCGTGGTGATCGACGAGTACGGCGGCGTCGCTGGCCTGGTGACCATCGAGGACGTGCTTGAACAGATAGTCGGCGATATCGAGGACGAGCACGACGTCGAGGAAGACAGCTACGTCAAGCCTCTGCCCTCGGGCGACTTCCTGGTCAAGGCGCTGACCCCGATCGACAGCTTCAACGAATCCTTCGACAGCGAGTTTTCCGATGACGAATTCGACACCGTCGGCGGCCTGGTAATGAGCGCCTTCGGCCATCTGCCCAAGCGCAACGAAGTCACCGACATCGGCGGCTTCCGCTTCCGCGTGATCAGCGCCGACAGCCGTCGCATTCACCTGCTGCGCCTGACTCCGCTGCTGCGCTAAGCCCAGCGCGCCTTGTAGGAGCCCTCGCCAGCCAGGCCTGGCCCCTACCACGGCGGTATCTGCAGATACCGCCTTCCCCGCTTGCGCATTCCCCTCTACCCTTGCGCCCCCCCAATCCAAGGATCTGCATGCAATGCACTGGATAACCCGAGCTGGCTGGCCCGGCAATCTGATCGCCCTGCTGGCGGGGGCCATCACCCCACTGGCCCTGGCCCCCTACGACTTCTGGCCACTGGCCCTGCTGTCCATCGCCCTGTTCTACCTCGGCCTGCGCGATCTCAGCCCGCGCCAGGCGGCACTACGCGGCTGGTGCTATGGCTTCGGCCTGTTCGCCGCCGGCACCAGCTGGGTCTATGTGAGCATTCACGACTACGGCGCGGCCTCGCCGCCCCTGGCCGCCTTCCTCACCCTGCTGTTTGTCGCCGGCCTCGGCCTGCTGTTCGCCCTTAGCGCCTGGGTCTGGACCCGCTGGCTGCGCCGGGTGGAAGCACCGCTGGCCGACGCCCTGGCTTTCGCCGCCCTGTGGCTGACCCAGGAAGCCTTCCGCAGCTGGTTTCTCACCGGGTTCCCCTGGCTCTACGCCGGTTACAGCCAGCTCGACGGCCCGCTGGCCGGCCTGGCCCCGGTGGGCGGCGTCTGGCTGATCTCGCTGGTGCTGGCCCTGAGCGCCGCGCTGCTGGTCAACCTGGCGCAGCTGCGTACGCGCAAGGCCTTTCTCGCCACCGGCATCCTCTTGCTGCTGGCCCCCTGGATCGCCGGCCTGGCCCTCAAGGGGCACGCCTGGACCCAGCCCGCCGGCGCGCCCATGACGGTGGCCGCGGTGCAGGGCAATATCGAGCAGAACCTCAAGTGGGACCCGGCGCAGCTCAACGCACAGCTGGCGCTGTACCGTGACCTCAGCCTCAACGCCACGCCGACCGACCTGATCGTCTGGCCGGAAACCGCCATACCGGTGCTCAAGGAACACGCTCTGGGCTACCTCGGGGCGATGGCCGAGTTTGCCAACCAGCGCCAGGCGGCGCTGATCACCGGGGTGCCAATCCGCCAGGCCAACGAGCGCGGCGAGCTGCGATATTACAACGCCATCAGCGTGGTCGGCCAGGGCAGCGGCGATTACCTCAAGCAGAAGCTGGTGCCCTTCGGCGAATACGTGCCACTGCAGGAAGTGCTGCGCGGCCTGATCGCCTTCTTCGACCTGCCCATGTCGGATTTCGCCCGCGGCTCGGCCGCACAGCCGCTGCTGGAAGCCCAGGGCTACCGGATCGCCGCCTATATCTGCTACGAGGTGGTCTACCCCGAATTCGCCGCCGGCCTTGCCGCCCAGAGCGATCTGTTGCTGACCATCAGCAATGACACCTGGTTCGGCCGCTCCATCGGCCCATTGCAACACCTGCAGATGGCACAGATGCGCGCCCTGGAGGCCGGCCGCTGGATGATCCGCGCCACCAACAACGGCGTCACCGCGCTGATCGACCCTTACGGGCAGATCACCGAGCAACTGCCGCAGTTCGAACAGGGCGTGCTGTATGGCGAAGTGGTGCCCATGCAGCAGCTGACGCCCTACCTCTACTGGCGCGGCTGGCCGCTGCTGATTCTCTGCCTGTTGCTGTTTGCCTGGGCCCTGCTGGCCAACCGCATGGCGAAGACGTTATAGCCTCGTAGGCGTAGCCCGGATAGGCCTTGGTGCAATCCGGGCACGCGGCCCCGGATTGCACCGCGCTCCGCGGCTTATCCAGGCTACGAGCTGATCCTCTGCCTGTTGCTGTTTATCTGGGCTCTGCTGGCCAACCGTATGGCGAAGACGCTGTAGCCTCGTAGGCGTAGCCCGGATAAGCCTTGGCGCAATCCGGGAGTGCGGACCCGGATTGCACCGCGTTCCGCGGCCTGCTCTATGAATCTAGGCGGGCTACGAGCGGCCGTTTTTTAGCGCTTATCCCCGCCATGCACCCAACGATACGCCCACAAACCAATGGCCTCGTTAAGCAGCAGGCCGTTCTGCCAGAGCGCCTTGCCTTCCGGCAGCCAACCGCCCGCCGGGCGGCCGTTGGCCACGCCGAGAAAGCCCATGGGCGCACTTAGCACCTGCAACCCGACCTGCTCGAAACACCAGCGCGCCCTGGGCGCATGCCAGGCCTGGGTGACCAGCAGCACCCGCGTGATGCCTTCTTTGCGCAGAATGTCGGCGCTGTAGGTCGCGTTCTCCCAGGTGGTACGGCTTAGCCCTTCCTGCCAGCGCACCCTGACCCCGTAATCGCGCGCCAGCACATCAGCCATCAGCGCTGCCTCGCTTGGCGGCGCGCCGTAATGCAGCCCACCACTGATCAGCAGCGGCAGCCCGGAGGCCTTGGCCAGCCGTGCGGCATAGCGCACCCGCTCCAAGGCCATCAGGCTCGGCTGATCACCGCCCCAGGCCGGGTCATTCTGCTCGCGTCCGCCGCCTAGGACGACAATCGCCTGCGCCTGCTCGGCCAACCGGGGCCAGTGCAATTCGCTCAGGGCCGGTTCGCTCTCCAACTGCCGCGCCGACCATTCCACCACCACCGGCAGACTCATCAGCCACAAGCCACC